>NZ_JBSFGS010000016.1:0-214543 GCF_053596675.1 Kitasatospora sp. NPDC001664
CTGCCGCTCGTGATCCGACAACACCAGCTCGGCCAGCCTCGGCCCAGGACGTCCCATGCACTGACCAACGACGGATCAAGGACTCAGGACACTAGAGCCTGTCTGACAATTCGCGTCGGATCAGGGCGGGTCGTTCGGTGCGTGCGATCGGCGTGCGGCCGGGACGCCCTCGTAGCGGAGCTACTTGGGCGTTTCGGCCGTGCGGCGAGCGTGCGTGCCAAGGGGGCACCTCCCGGCCGAAGGCTGGGGGAGGGCCGGACCCGGCGGGAATTGTCAGACAGGCTCTAACGAGCGGTGGGCGGGCGCCGCTCCAGGAAGCCGGGCCGCCAGTGCGGCAGGACGGCGGCCAGCAGCGCGAACCCGGCCAGCAGCGCGACGGCGAGGACGTGGTGGCCGGAGTTCCACAGGTGGGCGGCGGCCGAGAGCAGCATCAGGGCGAGCACCGGCACCCCCGCCACGGCCGCCGCCGCCGGACCCGGCCGGCCGCGCAGCAGCGCGGGCACGGCCACGGCGAGCAGCGTGAGCTCCGTCGCACCGAGCAGCAGGGCCAGCACGACGCTGGGCGCCCCCGCACCGAGGATCCGGAACGGCCCCAGCCCGAGCGCGGTGTTCAGCAGCACACCGCCGACCAGCAGACCCGCCAGAGAGCTCAGGCGCCGCCCCCTGGTCGGCGGCCCGAGCAGGTCCCGGGGCGCGGCCATCAGGATCAGCAGCCAGATCACCTGCGGCCCGTACCAGGCCGCCATCCTGGCGAGCAGCCGAGGGCCGTCCCCGTAGGACCAGCTCGTCGACAGCAGCGACTCGACCACCATGTGGCCCAGGACCGCCAGCAGGCCCGGCGGCGCCAGCGCCCGGGCCGCGGTCCAACGGCCGGTGACGGCCGCGACGGCCACCACCAACAGGAGGAGCAGACCCGCCCGGCCGAGCCAGTAGCCGAAGCCCGGCAGGGTGTCCACCGGCGCAGCGATCAGCCAGTACAGGGGCCACCCGCGCTGCAGGGAGACGACCACGCCGTCCACCTCCTCCGCCAGCGTGCCCGCCACCGCCGCCACCCCCGCGAACGGCGCTGCCAGAGCAGCCAGTTGAGCCAGTGTCCGGTCCGACCCGAGCCCGAGCCGCATCCGCAGGCCGTGCCCGGCCAGATCGACCCACTCCCGCGCGGCCGACCAACGCCCCCGCCCGGCGGTGGCGTCCGCGAAGACCGCCGCCAACTCGGCGCCCTCGCCCCGGCGGTAGGACCCCGGGTGGAGGCGCATCGCCACCCGCACCCCGAGGCCGCTCGCCCCGCCCATCCCGCTTGCCCCGCTCGCCCCACTCACGAGGCGAATCCCGGACGCAGCTGCGCGGCGCGGCCCGAGGACAGCCGCCGGTCGGCCTCGGCCACCACCGCGCGCAGCCGTTCGGCCTCGCGCTCCAGCACCTCCCGCCCGCCGTCGGTGAGCCCGAAGGTCCGCCGTGCCCTGCCGTCGACCACTTCCTCCCCCTCCACCCGGACCAGTCCCTGCTTGAGCAGGCGTTCCAGGGCTCCGTAGAGCGTCCCGGCGCGGAGCTTCACGCGGCCCCCGGAGATCGCGGTGACCTCCTGGAGCAGCGCGTACCCGTGCCGGGGCGCATCGGCCAGCGCGGTGAGCAGGAGCAGTGTCGGCTCCTGCATCGAACGTTCCGTCATGCCTCTACATATACCGGTGAGTTGAATATACCGTCCAGAGGATCGGCGAATTCGGCACTCTTGACCCGGCCTCCCGCCCTCCACCAGGCTGGGCCCACTCCCTGCACCGCTGCCCGTCCACAACTCCCCACCAGGAGAAGGCAATGCGTGCACCCCACAGACAGTCCGCCACCCCCGCCGCCCTGCTCGGAGCCGTGGCCCTGGCCCTCGTCGGCCTGGTCACGGTCGTACCCGCCGCCGCCGAGCCGCCACGCCAGCAGGTGGTGCGCAACGGCGACTTCGCCGAACCGCTGAGCTCCGGCTGGTCCTGCACCGGTGACGTGACCCTCACCGACCGGATCGTGGAGGGCCGCCCCGGAACCCACGAGCAGGCCGGCTGCACCCAGGCGGTCCGGGTCGTTCCCGGCTCCACCTACGAACTCACGGCCGAGGTCTCCGGGTCCTACGCCTTCGTCACCGTCGAGGGGGTCCCGAAGGTCCCCGACGGCAAGGTGACGCGCTGGGCCGACGGCTCCGGGTGGACCACCCTGACCGCCACCGTCTCCGTGGTCGCGGTCAACCAGGTGACCGTCTCCTTCCACGGCTGGTACGGCCAGGGACCCTTCCGGATCGGCCGGATCGCCATGACCGACGTGACGGCCCCCGGCGCCTGCGTCCTGACCACCCCGGCCTGGCCGCCGAGCCCGACCGTCAGCAGCCCCCGCCCGACGATCAGCCCGAGCCCGAGCCCGAGCCCCAGTCCCACGTGGACCGCCGACCCGAGCCCGAGCACCGAGCCGCGCCCGTACTGGACCTGGACCTGCACGCCGTCGCTCGCGGCCGGGTGACCCGGCGGTGACCCGGCCCTAGCACCACGGATGGGGCGTGGTCCAGACCTCTGCACCTGATGGACATAGGGCATCCCTATGGGGCCATAGATCGGGAAAGGGTAGCCTAACCAGGAACCGCCGGGCACCCTGGCGGTCAACGCTGCCCAGCCGAAGGATGCACGTATGTCCCGCCCCATCCGAGTGGCCATAGTCGGAGCCGGCCCCGCCGGCATCTACGCCGCCGACGCGTTGATGAAGTCCGAGGTCGCCGCCGACCCCGGTGTGTCGATCGACCTGTTCGAGCGCATGCCCGCGCCCTTCGGCCTGATCCGCTACGGCGTCGCCCCCGACCACCCCCGGATCAAGGGCATCATCACCGCGCTCCACCAGGTGCTGGAGAAGCCGCAGATCCGCCTGTTCGGGAACGTGGACTACCCCACCGACCTCTCCCTGGACGACCTGCACCGCTTCTACGACGCGGTGGTCTTCTCCACCGGCGCGATGGCCGACCGCGAGCTGAAGATCCCCGGCATCGAGCTGGACGGCTCCTATGGGGCGGCCGACTTCGTCTCCTGGTACGACGGCCACCCGGACGTCCCGCGCGAGTGGCCGCTGGAGGCCGAGAAGGTCGCGGTGCTCGGCGTCGGCAACGTGGCGCTGGACGTGGCCCGCATCCTGGCCAAGACCGCCGACGAGCTGCTGCCCACCGAGATCCCGGCCAACGTGTACGAGGGGCTCAAGGGCAACAAGGCGCTGGAGGTCCACGTCTTCGGCCGCCGCGGCCCGGCCCAGGCCAAGTTCAGCCCGATGGAGCTGCGCGAGCTGGACCACTCGCCGAACATCGAGGTCATCGTCAACCCCGAGGACATCGACTACGACGAGGGCTCGATCGCCACCCGCCGGGGCAACAAGCAGGCCGACATGGTCGCCTCCACCCTGGAGAACTGGGCGATCCGCGACATCGGCGAGCGCCCGCACAAGCTCTTCCTGCACTTCTTCGAGTCCCCGGTCGAGGTGCTCGGCGAGAACGGCGAGGTCACCGGCCTGCGCACCGAGCGCACCGAGCTCGACGGCACCGGCAACGTCAAGGGCACCGGCGCGTACACCGACTGGGACCTGGGCGCCGTCTACCGCGCCGTCGGCTACCTCTCCGAGGAGCTGCCCAAGCTGCCCTGGGACGCCGTCTCCGGCACCGTGCCGCACGAGGCCGGCCGGGTCATGGAGGCCGGGCACCACCTGCCGTCCACCTACGTCACCGGCTGGATCAAGCGCGGCCCGGTCGGCCTGATCGGCCACACCAAGGGCGACGCCAACGAGACCGTGGCCTGCCTGATCGAGGACTTCCGGGCCGGCGCGCTGCGCACCCCGGACGCCCCGCAGGAGGACGCCGTCCTCGCGCACCTGACGGCCAACCAGGTCGCGTACACCACCTGGGACGGCTGGAAGCTGCTGGACGCGTACGAGAAGGCGCTCGGCGAGCCGCAGCAGCGCGAGCGGGTCAAGGTGGTGGAGCGCGAGGAGATGCTCCGCGCCAGCGGGGTGACCCTCCCTCAGGAGTAGCACCGCTTCCCCCTCCGGGGGGATCCGGTTCCTGACCAGGGCGGAGGCCCCGGGCGGGCGCCGGACGGGAGGGTGGACCCATGGACCTCACCCCGTCCGGCGCACTGCGCCGGGGCATCTGCGCACTCACCGTCGCGGCCACCGTGCCGTACCTGACCCTCAAGACCCTCTGGCTGTGCGGCAGCACGATCGGATTCGGCCCGGACGCCGAGATCGCCCACTCCGGCGCGCTGTGGGCCGCCAACCTGGTCACCTTCGTCATGGACGCGGTGGCGGTCGCCCTGGCGCTGGCCTTCGTCCGCCCCTGGGGCCGGCGGATCCCGGCCGGGCTGGTGCTCTTCCCGGCCTGGGTCGGCAGCGGGATGCTGGGCGCCCTGCTGATCGAACTTCCGCTGATCTTCGGCACCGAGCTGCTGCTCGGCACCGAGCCCTCGGTCGACCCGCAGGGCTGGCTACAGCCCTGGGTGTTCGCCGTGGTCTACGGCGGCTTCGCGGTCCAGGGGGTCGCCCTGCTGGCCGGCTTCGCCCTGCACGCCCGGGAGCGCTGGGCCGGGCTGCTCTCCGACCGGATCGGCGACCTGCCCCGCACGGCCACCCTCGGACTGCAGCGCACCCTCGCGGTGACCGCCGCAGGGCTGGCCCTGCCGCTCGCCGCCGCCCGGCTCTACTGGGCGCTCGGCGGCCACCTGGCCCGCCCGCTGCGGCTGTTGGACGGCCACCGCCCCGCCAGGATCATCGACGCCGTCACCGCCGTGCTGTTGCTGGCCGCCTGCACCGCGTTCCTCTGGGTGGTGCTGCGCCGCACCCCGCAGCGCCGGCTGGCCCCCGCCCTGCTGACCGGCTGGCTGGCCGGCGGCGCGGTCTTCGCCTGGGGCGCGTGGAACGTCTTCGTCTGGCTGCTCCAGCCCGACCTCCCCGAGCGGACCGACACCGTGCCACCGGCCGGGCAGTTGGCCGAGGCGGCGCAGGCCGGGATCGGCGGGCTGCTGCTGGTGACCGGGGCCCTGGTCCTGATCGAACGTGCGCACGCTGCCGCTGACATAGGGTCAGCTGCGTGAGACCGACCGGCAAGTGGGGGGCGGAGGAAGGAGCGGTGTTGGGGTGCGTGGCTCGGCGGCGCCGAGGAGGGAGTCCATGCGGAGCATCGGCGACTGACGAGAAGCCGGCGAGGTGCGTGCCCCGGCACCGCGACGCCGCCCCCCACTTGCCGGTCGGTCTGCGTGCACTGGTCGGACGCAGGGCGGCGCTCCGCTGGGTGCACCTGGTGCTCGGCGGAGCCCTCCTGATGCCCTTCTGGCTGCTCTGCCTGGTGCTGGTCTCCACCGCCCGGGGACTGAACGACACGCGCGGGGACCTGTGGGCGCAGTTCGAGGCCTTCGCGGTGGCCCTGCCGCTCGCCGCCGCCGTGGCGCTGCTGCTGCCGGCCGTCCGGGTCCTGGAGGCCACCGCCGCCCGGGCCCTCGGACTGGCCGACGGACGGGAGTTGACGGTCACCGCGTCACGGTCCTGGGCCGCCCGGCGGCGCACCGCCGCCTGGTTCGTCCAGCACCTGTTCTGCGGCGGGGTGGTCTCGGGGATGTCGCTCTCCGTCCCGCCGGCGGTCTGCGTGCTGCTGCTCTTCCCGGACCAGGCCGCGGTGCGGGAGCTGTTCGGACCGCTCGGGGTGGCGCCGCAGCTGGTCGCGCTCGGGCTGGTGGCGCTGGTGCTGCTGACCAACGCCGGGGCCGGGGCCTGGCTGGCCCGCACCGCGGTGCCGCTGCTCGGGCCGACGCCCGGCGAGCGGCTCGCCGCGGCCGAACGGCGCGCCCTGGAGCTGGCCCAACGCAACCGGCTGGCGCGGGAGTTGCACGACTCCGTCGGCCACGCGCTGAGCGCCGTCGGGATCCAGGCGGCGGCGGCCGGGCGGGTGCTGCGCAGCGACCCGGAGTTCGCCGAGGAGGCGCTCAAGGCGATCGAGGAGACCGCCCGGGCCGCGGTGGCCGAGCTGGACACCGTGCTCGGCCTGCTCCGCGAGGAGCCCGAGCCCGCCGCCGGCTCCACCGCTCCCACCCTGGCCGGGCTCGGCGCCCTGCTGCGGCAGATGGAGCTGGCCGGGGTCGCGGTCTCCGCGCGGGTCGGACCCGGGACGGGCGAGCTGCCGGCCGAGGCCTCCCGGGCGGCGTACCGGATCGTCCAGGAGGGGCTGACCAACGTGCTGCGCCACGCGGGGCGGGTGACCGCCGAGCTGCGGCTCGAAGTGGTCTCCGGTGCACTGGAGTTGGAGCTGGTCAATCCGCCCGGCGAGGACCGGCCGAGCCGTCCGGGCGGCGGGCGGGGGTTGGCCGGGATGGCCGAACGGGCCGCGGTGCTGGGCGGCACCTGCGGCGCAGGCGTGGACACCGACGGCCGCTGGCGGCTCACCGCCCGGCTGCCGCTGAACAGTTGAACAGTTGAACCGAACGAGCAGGGGGCCGGGACATGACGGTGCGCGTAGTGATCGCCGACGACGAGCGGCTGGTGCGGATGGGCCTACGGGCCATCCTGAACGCCGAACCGGACCTGGAGGTGGTCGGGGAGGCCGCCAACGGTGCCGAAGTCGTCTCCCTGGTGAGGGAGTTGCGGCCGGACGTGGTGCTGATGGACGTCCGGATGCCGCAGGTGGACGGCATCCGCGCCACCGAACAGTTGGTCTCCACCCTCGACCCGGCGCCCCGGATCCTGGTGGTCACCACCTTCGAGAACGACGACCACGTCTACGACGCGCTCCGGGCCGGAGCCGCCGGCTTCCTGCTCAAGCGCGCCAGCGCCGACGAGATGGTCCAGGCCGTCCGCCTGGTCGCCCGCGGCGACTCCCTGCTCTTCCCCGCCGCCATCCGCGACCTCGCCACCGCCCGCCGCCCCGCCCGCCCCGACGCCCGCACCCGCCGCCTCACCGACCGCGAGTCCCAGGTCCTCCGCCTGATGGCCGCCGGCCTCAACAACGCCGAGATCGCCGCCCACCTCGTCGTCAGCCCCGAGACCGTCAAGACCCACGTCGGCGGCATCCTCACCAAACTCGCCGCCCGCGACCGCACCCAGGCCGTCATCACCGCCTACCAGGAGGGCTTCGTCAGCCCCTGACCCGCCCGGGCCGCCTCCTCCAGCAGTGACCACCCGTCAAGCTCCACGGCGGGACCGCCCGGCGCCCAGCCACCCGCCAGCGCGGCGTCGAGCAGGGCCCTGACGGCCCCCGGCTCGTGCAGGTTCAGCCCGGCGCCCCTGACGTACCCGACGTCGCCCGAGCCGAGCGGCGCCCCTCCCGGCACGTACCGGTCCGGGCCGTCGGCGAAGACGATGCGCAGCAGGCCGCTCTCCCCTGCGGGCTGGGGGTGCAGGGTCAGTCTCTCCTCGCAGCCCTCCGGCCGGTGGCGGTGACGGAGCGTCCAGAGGTACCTGGTGCCGTCGGCGGTCAGGCGGCGCGGGGTGTTCGGCTTGCGGGGCACGGGGTGATCGTACGCCGGTGACCAGGCGCCTTCCGTGGGTCGGCTACCCGCAGGTAGAGTGCGGCGACCATGCCAACACTCGACCACGGACTGGTGAACAACATGTCGGTCTGGACCCGCCCCTCACTCTGGTGGCGAGCGGCCATCGTGCTCTCGGCCGGGCTCGGGCTGATCCTCAGCAACAGCTCGCTGGTGTACTTCACCATCGAGAGCAACGTGATCGTGCTCGGGTACTTCCTCGGGGCCGTCTACTGGATGGTGAAGCGCTCCACCGTCGAGGCGCCCGCGCCGCGGCTGCGCGGGGCGGTGACGCTGTACATCACCATCACCGGCCTGGTCGCGCACATCCTGCTGAACAAGGGGGCCAACCCGCTGCCCGGGCTGGTGAACGGCGAGAACCTGGTGCAGGAGTGGTCCAGCTTCTTCCTGCACTACGTCACGCCCGTGCTGGTGCTGGGCGACTGGCTCTGCCTCAAGCCGCGCAACGCCTCCCGTTGGAAGGACCTGCCGCTCTGGCTGGCCTTCCCGCTCGGCTACGCCGCCGTCACCATCGCCCGGGCCCTGCTCTTCCCGGACTTCCCGGTCAAGTACCCGTACTTCTTCCTGGACCCGAGCGAGAAGGGCTACGGCTGGGTGTCGCTCCAGATCGTCCAGCTGACCTTCGAGTTCATCGCGCTGGCGGCGCTGGTGGTGGGCCTCGACCGGCTCGGCACGCTGGTCGCGCGCAGGCTCAAGCCGGCCGAGGCCTGAGAGCCGGTCAGATCCCCCAGGAGGCGCGCAGCTTCGCGAACTCCTCGTGGAAGGCCGGGAAGGTCTTCCGCACGCATCCCGGGTCGTCGAAGGTGACGCCCGGGGTGCGCAGCCCGGCCACCGCGAAGGACATCACGATCCGGTGGTCCCCGAAGGTGGCGATCTCGACCGGCTTCGGTGCGCCCGGCCTGATCTCGATCCAGTCCCGGCCGGTCTCCACCTCGATGCCCTGGGCCCGCAGGTTCTGCGCGCAGGCCTCCAGGCGGTCGCACTCCTTGACCCGGGTGTTGTAGACGTCCTCGATCCGCACCGGCCCGTCGGCGAACGGCGCGATGGCGGCCAGCGTCGGCATGGTGTCGGAGATGTCCCGCATGTTGACGGTGATCCCGGACAGCCGCCCGCCGGGAGCGCCGGCCACGGTCACCTCGTCCTCGCCGATCCGGACCTCCGCCCCCATCCGCTCCAGCACCTCGACGAACTTCAGGTCGCCCTGGAGCGCGCCCTGCCCGAGGCCGGGCACCGTCACCTCACGGCCCGTCAGGGCGGCGGCGGCGAAGACGTAGCTGGCGGTGGAGGCGTCCGGCTCGACCGGGTAATCGGCGGCGGTGTAGCCGCCCGGCGGCACCACGAAGACCTTGCCGTCGCCCTCGCGCCCGACCTCCACGCCGAAGCTGCGCATCATGGCGAGGGTGATCTCGACGTAGGGCACCGAGACCAGGTCGGTGACGGTGATCCGCAGGCCCTGCTCGGTGAGCGGGCCGAGCAGCAGCAGGGCGGTCAGGTACTGCGAGGAGAGCCCGGCGTCCAGGGTGAGCTCGCCGCCCTTGACGCCGCGCGCGCTGATCCGCAGCGGGTGGTGGCCCTCGTTCTCCTCGTGCACCAGCACCACGCCGAGCTCGCGCAGCGCCTCGGTGAGCGGGCCGACCGGGCGGCGGCGCATCTGCGCGGAGGCGTCGAAGCGGAACTCGCCGTGCCCGGCGGCGGCCAGCGCGGGGAGGAAGCGGGCGGTGGTGGCGCCGTCGCGGCAGTAGACGTCGGCGTCGTTGGCGGGGCCCTGCGGGCGGCCCTCGACGATCCAGTCCTGGCCGTCCTCGGTGACCGCGTAGCCGAGCGCGGCGAGGCCGGCCGCGAAGCCCTCGGTGTCGTCGGAGTGCAGCGGGCGGCGCAGCCTGGTGCTGCCGTCGGCGGCGGCGGCCAGGAACAGCGCGCGGGCCGTCACCGACTTCGATCCGGGAATCTCGACTACCGTCACGGCGTCCTCCAGGGCGCGGTTGGTCCAGCGGGCGGGGGTGGTCCGGGCTCTGCCTCCCGGGCACCGCACTGCCTCCCGGGACGGCCCGGTGCGGGGCGCGGCGGTGCCCGGCGGACACCCGGGGACGCCCGCCCGGCCCGGTCCGGAAGACGCCCCCATCCTCTCCCGCCGCCGCGCCGGCACGCCGACCGGTCCGAGGTGTGGACCGGTCGGCGGACGGCAGGTGACGAGGAACGGGGCGGACACCGTCTGCTCGGGCCGCCCCGTTCTGACGCTGTCTCAGCCGACCGTGGCCCCCGCGCGGCGGGCCGGGGCGGCGGGAGCCAGCCTGCCGGTGCGGTGCAGGGCGGCCAGCCCGGCGGCCGCCGCCAGGCCGAGGACGGTCAGGCCGAGCCAGGTCGCGGCGGGGGCGAGGTCCAGCGCGGCGCCGACCGCGAGGTTCCCCAGGGTGATGCCGATCCCGCAGACGGTGTTGTAGAGCCCGTAGTGGGTGGCCACCAGCCGGCCCTCGGCGAGCGAGACGACGGTGTCCATCTCGAACGGGTAGGCCAGCATGGTCCCCAGCGTGAGCAGCGCGGCGGCCAGCACCGGCGGGCCGAGCGCGAGCGCCAGCCGGGCCGGACCGGGCCCGGGCGGCGGGACGGCGGCCGCCGCCGCGAGCGGCAGGAAGGCCGCCGCCATCGCCAGCAGACCCGCCGTCAGGGAGCGCCCGGGCGGCCAGGTCCGCCGGCACCAGGCCGTCAGCCGGGTCTGGCCGAGGATGGTGGCCAGCCCGGAGACCACGAAGAGCGCCGCGACCGCCGGTGCGGCCGCCTCGCCGCCGATCCGCCGGACCTCCAGCGGCAGTGCCAGGTAGACCTGGAAGGAGAGCACGTAGGAGCCGGTCATCGCGAGGGCGAAGAGCAGGAACCTCCGGTTGCCCAGCAGCCCGCGCCACCGCACCGGCTCACCGCCTCCGCGCTCGGCCGGCCGGTGCGGCAGGCTGCGCACCTGGACGGCGCTGAGCACGGCGAAGACCGCCGCCGCGGCCAGGCAGGTGAGGCGGAAGTCCAGCCAGGTGAGGGCCAGTCCGGCCAGCGGGCCGAGCAGGATGCCCGCCTGGTAGAAGACGTTGAACAGGGCGAAGGCCTCCACCCGGCGCTCCCCCGCGTCGGCCGCCACGTACGCGCGCACCGCCGGGTTGAACAGCGCGCCGGCCAGCCCGGTGGCCGCCGAGGCGGCGAGCAGCGCGGGGACGGAGTCGACCAGGCCGAGCACCGCGAAGCCGACGGTGCGCAGGGCCAGGCCGGCGACGATCAGCGGCTTGTAGCCGAAACGGTCCGCCAGGGCGCCGCCGGCCAGGAACATGCCCTGCTGGCTGAGGTTGCGCACGCCGAGCACCAGGCCGACCGTCCAGCCGGCCAGGCCGAGGGTGCCGGAGAGGTGCTGGGCCAGGTAGGGCATCAGCATGTAGAAGCCGAGGTTGATGGTGAACTGGTTGACCATCAACAGCCGGACGCTGCGCTCGAACGAGCGGTACCCGCCCCGTCCGCCGCTCACCGGGCCTCCCCCAGCGGGTCGGTGACGGTGCGGCAGCGGGTCCAGCGGGTGACCTCGCGCTCGCCGGGGTGGGTGATCTCGTCGGGGTGCTCGGCGGTCGCGCCGTCCAGCAGGCCGTGCGGGCGGCAGTACTCGTCGTTGTAGACGGTGGAGAGGTAGCGGTGCGGGCCGTCGGGGAAGATCGCGGCGATCCGGGTGCCGGGCGGTTCGGTCCGGGCGGCCCAGGCGGCGACCAGGGCGACGGCGCCCACGCTCCAGCCGCCGGAGGCGTACGCGGAGCGGGCCAGCGCCCGGCAGGCCCGCACGGCCTCGGGAGCGGCCACCCAGTGCACCTCGGCGAACTGCTCGTAGGCGACGTTGCGCGGGTGGATGGAGCTGCCGAGGCCGCGCATCAGCCGGCCGCGGGCGGGCTGGCCGAAGATGGTGGAGCCGGTGGTGTCCACCCCGATCACCCTGAGCTCGGGGTAGTACTCGCGCAGCACCCGGCTCACCCCGGCGGAGTGGCCGCCGGTGCCGACGCTCGCCACCAGCACGTCCACCCGGCCGAGTTGGGCCACCAGCTCCTCGGCCAGCGGCTCGTAGGCGGCGACGTTGTCGGGGTTGGCGTACTGGTCGGGGCACCAGGCGGTGGGGTCGGCGGCCAGCAGCTCGGCCACCCGCAGGCGGCGGGCCTCCTGCCAGCCGCCGGTGGGGTGCGGCTCGCTCACCAGGTCGACGGTGGCGCCCTGGGCGGTGAGCAGCCGGTGCACGTCGGGCTCCAGCCCCGGGTCCGTGACCACGGTGACGGGGTGGCCGTGGATCTGTCCCGCCAGCGCCAGCCCGAGGCCGAGGGTGCCGCTGGTGGACTCCACGATCCGGGCGCCGGGCCGGAGTTCGCCGCGCTCGCGGGCCCGGCCCACCATGTGCAGGGCCGGGCGGTCCTTGATGCCGCCGGGATTGAAGCCCTCCAGCTTGGCCCAGAAGCCCTGGGCACAGCCGGTGAACGGTTCGCCGATCCACACCACGGGCGTGTGGCCGACGGCGGCGGCCAGCGAGCGCCCGGTGCCGGCGGCCGTCCTGGGGAGGGTGGCGGGGGTGAGCACCGCCGTGTCGAGGGAACGCGTGATCGTCACTGCTCTGCTTCCTGCTGACGGATGATCGGTCGGCGGGCACGCCCGTCACCCCCACTGGTCGGCGGGGCGGGGCGTGGGGTTCCGCTAGACCTGTTGCAGGCAGAGCGTGTTGAGCAGCGTGCGGCCGTGTCTCGCGCCGGCCCGGCGGGCGCGCGTCCGGGGCGGGGCGGCCGGGCGGTGGTTCCCGAGCAGTGCGACGGTCAGCAGGGCGACCAGCGCCAGGGCCGGGAGCAGCGGGGTCGGGGAGGCCAGCCACTGGGCGGACTCCTCCGCGCAGTGGTCGGGGACGGGCGGGGCGGGGGTGGCCCCACCCGGGCAGGCGTCCTGCGGGCCCAGCTCGAAGACCGTCAACACCCCGGCGGGGGCGGCCAGATGGGTGTGCGCGGAGGGACCGGCCGCCGAACAGGTCAGCGCGGCCAGCACCAGGGCGACCAGCGCCAGCAGCGCTCGGTACGGGGATGCACGCACAGGGTGACCATAACCCGGCCGCGGAGCCCACGGTCAACCGCCACTCGCTCAACTGGCAGGAACCGTACACGCGTTCGTCACCAAATCACGACACCCGGGAACAGTCAGGAAGCTTTACTGTCCATCATCAGGACGGCAGGATGACTGCCGTCCCACCCACCCCCCGACCCGCAGGAGTTGGCAGCCGATGCGCACCCGCGTGCTCCCCACCGTCCTGACCGCCCTCGTCCTGACCCTCCCGGCCGTTCTCGTCCCGGCGGCCTCGGCCCACGCCGCGCCGAGCTGGACCCTGCGCTGGTCGGCCGACCCGGCCCGCGACGGACTGCGCGCCTTCGAGACCGTCGAGGACGACCGCGCCGACTCGCACCCGTCCGGCGGCCCGCACATCAAGGTCTCGGGCGACGCCTACCGCTTCGACATGCACAAGGTGGACCGCGACTCCTACGACGACCGCCAGCGCCACGAGGTCACCGGCAACCGCACCTCCTCCTCCGACTTCCTGGAGTGGAAGTCGGGCCAGACCTGGCGCGTCACCTACTCGATGTACATCCCGAGCTCGCTGATGGCGACCACCACCTTCACCCACATCATGCAGACCAAGCAGCCGGGCAACGGCACCTCCCCGATCACCGTCACCTCGCTGCGCCGGGTGGACGGGAAGCAGACCATCGAGCACAAGGTGTTCGACGGCGACGTGCTGGTCGGCCGCACCGACCTCGAACCGCTCCAGAACAAGTGGGTCGACGTCGAGTACGAGATCAAGATCGGCGACAAGAAGGCCGGCTCGGTCCGCTGGGTGCTCAAGAGCGGCGGCAAGACCGTGGTCGACGCCACCAAGACCGGCGTCGACACCTTCCTGGCCGACCGGGTCCGCCCCAAGTGGGGCATCTACCGCTCGCTCGGCGACACCTCGGGCTCGCTGCGCGACACCTATCTGCTGCTCAGGAACATGAAGGCCTACCAGCTGAAGGCCTGACACCCCGTCACGGCAGCGGCTCGACCCGGACGCGGTCCCGCCACTGCCGGTACGCGCCGCCGTCGAACTCGCCCGCCCGGGGCGCCAGGACGGTCGCGGCGGACAGCGCCACCGCGCGACGCAGCCGGTCCGGCCAGGGCTCGTCGCGGACCAGGCCCAGGGTGAGGGCGGCCACGGCCGCGTCGCCCGCGCCGGTGGGGTTGCCGGGGACCGGCTCCGGCGGGGCGGCGAGCCAGCTGCCGCGGTCCGTCACCGCGAGCAGCCCGTCGGGCCCGAGCGAGGCCGCCACCGCGCCGGCCCCGGCGGAGCGCAGCAGCGCGGCACCGGCCGCCGGATCGTCGGATCCGACGGCCGCCGCCAGCTCCTTGCGGTTGGGCTTCACCAGCGCCGGGCCCGCCGCCAGCCCGTGGGTCAGCGCCGCCCCGTCCGCGTCCAGCACGGCCGGGACGCCCCGCTCCCCGGCGAGCTCCACCAGCGTCCGGTACGCATCGGCGGGCAGTCCGCGCGGCAGGCTCCCGGAGAGCACCACCGCCCCGGCCCCGGCCAGCAGCCCCGCGTACCGCTCCAGGAAGGCCCGCCACTCCTCCTCGGTCACCACCGGCCCCGGCTCCAGATACATGGTGGCGTCGCCGTCCTCCTGCTCCACCACCGCGATGGTGCGCCGGCTCTCCCCGGCGACGGCCGCGAACTCCTCCGGCAGCCCGGCCCGCCCCAGCTCCTGACGGATCGCCGTCCCTGCCGCCCCGCCGGCCAGCCCGGTGACCACCACCTCGGCCCCGAGCGCGTGCAGCACCCGGGCGACGTTGACCCCCTTGCCGCCCGCCTGCTCGGCCACCTCCCGCACCCGGTTGCTCCCGAAGCGGGCCACCCGGGGCAGGTGGTAGGTGACGTCGAGGGCGGCGTTGAGGGTGACGGTCAGGATCACGGCAGACTCCAGTGCTCATTGATGCTTGATTTATAGCCGGATCGAGCATCTTCGAGCAATACCGTCGAGCCCGGCCCTCGATTGAGTACCGGTACTCAGGCGCCGGCCCCCGGGCCTGCCGGAGACTGGCCCGGTGAGTCGGACCTCGGGCAAGTGGCGCACGACACCGGCGGGGCACCAGACCCCGGTCCGGTACCAGTCCACCGGACACGCACTGGCCGAACTCGGCTGCCTGCTGGCCTCCCTGGCCTTCCTCAGCCTGCCCGTCCTGCTGCTCCTGGTGGCCGCCAAGCTCTTCCCCTCCCCCTGACCGGCCCTCACCCCCGCCCGGACGGCCGGGGCCGGAAGGCACCGCCGTAGGCGGGCAGCTCGATGGCCTGCCCGTAGCGCTCCAGCTGGGCCCAGGGCCGGTTCAGCCCCGAACTGCCGTACTGCCGCACCCGGGTGACGGCGTCCAGGTCGAGGACGTCGACCAGGACCTCCTCCCCGCCGGCCGCCTGCTGACGCACCGTGCCCTCCGGGTCGACGATCGCGCTGTGGCCCACCCCGGCCGGGTCGGCCGCGTTGAGGTTCACCACGTAGACCTGGTTGGTCCAGGCGTTGGCCCGGGCGCAGACCAGCTCCATCTCCCTGTCCCGGGTGGTGGTCAGGGTCGGCTGGATCACCACCTCGGCACCCAGCCAGGCCAGTTGACGGACCGTCTCGGGGAAGGAGCCGTCGTAGCAGATGGCCAGCCCGGCCCGGCCGATGCCCGGGAGGTCGAAGACCACGAACTCGTGGCCCGGCTCGGTGGTCTCGTAGGGCTGCCACGGGAAGACCTTCCGGTACCGGGCCGCGATCTCCCCCTGCGGCGAGACGGCGATCGCGGTGTTGAAGATCCGCCCGTCCGCGTCCCGTTCGTAGAGGCTGCCGGGCACCAGCCAGAGCCCGGTCTCCCGGGCCAGCTCGCCGATCCGGTCCGTGAGCGGGCCGGGGACGCTCTCCGCCACCTGCTCCATCCAGTCGGTCCGCGCCTGCAGCAGGGGTGCCTCGGCGGCCAGCAACAGCTCCGGCACGACGACCAGTTGGACGTGCGGGAAGGTGGCTCGGACGGCCCGGACCTGGGCGGCGAACCGCTCCCAGGTGGCCTCGGGGTCGAAGGGGACGGGGGTGGTCTGGAGGGCGGCGATGGCCAGGGTGCGCATGGTCAGTGGTCCTTGACGGTCGGTCCGGCCACGCTGTCGCGGCCGGTGCGGAAGAAGGCGCGGAATCGGGCCCGGGCGAGCAGGGCCGCGGCCGCACCGAGCAGGATCGCGCCGACGCCCAGCAGGAACTGCTCTTCGAGTACTGGCCCAGGAGCCTGCGCGACCCGCGCGCGGCCGCGCTGGACTCCGCGCTGACCGAACGTCAGGTCGCGGTCTACTACGGCATCCTGGTGCTCGGCGAGGCCCAAGGGCACTTCCGGCTGACCGACTCGCCGCGCCTGCTGGCCAGCAGCCTGCTGGCGATGGAGGACGGGTACCAGATGGAGGTGCTGGCCGGCCGCCGCACCCGCGCGGAGGTGATCGGCGCGCTGCACGCCTACGCGCGCGCCGTCACCGGCCACGACCCCGGCGCGGCCTGAGGCGCGGTCGGGGCCCGAGGCGCGGTCGGGGCCCGAGGCGCGGTCGGGGCCCGGCCGGTGACGGGTGGTCAGCCGCGCTTGCGGGCCTGCGGGGCGTGGGTGTCGACGGCGGCGAGCAGGTCGCGGCGGGACGGGTTGACCAGGGCGTGGCCGGCCACCGAGACGGTGGGGACGGTCTCGTTGCCGTCGGCGACGGAGCGGACGTAGGCGGCGGCCTCGGGGTCCTTCCAGATGTTCACGGTGGTGTACTCCAGGTCCGTGAAGCGCAGCTGGGTCATCAGCTTCACGCAGTACGGGCACATCGGCCGCCAGTAGACGACCACACCGCTGTCCTGACCTTCGGTCATGTTCTCCCCCTCGCTCTCCCGGCCCCTACCCGCCGCCGCGGGCCGCCTCACCTGCCGCAAGCTTCGCACCGGCCACCGCCAGCCAGTGCAGCGGGGCGTCCAGGGCGGCCCGGGAGGAGCCGGCCAGGGCGGTCAGGGTCAGGACGGGGAGGTCGGAGGCGCCGGCCACCACGGCGGTGCGGGTGCGTGCGGCGCGGCGGAGGACCTCGCCGACGGCCTTGCCCTGATGGGAGGTCGCGTCGTAGCGGCCCTCGCCGGTGATCACGAGGTCGGCGTCGGCGACCGCCTCGCCGAGGCCGAGCAGGTCGGCGACGGCGGCCGCTCCCGGGGTGATCCCGGCGGACCAGAGGGTGTGCAGGCCGTACGCGGTGCCGCCCGCCGCTCCGGCGCCGGGCCGCTGCGGCTCGCCGCCTAGGAGTGCGGCCAGGCGGGTCAGTCCGTGGTCGAGGGCGGCGGTGTCGGCCGGGGTGGCCCCCTTCTGCGGTCCGTAGACGGCGGCCGCGCCGGTGGGGCCGAGGAGGGGGTTGGTGACGTCGGTGAGGAGGTGGACCCCGTCGGCGGGAGGCGGTCGCAGCGCGCCGCGGTCGACGGCGGCCACGGACGCCAAGGGCCCTCCTCCGTCCGGAAGTTCAAGACCCCGATGGTCGAGCAGACGCAGGCCGAGGGCGGTGAGCAGGCCGGTGCCGCCGTCGGTGGAGGCGGAGCCGCCGAGGCCGATCAGCAGGCGGGTGGCGCCCGCGTCGAGGGCGGCGGCCACGGTCTGGCCGGTGCCGCGGGTGGTGGCGGTGAGCGGGGCCGGGCGGGCCATCAGCGGGAGGCCGCTGGCGGTGGCGAGTTCGACCACGGCGGTGCCGTCCGGCAGCAGGGCGAACAGACCGGTCACCGGACGGCCGTCCGGGCCGGTGCAGCCGGGCACCCGGTGGAGCGGGGCCGGCCCCGCGACGGCGGCGAGGGTGCCCTCGCCGCCGTCGGCCATCGGCAGCAGGACCAGCTGGTCCTGCGGCCGGACCGAGCGCCAGCCGGCCGCCAGGGCCTCGGCGGCCTCGGCCGCGGTGGCCGTCCCCTTGAAGGAGTCCGGCGCGATCACGACCTTCACGGACGGTCCGTCACGTGGGTCCGGTGGCGCTCGACCACGGTGTGGAGGGTCTCGGCGCCGGGGGTGTCCCAGATCTGCTGGTTGAAGATCTCAACCTCCACCCAGCCGGTGTACCCGGCCTGCGCCACCATCGCGTCCAGCGCCCGGAAGTCGATGAAGCCGTCGCCGACGTGGCCGCGTCCGAGCAGGGCGTCGGCGGGGAGGGGGAGGGTCCAGTCGCAGAGCTGGTAGGCGGCGATCCGCTCCCCCGCCCGGGCGATCTGCTCCGCCAACTGCGGGTCCCACCAGACGTGGTAGCTGTCGACGACGACGCCGACCTGCGAGGCGGGGAAGGGCTCCGCGAGGTCGAGGGCCTGGCCGAGGGTGGAGACCACGGCGCGGTCGGCGCAGAACATCGGGTGCAGCGGCTCGATGGCCAGGCGGACGCCGAAGTCACCCGCGTGCGGGGCCAGTTCGGCGAGCAGGTCGGCCACCCTGGCACGGGCGCCGGGCAGGTCGCGGGAGCCCTCCGGCAGACCGCCGACCACCAGGACCAGGGTGTCGGTGCCGAGTTCGGCCGCCTCCTCGATCGCCTGGAGGTTGTCGGCCAACGCCGCGCGCCGCCCCTCCGGCGTGGCGGCGGTCAGGAAGCCGCCCCGGCACAGGCTGCTGACGGTCAGTCCGGCCTCCCGGCAGAGCTTGGCGGCCCGGGCCACCCCCGTCTCGGCCACCTTGTCCCGCCAGAGGCCGATCCCCTCGATCCCGGCCTCCGCACACCCCCGGACGGCCTCGGGAAGGGTCCACCCCTTGGTGGTGATCTGGTTGAGCGAGAGTCCGCGCATCACAGGGACACCGCCAGGAAGCTGCTCATGCGCTGCGCGGCCAGGTCCGGATCGGGCAGGACGCCCGCCCGGTCGGCGAGTCGGAAGAGCTCGATCAGGTGGGGGACGGAGCGACCGCTCTGGGCACCGGCGACCATGGTGAAGTGCGACTGGTGGCCGGCCAGCCAGGCGAGGAAGACGATGCCGGTCTTGTAGTGGAAGGTCGGTGCGGCGAACAGGTGCCGGGCCAGCGGGAGGGTCGGGGCGAACAGCGCGTCGTAGGCGGCCAGGTCACCGGCGTCCAGGGCCCGCAGGGCGGCCGCGGCGACGGCGGCGATCGGGTCGAAGACGCCCAGCAGGGCGTCGCTGTGGCCGAGTTCGTCGCCGCGGATCAGCTCGGGGTAGTGGAAGTCGTCCCCGGTGTAGAGCCGCACCCCGTCCGGCAGGGCCCGGCGCAGGGCGACCTCGCGGCCGGCGTCCAGCAGCGAGACCTTGATGCCGTCGATCCGGTCGGCGTGCTCACGGATCAGGCTCAGGACGGTGTCGGTGGCCGCGTCGAGGTCGGCGGAGCCCCAGTAGCCGGCCAGCGCCGGGTCGAACATCTCGCCCAGCCAGTGCAGGATCACCGGCCGCCCGGCCTGCTCGATCAGCTCGCCGTAGACGTCGAGGTAGTCCTGCGGGCCGCGCGCGGTGGCGGCAAGCGCCCGGCTGGCCATCAGGATCGGCTGCGCGCCCGCGTCCTCCACCACCTCCAGCTGCTGGGCGTAGGCGGCCCGGACCTCGTCCAGGGCGGCGGGTGCGGTGAGCTGGTCGGTCCCCACCCCGCAGGCCAGCCGTCCGCCCACCGCCCGCGCCTCCGCGCCGCTGCGGCGGATCAACTCGGCCGTGGCGGCCCAGTCCAGGCCCATTCCGCGCTGCGCGGTGTCCATCGCGTCGGCCACCCCGAGGCCGAGTGACCACAGGTGGTGGCGGAAGGCCAGGGTGCTCTCCCAGTCGACGGCAGCCGGGGCGCCGGGGGCGTTGTGGCCCAGCGGGTCGGCGACGACGTGGGCGGCGGCGAAGACGGTGCGGCCGACCGGTGCGGGGCCGGCGGGGAGGGCGAGCGGCTCCCGCAGGAGGTGGGAGCCGGTGCCGGGCAGGTCGACGGTGGTCACAGCGACAGCTCCGTGACGTCCAGGCGGCGACCCTCACGGGCGGACCGCAGTCCCAGCTCGGCGAGTTGGACGCCCTTGGCGCCTTCCAGCAGGTCCCAGTGGTAGGCCGAGCCGGTCGCGACGTGGCGCAGGAACAGCTCCCACTGGATCTTGAAGCCGTTGTCGAACTCGGCGTTGTCCGGCACCTGCTGCCACTGCTCGCGGAACGACTCGGTGGCCGGCAGGTCCGGGTTCCACACCGGCTTGGGGGTGGAGGCCCGGTGCTGGACGCGGCAGTTGCGCAGCCCCGCCACCGCGCTGCCCTCGGTGCCGTCCACCTGGAACTCCACCAGCTCGTCGCGGTCGACCCGCACCGCCCACGAGGAGTTGATCTGCGCGGTGATCCCGCCCTCCAACTCGAAGACGCCGTACGCCGCGTCGTCGGCGGTGGCCTCGTACGCGCGCCCCTGCTCGTCCACGCGCCGCGGGATGTGGGTGGCGGTGTGCGCGTACACCGACCGCACCGGGGCGATGACGTTGTCCAGCACGTAGCGCCAGTGCGGGAACATGTCGAGGATCATCCCGCCGCCGTCCTCGGCCCGGTAGTTCCACGACGGGCGCTGCGCGTCCTGCCAGTCGCCCTCGAACACCCAGTAGCCGAACTCCCCGCGCACCGACAGGATCCGCCCGAAGAAGCCGCCGTCGACCAGCCGCTTGAGCTTGAGCAGGCCCGGGAGGAAGAGCTTGTCCTGCACCGCGCCGTTGCACACCCCCGCCTCCCGCGCGAGCCTGGCCAACTCCAGGGCGGCATCCAGGGATTCGGCCGTCGGCTTCTCCGTGTAGACGTGCTTGCCCGCCGCGATGGCGGCCCGCAGCGCGGACTCCCGCGCCGGAGTCACCTGCGCGTCGAAGTAGACCTCCGCCAACGGGTGCTCCAGCGCCTCCTCCAGCGAGGTGGTCCAGTGGGCCAGGCCGTGACGGTCCGCCAGTTCCTTCAGCTTGAGCTCGCTGCGGCCCACCAAGATCGGCTCCGGCCACAGCACCTCACCGTCACCGAGCGGCAGACCGCCCTGCTCGCGGATGGCCAGGATCGAACGGACCAGGTGCTGGCGGTAGCCCATCCGGCCGGTGACACCGTTCATCACGATGCCGATCACCCTGCGGGGCATAGGAAAGTCTCCTTCGAAGAGTTGCAGAATCCGGGGGCGCGAGGAACCGCGCGCGGCGGAGGACGCCGACCGGTACGTCCGGAACGGTGGGCCAGGTGCCGATGGTGCGCCGCAGGCGTCAGGCGCTGCGGGCGATGTCCTGCGGAAGCACCGGGTGCGCGAAGGGCAACCCGGCCGCGTAGCGCGCCAGCTCGTCGGCGGCTGCGGCGGCCATCCGGTGGAGTTCGCCGCCGAGGGAGCCGGCCACGTGCGGGGTGAGCACCACGTTGGGCAGCTCGTACAGCGGGGAGTCGGCGGGCAGCACCTCCGGGACGGTCACGTCCAGCACCGCGTCGAGCCGGCCGGTGACCAGCTCGGCGACCAGTGCGTCCTGGTCGAGCAGCGAGCCGCGGGAGGTGTTCACCAGGGTGGCGCCGTCCGGCATCAGGGCCAGCCGCCGGGCGTCGATCAGGTGGTGGGTGGCGGGCAGCTCGGGGGCGTGCACCGTCACCACGTCCGAGGAGGCGCAGAGTTCGTCCAACTCGACGCTCCGGGCCCCGAGTTCACGGGCCTCCTCGGCCGTCACGTACGGGTCGTGCAGCAGCAGCTCCAGGTCGTACGGGCGGAGCAGCTCCAGCACGCGCCGCCCGATCCGGGAGGCGCCGACCACGCCGACGGTGCGGCGGTAGTTGCCGGAGGCGGCGTAGGCGTCCTGCCAGTCGTGCCGGGTGCGGCGGGCCCGGTAGTCCTCCCGGATCCGCAGCAGCTGCTTGTTGGCCAGCAGCACGGCGGCGACGGTGTACTCGGCCACCGGGAGCGCGTTGGCCCAGGCGGCGGAGGTGACCTCCAGGCCGCGCCGCCAACAGGCCTCCGTGATGTGGTGCTTGACCGAGCCGGCCGCGTGGATCACGGCGCGCAGCCGGGGGGCGGCGGCCAGCACGGTCTCGTCCAGCGGCGGGCAGCCCCAGCTGCTGACGATCACCTCGGCCTCGGCGAGGGCGGCCCGGGCGGCCGGGGTGGTGAAGTCGTCCACCACCAACCGGGGGTCGAGGTCGGCGAGTTCGGTGAGCCGGGCGAGGGTGTCCCGGTCGATCAGCCGCTCGGCGAGGCCGCGCTCCATGGCGAGCAGGGCGCGCGGCCTGCGCTGCGCGGTCGGGTCGGGCTGGGTCACGGGAGTCTCCTGGTAGAGGGTCACTTGACGCTCCCTGCGGTCAGTCCGGCCTTCCAGTGGCGCTGGAGCACGACGAAGGCGATCACCAGCGGGAGCACGGCGAGCAGCGAACCGGTGACCACCAGGGGGTAGTACTCGGGGAAGGCGCGGGTCTGCGCGTTCCAGCTGTAGAGGCCGAGGCTGACCGGGAACAGCCGGCTGTCGGAGAGCATCACCAGCGGGAGGAAGAAGTTGTTCCAGATCGCGGTGAACTGGAACAGGAACACGGTCACGAAGCCGGGCATCACCATCTTCAGGCCGATCGACCAGAAGGTGCGCAGCTCGCCGGCGCCGTCCATCCGGGCGGCCTCCAGCACCTCGCCGGGCACGTAGCCGGCCACGAACACCCGGGCCAGGTAGACCCCGAAGGGGTTGACCAGGGAGGGGATGAAGACCGACCAGAAGGTGTTCACCACGCCGAGTTCGGAGGCGAGCAGGTACATCGGCAGGGCGAGCGCGGTGGTCGGCACCAGCACGCCGAGCAGGACCAGGCCGAAGACCTTCTCCTTGCCGGGGAAGTCGTAGACCTGGAAGGCGTACCCGGCGCAGACGCAGACCAGGGCGCAGAGCAGGGCCCCGATCCCGGCGTAGAGCAGGGAGTTGAGGTACCAGCGGAAGTAGATGCCGTCCCCGCTGGTGGCCAGCGCCTGGAGGTTGGCGCCCAGGTGCCAGGTGTCGGCGGTGAGGGCGCGGCCGCCGATCAGGTCGCCGGTGTCCTTGGCGGCGGCGGTGAGCAGCCAGCCGAGCGGGAGCAGGGTGTAGGCGGTGGCCAGCAGCAGGGCGCCGTTGACGGCGGTCCTGGAGAGCGACCAGGGGCGGCGGGCGGTGCGGGTCGTGCTCATCCGGCGCTCGCCTCCTTGCGGCCGCGGCCGAAGCGGGTGACCAGGAAGGAGAGGGCGGCGGCGGTCAGGGCCAGCAGCACCGAGGCCGCGGCGGCCAGTCCGTAGTCGCCCTTCTCGAAGGCGGCGGTGTAGGCGTACATGTTCGGGGTCCAGGTGGAGCTGACGCCGGGTGAGGCGCCGTGCAGGATCATCGGTTCGGTGAAGAGCTGGAGCGAGCCGATCACGGTGAACAGGCCGACCATCGTGATCGAGGCCCGGATCAGCGGGATCTTCACGCTCAGCGCGGTGCGCAGCGGGCCGGCCCCGTCGACCACGGCGGCCTCCAGCACCTCCCGCGGGATGGCCTGCAGCGCGGCGTAGAAGATCACCATGTTGTAGCCGGTCCACTCCCAGAGCGCGATGTTCACCACGGCGGGGAGCGGGTGGCCGAGCAGGTCGGGCTGGGTGCCGAGGCCCTCCAGGGCACCGATCACCGGGCTGATGCCGGGGGTGTACAGGTACATCCAGACCAGCGCGGCGATGATGCCGGGCACCGCGTGCGGGAGGAAGAGCGCCAGTTGGAAGAAGCGGCGGGCCCGGGCCAGCGCGGAGTCCAGCAGCAGGGCCAGGCCGAGGGCCAGACCGGTCATCAGCGGGATGTAGAGCAGGCAGTACTGGGCCGTCGTCAGGAAGCCCTCGCGGAAGGCCTGGTCGGCCAGGGCCCGGGTGTAGTTGCCGATCCCGGTGAAGACCGTCTCCGAGCCGCCGAAGCCGAGGCCGGAGCTGCGCTCGCTGTGCAGGCTGAGCCAGAGGGCGTAGCCGATCGGGACCAGGGTGCAGGCGGTGAAGAGGAGCAGGAACGGGGCCAGCAGGGTGGCGGCGGCCCCGTTCCCGCTCTTCCTCCGCCGGGTGACGGAGCTGGTCACTCGGCGACCTTGAGGCCGCGGTTCTTCAGCTCGGCCACGGTGGCCTTCTGGGCACCGTCCACGGCCTGGCCGAGGGTGGTGCCGCCGGACAGCTTGCCGAAGGCGTCCTTCAGCGAGGTGTTGGTGGCGCCCATGGCGGGGCCCCAACTCCAGTTCGGCTTGATGGACTTGGCCGCGTCCTGGTAGACCGCGTAGATGTCCTGGCCACCGTAGAAGGCGGTGTCGAAGGCGGCCTTGGCGACGGGCACCAGCTCGGGCGCGGCCGGGTAGGCGGAGGAGGTGCCGGAGGCGATCCGGGCCTTGATGCCCTCGGGGGTGGTGGTGGCCCAGGTGGCGAACTCGACGGCGGCCTTGGCCTTCTTGCTGTCCTTGGAGACGGCGAAGGTGGTGCCGCCGAGCATGCCGCTGGCGGGGCTGCCGTCCCAGGTCGGGATCGGGGCCACGGCCCACTTGCCGGAGCCGTCCGGCACCGAGGACTTGAGCACGCCGCCGCCCCAGGAGGCGCCCAGGTAGCCGGCCGTCTCGCCCTTCTGCAGCGAGGCGGTCCACTGCTGGCTGAACGAGGGCATCGAGCGGACCAGGTCCTCGCCGATCATCTGCTGCCAGTAGTCGGCGACCTTGGCGGTCTGCGGGGTGGTCAGGGCGACCTGCCAGGCATCGCCCTTGGTGCCGAACCAGGTGGCCCCGGCCTGCCAGGCGAGCGCCTCGAAGGTGCTCGGGTCGTCGGGGAAGAAGGTGGCGATCCGGGTGGTGGGGTCGGCCTGCTTGAGCTTCTGGGCGGCGGTGCGGAACTCGTCCCAGGTCTTGGGCGGGGCGGTGATGCCGGCCTTCTCGAAGAGGTCCTTGCGGTAGTAGAAGGACTGCGGGGCCGCGTCCAGCGGCAGCGCCCAGTTCTTGCCGCCCAGGGTGGTCAGTTCGACGGCCTGCGGCAGGTACTTGGCCTTGAGGTCGGCGGTGACCAGCTTGGAGATGTCCTGCACCGCGCCCTGGCTGACGAAGTCGGGCAGCTGGGGGTACTCGACGTTGAAGACGTCGGGGGCGTTGCCCGCCTTCACCGCGTTGGCGATCTTGGCGTAGCCGCCCGCGTTGCCCGAGGGGATCTCCTCGAAGGTGATCTGGACGTTCGGGTGGGAGGCGTTGAACGCGGCCACCACGTCCTTGGTGCCCTTGGCCCAGCCCCAGAAGGTGAGCGTGACCGGCTTGCCGTCGGTGGCCTGCTCGCCCGCGGCCGCCTGGGTGGAGCCGGAGCCACCGCTGCCGCAGGCGGTGAGAAGGGCGAGCGAGAGCGCGCAGGCGCCGAGCAGGAGGGCTCTGCGGGGGCGGGTGGGGTTAGCGGACATGGCTCGGCTCCTGGCAGTGAGGGGGGAATTGCACCGCTTTGACGCCGGATCACCGTTCTTACGACGATCTGACGAGGTGTGACCGCCATCTTGGGCCGCCCTCCGATCGGAGTCAAGAGATCTGGATCGAATGATCCGATCTGATCTCTGTATCGATCATTTGATCGCCCGACCTTGACGGGTGATCACCCTCCTCCTAGATTCGGCCCGGTAAGCCCCGGACGGAGGACACCCATGCCAGCCGCCATGCCCGCTCCCTTCCCGCTCCCCGCGGAGGACCGCGCCCTCAGCCCGCACACCGGCTGGACCAGGGCCCACTGGGAGGCCGCCGCAGACGGTCTGCTGGCCGCCGTCCGCCCGTACGCCTCCCCCGGCCTGGCCCGGATCGACCTGCCGGGCCCCCGCCCCAGCTGGTCCGGCCCCGCCTCGGACGGCCTGGAGGGCTACGCCCGCACCTTCCTGCTCGCCGCCTTCCGCACCGCCGGCGCCCGGGGCGAGGACCCCACCGGCCTGCTGGAGCGCTACGCCGCCGGCCTGGCCACCGGCACCGACCCGGCCTCGGCGGAGGCCTGGCCCCCGATCACCGACCGGGGCCAGCCGATGGTCGAGGCCGCCTCGATCGCCCTCGCCCTGCGCCTCACCCGCCCCTGGCTCTGGGAGCTCCTGGACCACCCCGTCCGGCTCCGCGCCGCCCGCTGGCTGGCCGCCGCCCTCCACCGCGAACCGGTCGACAACAACTGGCACCTCTTCCCGCTCACGGTGGCCGGCTTCCTCGGCGAGCTCGACGCCACCGACCCCGGCCTGCTGGAGGAGGCCGGCACCGACGCCGAGGCCTGCCGGGCCGCCGTCACCCGGGGGCTGGCCAAGCTGGACGGCTGGTACCTCGGCGAGGGCTGGTACACCGACGGCCGCCCGCGCGCCGTCGACCACTACAACGGCTGGGCCCTGCACCTCTACCCCGTGCTGCACGCCCACCTGTCCGGCGACGCCGAGCTGCTCGCCCGCCACGGCGCCCGCCTGGCCGCCCACCTCGACGGCTACGCCCGCACCTTCGGCGCCGACGGCGCCCCGCTGCACCAGGGCCGGTCCCTGATCTACCGTCACGCCGCGGCCGCCCCGCTCTGGCTCGGCGCCCTCACCGGCCACACCCCGCTGACCCCCGGCACCACCAGGCGGCTGGCCTCCGGCGCGCTGCGGCACTTCCTCGACCGCGGCGCCGCCGACCGGCGCGGCCTGCTCACCCTCGGCTGGTACGGCGCGCACCCCCCGATGGTCCAGCCCTACTCCGGCCCCGCCTCGCCCTACTGGTCGAGCAAGGGCTTCCTCGGCCTGCTGCTCCCCGCCGACCACCCCGCCTGGACCGCCACCGAACAGCCCGCACCCGCCGAACTGGCCGACTCCGTCCGGCCGTTGGCCGCCCCCGGCCTACTGGTGCAGTCGACGGCCGCCGACGGGCTGGTCCGGGTGCACAACCACGGCAGCGACGACCAGCCCGCCGACGGCGCGGCACTGCCGGACGACCCGCTGTACGCCCGCTGCGCCCACTCCACCGCCACCGGCCCCACCTTCTCCGCCGAACTCCCGGACAACCACTTCGGGTTGACGATCGACGGCGCCCCCACCGGACGCGGCCGGATCACCCCGCTCGGCACCGGCCCCGGCTGGGCCGCCTCCCACTCCACCCCGGCCGACGGCATCCGGATCACCTCGCTCACCCTGGCCCACGGCCCCGACGAGGTCCGCGCCCACCTGGTCACCGGCGCGGCACCCGGCACCCCCGCCCGCCAGACCGGCTGGGCCGTCACCGCCGCCCGGCTGCACTCCTCGCTCCACCCGGTGCACGGCTACACCGCCCTGACGGCCCACCACCTGCCCGAGGGCACCGCCTACGGCCCGGACGCCACCCTCCCCGCCCTCACCGGCGCGGTCACCGACGGGCTCTTCGCCTGCACCGCCCGCCTCACCGGAACCCCCGACGGCCCGTCCCCCTCCGTCGCGGTCACCGGCACCACGCTGCGCGTCCACTGGCCCGACGGCTCCTCAGTCACCGCCTCGCTCGGCGACGCCACCGTGGAGGTGCGGCGATGAGGTGGGCCTTCTCCACCCTCGGCCTGCCCGGCCTCCCCGTCCCCGAGGTCCTGCGCCTGGCCACCGAGCACGGCTGGGACGGCGTCGAACTGCGCTGCACCCCCGGCGAGCCGGTCCACCTCGACCTCGGCACCGCCGAACGCACCGCCCTGGCCAGGCAGTTCACCACCTCCGGCGTGCTGCCCCTCGCCGTCTGCTCCTACCTCCGGATCGCCGAACCGGGCGAGGACGGCCCCGTCCTCGCCGAGCTCACCGCCCACCTCCGGCTGGCCGCCGACCTCGGCGCCCCGTACGTCCGGGTCTTCCCCCGGGGCAACGACGCCACCGCCGTCCGCCGCCTGACCGCCATCGCCCCGACCGCCACCGCGCTCGGCGTCCGCGTCCTGGTCGAGACCCACGACACCCACCGCTCCGCCCGCGCCGTCGCCCGGCTCGCCGCCGCCGTCGGCTCCCCCGCCGTCGGCGGCCTCTGGGACCTGATGCACACCCACCTGGCCGGCGAGACCCCCACCGACTCCCACACCGCCCTCGCCCCCTGGCTCGGCTACACCCAGGTGAAGGACATCGCCTCCCCCGAGGACCTCACTCCCCTCCCGCTCGGCTCCGGCACCCTCCCACTCGCCGACTGCCTCGCCCTCCTCCCCCCGACCGCGTGGGTCTCCTGGGAGTACGAGGCCCCCTGGCACCCCGCCGCCGCCCCCTTCGCACCGCTCCTCGCCCGCCCCAGGCCCAGCTGATTCCCGTTCGGGCACACCTGCCCGCCAGGGGTACCCGTACCGCCTCCGATCTGCGATGATCCCCACTCACGACACCTAGCGCCTCAGGTGGGGAACATGATCGACCTGCTGCTCGTCGCCCTGCTCGCCTTCGTCGCGTTCGGCTGCGTCTGCATCCTCTGGGCCGAGCGCGGCGGCCCCCGCTGGACCCACGGCGTCGTCACGGCCATCCGGATCCTCACCGCCACCGCCGAGGCCTTCGGCAAGTCGAACCGCCGCCGCGCCACCCAGCCGTACGTCGGCGGTGACGGCGGCGGCAGTGGCGGCGACGGCTCCTGAGGTCAGATCAGTTCCAGGACCCCGACGATCTCGCCGTCGCTCAGTTCGCCGGTGGGGCGGAAGCCCAGGCCCAGGTAGAAGTTCTCCGGGCTGGCCGGGCCCTGGTGCCAGGTGACGAAGAGCCGGCGGCCGCCGCGGCGGCGGATCTCGGCCGCCACCTCCTGCACCGCGAAGCGCCCGTAGCCGCGCCCCTGCGCCTCGGCGGAGATGTTGAGCCGCCACAGTCCGGACCGGACGTCGCCGCTGCCGTCACCGAACCAGTCGATGGCCAGGAAGGCCATCAGGAAGCCGACCACCCGGTCACCGTCCATGATCAACCGAGGCCAGGCCACCCCGGGGTGGACGTACGCCTCCGCCAGCGACTTCACCACCGACGACACCACGTGCTCCTGCTCCGGGTGCACCCGGACGGCGATCGCGGCGTCCAGGTTGTCGGGCGTGATCTCGGCAAGGCTCAGTTTGCTCGGCATACCCGCAGCTTAGGGACCCGTCGGCCGCAACGACGGCACCAGGGTCCCCCGCGGCGGCTCAGCCCTCGACCAGGTCCAGGATCCGCTGCGTCAGCTCCGGGTAGCTCCAGCCGGCCCCGGCCGCCGCGAGCGGCAACAGGCTGGTGGCGGTCAGGCCGGGCAGCGCGTTCACCTCGATGCACATCGGCTCGCCGTCCGCGTCGCAGCGGAAGTCGGTGCGCGAGTAGGAACGCGCCCCGAAGCCCAGGGCGCCGTGGGCGGCCAGCGCCAGCTCCTGGAGCCGGGCCGCGAACGCCTCGTCCACGGGGGCCGGGCAGAGCTCCCGCACCGCGCCCGGCTGGTACTTGGCCGCGTAGTCGAACAGCGGGGTGGTCAGCTCGATCTCCACCACCGGCAGGGCACGGCCACCCACCACCGCCACCGTGAACTCGCGCCCGGGCAGGAACGGCTCCACCAGGAACTCCAGCCCCCGCTCGGCCACGTCGGCCGCCGCCCGCTCCAACTCCTCCTCCGTGCCGACCCGGTGGACCGAGACGCTGGAACCGTCCGCGGCCGGCTTCACCACCACCGGCCCCTGCTCGACCAACTCCCGTACGGCCTTCGGGACTTCCCGCTCCGCCGGCCCCCACAGCACCCGTCGCACCACCGGCATCCCGGCCGCCCCGAGCACGGCCTGCGCCCGCCCCTTGTGCCAGGCCGCCGCACAGGCGGCGCTGCCCGCCCCGGTGAAGCGCACCCCCGCCATCTCCAACAGCGCCTGCACGTGCCCGTCCTCGCCCCAACCACCGTGCAGCGCCAGGAAGACCACGTCCGCACCGCGCAGCAGCTCCAGCACCGGACCGCCCGTCAGGGCCGCGTGCATCCGCCGCCGCCACGCCCCCTGATCCGCCAGCACCGGCGGCTCCTCGGGCACCGCGAACGCCGCCACCGCGTCCCCCGGCCGCAGCGGACCGGCCAGCACCGGCTCCGACGCCGCCGGGTCGACCAGCACCACCTCGTGCCCGCGCTCCAGCAGCGCCGCCGCGACGGCCCGGCCGGAGGCCGACGACACGTCCCGCTCCGGGCTCTCCCCACCACACAAGATCACGATTCGCATCCCCCGATTCTGCCGGACCGGCCTCCGGCCACGGGGCGGCGAGGAGATGAAACGGGGTCAGCGGTGCGGGGCCGACCCTTCGCGGCAGCCCGGGCCCGGCCGGCCCGCCTCGGGCCGCGGGGCGGTGGCGGGGTGACTCGGGGTCAGGGACTGCGGCTGTGGAGGGAGAAGCGTCGCCCGGCCCCGGCCCGGGCGAGCAGTGACCGGGCCGGACCGACATTGGGTTCTGGGGGGACGTCGGCACGGGGCCGGGCGACGGGCCCGGCAGACGGGCTGAACCCAGCCTCCGTGGTGGCCGACCGGCCGTCAACCACCGCGGCCCAACAGTGCCCGGGGGCCCACCGGCGCCTGCCTCCCCGGACACCCGACCCTCCTCCCGGCGGGCATCCCCGCACGTCACCACGGGTGAGGGGCCGGACGCGGGGAAGCACCACGCACCCGCGAAACGGCCCCGGAGGCAGCGGGGAGGCGCCGCGGCGACCGCACCGGGCAGTCGCCCGTGTCCGGCGGGGCAGTCCACGCGGCAGACCGCGACCCGGCCTCCGGACCGGCCCGCCCGGGAGCCGCCGAGCCCACCGCGCCGCGGAGAGCCGTCCGAACTGGACACCCGGCAGCATCAGCCCGCGGTCGCGTTCACGGCCGCAGTTGGAAGGCCGCGGTGAGGGTGTAACCGACCAGGGCACTGAAGAAGGCGACGGCGGTGACGTGACGGGACGTCACCGGCAGCCCCGCGAGCGCCGGGTAGAGCAGGACGGCGACGCCCGCGCAGACGTCGGCCGCGTACAGCCCGAGCGGCGGCAGCACGTGGGTGGTGCGGGCGGCCCAGCCGGTGGCCACCAGGAAGCCGGTGAGCAGCACGAAGCCGGAGAGGATGCCGGAGCCGATGGTGAGCAGCACGGCGTGCGGCTCCGGCTCCGGCTCGCCCTCGACCCGTACCGGACGGAAGCGGTGGCCGACGGCCAGACCGGTCATGGCGACGGTGACGGCGGCGAGGGCCCCGAGCAGGGACAGCAGGTTCACGAGCGGCTCCGGTGGTTGCGCAGGACGGGTTGCAGAAGGGCCGCCACGGCGGACGGCAGCAGGACCACCAGCAGCAGCACGGTGGACCACACCATCGGGTCCAACTCCCCTGCGGACGGCGGCACCACCGGCGGGGCGGGGGGCGCCGCCAGCACGACGGCCTGGGTCGCGGACGGCGACGGGACGGACGGCGGCGTTGTCGGGGGCGGCGGCGCGGACGAGGACGGGGACTCCCGCGCCGATCGCAACGGAGTCGGGACCGGGCGGACGGCGGACGGGCGGGGCGCCGCGACCTCGGTCCGGCCGGGTGCCGTGACCGGCGTCGGTGTCGGCGTCGGCGCGGCACTCGCGGACGGCGGAAGGACCGTCACCGAAGGCGTGGGCACGGGTGTGGGCGTGGGGCCTGGCGTGGGCTTCGTGCTCGGACCGGGCGTCGGCGAAGGCGTCGGCGAAGGCGCGTGGCAGGACCACAGCCAGTGGTGCGGCCAGTGCCACGGCGGTCCGGCCGGTGGGGGGCAGGGCGGCGGGGGCGGAGACGGTGGGCAGTCGGGGGCGTCATCCATCCGGCCGATTCTGCGGCCGGCCGTGTCACGGTCTGCCAGTTTCGCCCACCATGACACCCGCACGGGTGACGGCGCATCAGCGCACAGACCAGGGGCGGGCCGTGCGCCCCCTGACTACACTCGGCCGCTCCCGCCCCGACCGGAGAGAGCACCGAAGCGATGGCCACCGACCTGCACACCCTTCTCGACACCGTCCGCACCGGGGAGTACCCGGACAACGACGTCGCCACGGTCATCGCCGAACTGGTCGACCGCGCCCACTGGTTCTTCCCCGGGACGCGTTCCCCCTGGTTCAACGCCGTCCGCTGGGACCTCTCGCTGGCCGCTCTGCACTCCGCCGGCCACCGCGTCACGGTCCTCGCCGCCACCGGCACGGACTGACCCCGCAGCGGGTCAGTCCACCCAGACCACCACGGCCAGCCCCCGGGCGGCAGCCCCCCGGTAGAACTCCCGGAGCATCGCGAAGTGCCGGGCGATCCACTCCAGGGTGTCGGTGCCACCGAGGCCCAACTTGGTCACCGAGGCCGCCAGTTCGCGGTCCTCCGGGAAGCGCGCGAACAGCGCTGCGGTGTCCACGGCGTCGAGCCGGGCCGAGAGTTCGGCCACCGCCGATGGCGGGAGCAGCGCGGGCGGCCCGCCCATGCGGTCGTAGAACTCCAGGTGGTCGAGGTACCGGACCGCCGACGGATCGTCACCGTCCAGGCTGCGCTCCAGGGTGCGGATCAGCTCCGGATCGCCCTCGGCCCACCGCAGGTAGTTGCCCAACCCCCAGGCGGCCCAGTCGAGATCGATCTCGTCCTCGGACGGCGGGCCCCATCCGGGATCGCCGTCGGCCGAGGCCGCGGCCGCACGGCGGCAGGCGTCGAGGTACTCGGTGCTCACGCGTGCGAGCTGCTGGTGCAGGGCCATGCCCGGAGTATCGCCGAACGCCACCGGCCCGGGCACCCGCGTTTTCGCAGGGCCGGGCCGCGGGTACTGACGGGCGGTCAGGCGGCGGTCCGGCTCAGGCGGCGGTCCGGCACAGGCGGGCGGAGACCAGGGAGATCCACGCCATCGCGGTGATCACGCCGACGGCCAGGGTCAGCGAGCCGGCCGGGCCGCCGCTCATCGCCCAGCCGTTGCCGAGCAGCAGGGCGGTGCCGGCGGTCCGGGAGAGGACGGCGGAGGTGCGGTCGCCGGCCAGACGGTAGTGGCGGCCCAGGAGGTAGCAGGCCGCGATGAAGGAGAGGAAGGTGACCGAGCCGGCGGCCATGTGGGCGTAGCCGTGCCAGCTGAGGGCGGTGGGCGCTCCGGCCGGGGTGCCGACCGGGAAGCCGTCGGCCGGGTCCATCACGAAGACGCCGGCCGCCGTCATGCCGAGCCCGCCGAGGCGGACCAGCCGGGGCACCCAGGTGGAGCCGGCCTGCCCCCGCATCGCCCGGCGCAGCCCGGCCGCTCCGGCGGTCATCAGCAGGCCGACCACCAGGAAGTTGGTGATCTGCACCCAGCCGAGCGGGCCGTTGCTGAGGATGCTGAGCGGGTGCCGGAGGAGCGAGAAGCCCTCCCGGGTGAGGACCTGGGCCGTCGCCACCACCGTCCAGACCGGCACGGCCGCCGCCCCGAGGGCGAGCAGCGCACGGGTGCGGGAGCGGGGACGGACGGCGGCGGCAGCGGTGGACGAGGCGGTGAAGACGGTCATGGCGGGTGCTTCCTTCCGGGGCGGTGAGCGGTTCCTCGCCGGTACGTCGTCCGGGTCGATGTGACGGGGAACAGCGACCGTTCCCTGTCACATCACCTCGTTCGACGTACCGGTGGAAGCAGAAACCGACCCACCCCGAGGAGCACCCCATGCGTTACCTGATGACCACCAACGCCCACAGCGCCGTCCCCGACGAGAAGCTCTTCGCCGAGATGGGCGCCTTCATCGAGGAGCTGACCGCCTCCGGTGTCCTGCTGGCCACCGGCGGGCTGGCCGCCGAGTCGATCCTGGTCTCCTCCGAGGGCGAGGAGATCACGGTGACCGACGGCCCGTTCGCCGAGGCCAAGGAGGCGGTGGCCGGCTTCGCCCTGGTCGAGGTCCGCTCGCCGGAGGAGGCGGTCGAGCTGGCCCGCCGCTTCCGCCGGATCGTCGGCGACGGCCAGAGCCGCCTCCAGCAGGTGTTCACCGGCTGATCCCCCCACCGTCGACGGCCACAGCCCCGGCCCCGGTGCGCGTCCCGCGTGCCGGGGCCGGTGTGGTGGGATGAGGAGCGTGCTGGATACCCGCCGGACGATCGACGCGGTCTGGAAGCTGGAGTCGGCGAAGATCATCGCCGGTCTGGTCCGGACGGTCCGCGACGTCGGGCTGGCCGAGGAGCTGGCCCAGGACGCCCTGGTCGCGGCGCTGGAGCAGTGGCCGCGCACCGGTGTGCCGGACAACCCGGGTGCCTGGCTGACCACCATCGCCCGACGCCGCGCGGTGGACCACATCCGCCGCTCCCAGCTGCACGAGCGCCATCAGGGCCGGCTGGCCCACGAGCTGACGCAGGAGCAGCTCCAGGCACGGCACCAGGACCCGACTCCGGGCGAGGGCGGAGGCGGAGGCGGGGACGACGAGAGCGGCGACGACCCGGAGGACATGCTCCGGCTGATGCTGGTCTCCTGCCACCCCGTGCTGCCCGCCGCCCAGCGGGCCGCCCTGACGCTCCGTCTGCTCGGCGGCCTCACCCCCGCCGAGATCGCCCGCGCCTTCCTCTCCACCACCCCCGAGATCACCCGGCGGATCGCCGCGGCCAAGCGGACCCTGGCCGAGCAGCGGGTCTCCTTCGAGCTGCCGGAGGGCGAGGAGCTCGCGGGGCGGCTGGCCTCCGTCCTGGAGGTGGTCTACCTGATCTTCAACGAGGGCTACTCGGCCACCTCCGGCGACGACCTGATGCGCCCCGGCCTCTGTCAGGAGGCGCTCCGGCTGGGCCGGTTGCTGGCGGTGCTGGCCCCGCGCGAGGCCGAGGTGCACGGCCTGGTGGCGCTGATGGAGATCCAGGCCTCGCGCTCGGCCGCCCGCACCGGCCCGTCCGGCGAACCGGTGCTGCTGCACGAGCAGAACCGGGGCCGCTGGGACCAGTTGCTGATCCGCCGCGGCTTCACCGCGATGCTCCGCGCCCGCGAAGTCGGCGGCAGCGCGCCCGGCCCGTACGTGCTCCAGGCCGCCATCGCGGTCTGCCACGCCCAGGCACCGACCGCCGAGGCCACCGACTGGACGCAGATCGCCGCCCTGTACGGGGCGCTGGCCCGGCTGCTGCCCACGCCGGTGGTCCGGCTGAACCGGGCGGTGGCGGTCGGCATGGCCCGTGGCCCGCAGGCCGGGCTCGACCTGGCCGACGAACTGACCGCCGAGCCCGCGCTGCGCGACTACCACCTGCTGCCGAGCGTCCGGGGTGACCTGCTGGCCCGGCTGCACCGGCCGGCCGAGGCCCGGCTGGAGTTCCGCCGGGCGGCCGAACTCACCCGCAACGCCGCCGAACGCGCCTTCCTGCTGGCCCGCGCCGACGCCCTCACGGAGCCCGGCGCCGACCCCGGCACCGACCCTGCGGCGGGCCCGGCCCTCGGCCCGGCCACCCGCGCCTTCCTGGCCCGCCCGGAGCTGGACGCCTCGACCGTCCGCTCCTACGGGCAGACCGTGCGGCGGCTCTGCCTGGCGCTCGGGGAGGGCCGGCCGCTGGACGGGCTGACGGCCGATCAGGTGGCCGGGGTGTTCGCCGCGGCCTGGGGCAGCGCTGCCGGGCGCACCTGGAACCGGCACCGCGCGGCCGTACGCTCCTTCGCCCTCTGGGCCGGACTGCCGGGCCTGGCCCAGGAGTTGGCGGCGGCGTTGGAACGCCGCCCCGAGCCGGGGCGCCGGGCCGCCGAGGCGGTCGGTCCGACCCGGTTGGACGCGCTCTGCGCGCTGCCCGGGCCGACCGTCCGCGAGCACGTGCTGTGGCGGCTGCTCAGCGAGTCCGGCGCCGGGGTGAAGGCCGTGCTGGCCCTGAACGTCGAGGACCTGGACCTGGAGGACCGCCGCGCCCGCAACGGCATCGGCTGGCGCTCCGGCACCGCCCGGCTGCTCCCCGAGCTGCTGGCCGGCCGCACCCGGGGCCCGCTGTTCCTGACCGACCGCCGCCCGGGCCCGGCCCGGCTGCCCACCGCCGACCTCTGCCCGGACACCGGCCGGGCCCGGCTCTCCTACGAGCGGGCCGAGTACCTCTTCAAGCGGGCCAGCGGCGGGCTCACCCTGAGCCGTCTCAAGCCCTGACCTCCGGTGGCCCCGTTCAGAACCCACCGGGCCCGAGGGTCAGCCGCAGCTCGTAGCGGTCCGCGCGGTAGGTCTCGTGGCTGTCGGCGCACGGGCTGCCGCCCTCGTCGAACGAGAGCCGTTCGGTGGTCAAGACGGCGGAGGGGCCGCGCAGTTCGAGCAGCTGGCGCTGGCCGGCGTCGGCCAGGGCGGCCCGGGCGGTGTAGCGGGCCGAGACCGGGGCGTGGCCGGCGGCGGTGAGCTGGGCGAAGACCGAGGCGGTGGTGAAGTCGGCGGCGGGCAGCTCGGGGGCCACCGCGAGCGGGACCAGGTCGTGCGAGACGCAGATCGGCAGCCCGTCCAGGAGGCGTAGTCGCCGCAGCTCGAACAGCGCCGCGCCGGTCGGCACCCGGAGCCGTTCGGCCTCCTCGGAGCCGGCCGGTCTGGTCCGGGTGCCGAGCACCCGGGCGGTGACCACCCGGCCCAGCGAGCGGTTGAAGTCGGCGAAGCCGAGCAGGCCGGAGGTCTCCGGGGCGTGGCTGTGGCCGATCTGCCGCACCCGCCAGCCTCGCCGTTCGGAGGACTCCACCAGGCCCTGCTCCTCCAGTGCCTTGAGGGTGCGGCGCAGGGTGGAGCGGCTGATGCCGAGCTGCTCGCAGAGGTGGCGCTCGGAGGGCAGCCGCCGGCCGGGGCCGAACGCGCCGGTGGCGACGGCGTGTTGGATCGCCTGCTGGGCGAGGACGTACGGCGGCTGGCCGGCGTCGGCGGCGACGGGCTCCAGGACGGGGTCGGCGGGCACCTGCGGTCCTCTCGGTCGGGGGCGTCCGGCACGGCGGCACGGGACTTTGGTCCGGCTTTCATCTGGTATCGCTCTGGTATACCTGAAGGTGTCCGGAGGGGGGAGACACCACGCCGGGGCCCGCGCCCCGTGCTCCTCGAACGGAAGGACCTCCCATGACCCGCATCCTCGACCTCGACGGCGCCCAGCTCACCGCCCTGCGCGGCCGCGCCCTGACCGCCGCCGTCGCGGAGAGCGAGGGCCGCACCATGGTCGGCGAGGTCTGGCCGAACACCGCGATGCTGGCCGGCGCGCACGAGACCGGCGGGGTCTCCAACATCGAGATCGCGGCGGCCTTCGGCGCCGACCTCGTCGTCCTCAACCTGGTGGAGACGGTCTTCGACGGCGAGCGCTGGCGGCTGCCGGTGCTCGGCGAGTTCGCCACGCTGGCCGAGCTCTCGGACTTCGTCGGGCGGCCGATCGGCGTCAACCTGGAGCCGGGCACGGTGCCCGAGGGCCGCAAGGCCACCGTGGAGAACGCCCGCCGCCTGATCGACCAGGGAGCCGCGATGCTCTGCGTCACCGCCAACCCGGCGACCGGGGCCGGCCTGGCCGACATCGCCCGCACCAGCGAGCAGTTGAGGTCCGCGCTCGGCGAGGACGCCGCGATCTGGTCCGGGAAGATGCACCTGGCCGGGCGCTCCGAGCCGCTGGACGCGGCGGGCATGGCGGCGGTGGCCGAGGCCGGGGCGGACGGCGTCCTGGTCCCGCTGCCCGGTACCGTCCCGGGCGTCACCCGGGAGATCGCCGCCGAGGCCGTGCGGCGCATCCACGCGGCCGGGGCGATCGCGATGGGCACCATCGGCACCAGCCAGGAGGGCTCGCACCGCAATCTGGTACCCCAACTCGCCCTGAACGCCAAGGAGATCGGGGTCGACGCGCACCACTTCGGGGACGCCTTCGTGTCCGGCGCGATGGACCCCGAGTTCATGTACGACTACTCGGTGGCGATCCGCGGCCGCCGGCACACCTGGATCCGGATGGCCCGCAACGTTCGCAAGCGTGGCTGAGGCCGGGCCCTCGCGGCGGCCGGTGAGCCGATCCTCCGTACCCTGACGGGCAGTCAGATGACTGAGGCCGCCGGTACGGCCGCGGCGGCACTGTGGTGCTGCACCCGGGAGAACGGAACCCGGGGCAGCACCGAACAGTCACCGCAGAGGAGTTCACCGTGAAGCTTCGCACCACCGCCGTACGTCTCGCCCTGGGAACCGCCGCCCTGACCGGGGCCCTGCTCGCCACGGCCGTACCGGCCAACGCCTCCGTGCTCAAGGACGTCAGCAGCGGCTCGGGCAGCTGCCCGGCCAACTGGGTCTGCCTGTGGAGCGACAACAACTTCGTCCGGGGCAACCCCAAGGGCGGCACCGACTACGGCGCGGTCGGCTCGGACGAGAACACGGCCGACATGGGGAAGATCGTCTTCGAGAGCAAGCTCTGGCGCTGGAAGGGGATGCAGGACGAGGCCTCCTCGGTGGTGAACAACACCGGGAGCGCCATCTGCTTCTACGAGCACAACAACTACGGCGGCCTGGAGTTCCGGGTCGGCCCGCACGAGAAGTGGGCCTCGGTGCCGGGATGGATCAACGACAGGATCAGCTCCTTCAAGTACTGCTGACCCCCGTAGACCCACCGATCCCGAGAAGAGGCCCACCGTGTTCACCAAGACCAAGCTCGCCAAGTTCGGACTGTCCGCCGCCATCGCCGCCGGACTGACCCTCGCCCTCTCCACCTCGGCCAACGCCGCCAGTGTCTACGACATCAGCCACGGCTCCGGCTCCTGCCCCGACGGCTACGTCTGCCTCTGGCCCGAGGCCAACTTCATCCACCACAACTTCGCCCTGGAGTCCAAGTACGGCTCCTACGGCTCGAACCAGAACGTCGGCGACATGGGCAAGCTGGGCCGCGGCCCGGCCGGCGACAAGGGCATGCAGGACGTCGCCTCCTCGCTCGTCAACAAGACCGGGAGCAGCATCTGCTTCTACGAGCACAACTGGTACGGCGGCCTGCAGTTCAAGGTCGGCCCGCACGAGGAGTGGCCGTACCTGCCGGGCTGGATCAACGACAAGATCAGCTCGTTCAAGTACTGCTGACCGGCGCGAGCGGGCTCAGGCCGCGCCGCCGCAGGAGGTGCGGACCTTCAGGCTCGGCAGCAACTCGATGTGGTGGGCGGGGAGTTCGTGCTCCCCGCCCAGCCGTCGCAGCAGCAGCGACAGGGCGGTGGCACCGACCGCCCGCTTGGGCGGGGCGACGGCGGTGAGCGGCGGCGCGGCCAGGGCGGCGAAGACGTCGTCGTAGGAGATCAGCGCGATGTCGGCGGGCACGTCCAGGCCCAGCGAGCGGAGAACGGGCGGGAGTTGGATGGCGTCCTGGTCGTTGTGGACCAGGACCGCGCGGGTGCCCTTGCGGGCGGCCGCGGCGATCTTCTCGGCGACCAGGGCCGGGTCGGCGGGGCCGCCGCCGGGGCGGTGCAGGTCGATCACCGGATGAGCGGCGAGGCCGAGCAGCTCGGCTCCCGCGGCGTAGCCGGTGCGGACCTGGTGGGCGGTCCAGGTGTCCTCGCGTGCGGCCAGCAGTACCGAGGTGTGCCCGAGGGCGGCGAGGTGACGCAGTGCCAGCAGCGCGCCGTGGCGGTGGTCGGAGACCACCGAGTCGAGTTCGGCGCCGGGGCTCTCGGGGGCCGCGCGGCGCTCCACCAGGACGGCGGGGACGGGCAGCTCGCCGAGCCAGGCGGAGTCCTCCGCACGGCCGCCGGGCTGCCAGTTGGGGGTGAGCAGCAGGCCGTCCACGCCGGAGTCGAGCAGGCGGGCGGCCTGCTCCTGGTCGTCGCGGGCCTCGTAGGGGGCGATGCCGAGCACCAGGCGGGCACCGGCCCCCGCCGCGGCGGTCCGGGCGCCGGCGATCACCTCGTCGAAGTAGGAGCCGACGGTGGGCACCAACATGCCGATCACCCGCTCACCCGTGGGGACCGGCGCGGCCGGGTCGGCGGCGGCGAGCGAGACGGAGCCGTGCGAGCGGTTGAGGCGACCGCTCTCGGCGAGGGCGGCGACGTCGCGGCGGACGGTCACGGCCGGGATGCCGAGACGGGTCGCCAGGTCCGCCACCCGGACCGTGCCGAGCTCGCGGACGGCCTCGGTGATGCGGGTCCGCCGTTCGTCGGCCGAGATGGTCATGGGCTTCCTTCTCCAGATCTGCGGTCTGCGGGTGCACGGGTCTGTCGCGATCGTCTGATCACTTTGTATCATTCGATCGCCGTTTGATCTAACGGTCTGCAGTGATCCGTTCACCGCTCAAGGAGTCCACCCCACTCATGCTCCTGCCTCGCACAGCCCTCACCCTCCTCGCGGTCACCGCCGCCGTCCTCCCCGCCGCTCCGGCGGCCGAGGCCGCCGCGGGAGCCCACTACCTCGACTGCTCCGCGCCCACCAACGGTACCGGCACGGCCGCCAGCCCCTGGAACAACCTGGCCGCCGCCAACGCCCACCTCTTCGGGCCCGGTGACCAGCTCCTGCTCAGGCGCGGCGCGACCTGCCTGGGCACCCTCAAGCCCCAGGGCTCCGGCACCGCCGGCTCCCCCGTCACCCTGTCCGGCTACGGCACCTCCACCTCCCGTCCCGTGGTCCAGGGCGACCCGGCCTCCACCGAGAAGGCCGCCGTCCACCTCTACAACGTCGAGCAGTGGGAGCTGCGCGAGCTGGAGATCACCTTCCCCGACCCCGCCGCCACCAAGCGCGAACGCAACGGCCTGCTGGTGGAGATCGCCGACCTCCCCGACGGCGTCGGCACCCACTACCTCGCCGACGACCTCTACGTCCACGACGTCAACGGCGACGCCACCAAGTGGTCCAACGGCATCCAGTTCCGGGTCTCGGGCCTGGCCACCCCCACCACCTTCGACGACGTCCTGGTGCAGAACTCCCGGATCTCCCGGGTCGACCGCGAGGGCCTGACCAACCGTTCGACCTGGATGTGCCGCCCCTCCTACGGCACCGGCGACGGCTGCGGCACCACCGTCAACTGGCGCGCCAACACCCGGATGGTGTTCCGCGGCAACACCATCAGCGACACCGGCGGCGACGGCATCGTGGTCCGCGCCGCCGACCACGCGCTGGTCGAGCACAACACCGCCTACGACATCGCCATGCGCCCGATGGGATCCAACGCCGGCATCTGGACCATCAACTCCGACGCCACCACCATCCAGTTCAACGAGGTGCACCACGTCCGCCGCCTCGCCGACAACAACGACGGGATGGCCTTCGACTCCGACTACGGCAACAACGACGCCCTCTTCCAGTATAACTACAGCCACCACAACGAGGGCGGCTTCATGCTGTTCTGCGGTGCCTGCGGTGCGGGCTCCAGCTCCACCGGCACCGTGGTCCGCCACAACCTGAGCGTGGACGACCGCAGCCGCTGGCTGTACGCGGTGGGCGAGAAGAACGCCCGCATGTACCAGAACACCGCCTACCTGCCCGCCGGTTCCACCGCCACGATCATCCAGGACGGCTCGGGCTCCACCGTCACCCGGCTGACCAACAACGTCTTCCAGAACCTCGGCACCGGCGGCTTCACCAACTACACCGCCGCCGACTACACCTGGCAGGCCAACACCCTGCACGGCAACCACCCGGCCAACGAGCCCGCCGACCCGGAGAAGTCCACCGCCGACCCGCTCTTCGCCAACCCCGGCGGCGCCGCCCCCGAGGACTACCGGCTGTCCGCCAACTCCCCTGCTCTGCGCACCGGTTCGCCGATCGTCGGCAACGGCGGGCGGGACTACTTCGGCAGCGCCGTCCCCGCCGTCTGCCGCCCGGACCGGGGCTTCGCCCAGCTCTCCGCCTTCGACGACGCCGCCTGCACCCCGCCCACGCCGGTGAACGCCGTCCGCAACCCCGGCTTCGAGGACGCCACCCTCTCACCCTGGACCTCCTACGGCGGCGTCACCCTGGACACCGCCAACGCCCACTCGGGCGCACGCGCCGCCAAGGTCGGACCGGCCCAGGCCGCCGCCGAGCAGGTCGTCACCCTCGCCCCGAACACCACCTACCGCCTCTCCGGCTGGGGCAAGGTCTCCGCCGCGGGCACCGAACTCTCCCTCGGCGTCAAGCAGTACGACACCGCCGGCTCCACCACGCGCGCCGCCTTCACCGGCACCACGTACACCCAGGGCACCACCACCTTCACCACCGGTCCGTCCGCCACCAGCGCCCGGATCTACTGCTACGCCCGCAGCGGCACCGGCTACGGCTGGTGCGACGACGTCACGGTCCTGCCGGCCTGAACCCCGCCGACCTGAACCCGTGGGCCCGAACCACGCCGGCTCCGCCGGACGCGCGCCCCCCGAGCTCCCTTCCCCGCCGCACGGCACCGCTCTAACGTCGTGTCATGAAGACGGGAAGCATCGACCGTTCGGACCCCGAGGTGATCGACCTGGTGCTCGGGGAGGGCGACGGGTCGCTCCGGCACGCCGCCCGGGGATCCCTCCGGGCGGCGTGCGCCGTGCCGCTGCTGTTCGGGCTCGGCGCACTCCTCGCGTTCCCGGTCTCCGCGGTGATGCTGTTCGCGGGTACGGGGTGGGGGCCGGTGCTGGTCACCACCGGGATCGCCGGCGGGCTGGCGGTCGTCGTCATGACGGCGCTGTACCTGCACACGGTCCTCTTCCTGGAGGTGCACCGGCTCCGGCTCTCCCCCGCCCCCGCTCCGACCGCCTTCACCGTGGTCCGCGGCGTCCGCGCCGTCCGCAGGGCCCGGCCGCAGCCGCTCACCGGCCTGCGGCACGTCCGGATCGACCACACGATCGTCGAACCGTACGACGGGGACCCGTCCCCCGGGACCGTCACGAGGATCCTGACCGTCCTGCTGGAGCACGGCCGGATCGCACCCGTACACCTGCCCTGGGGCACGGACACCGCTGCCCTGCACCGGGAGTTGCAGGAGGTCCTGGCTCCCGCCGTCCCGGTGGACCTGTTCGTCCGGCGGCTCCGGCGGAAGCCGCTTCCGCCGGAGGACCACCATGCCGGGATCCCCTTCGGCGCGCTCGGGCACGGCGGCTCCACCGGTGGCGGCGGCAGCTGACGCGGTGTCACGGCCGGCCCCCGGGTGCGGGCCGGGTCAGATCCGCCAGGACCTGATCCGGTCGGCGGCGGCGAAGATGTCGGCACGGGATTCGGCGACGTCGCGGGCCAGTTCGACCAGGGCGCCGTAGGGCGGGTCGATGCCCTCCTCGGCGGCGTGCATGTAGGCCGCGGTGGTCATGCAGGCGTAGAGGTTGTTGCGCACCGGCAGCGGGCGCAGCTGCACGATGGTGTGCATCAGCGCGGCCGCCCGCCAGGCCGGGTCGGGGTCGTGGCCGAGCTGGGCGGTGTTGACCCGGTGGCGGGCCACCGCGGCCTGGAGCGCCGAGTAGTCACTCACCGTCAGGTCCTCGGGGTAGGCCTGCTCCTGGACGTCGAGCAGCCACCGGATGTCCACGAGCAGCACGGTCCTCACGCCACCGGGCTCCCCGCCACCGAACTGCCGGTCTCCGCACTGCCGGTCTCCGGCGCGTCCTCGGGGAAGGCCGCGTCGAACTCCTCGACGTGCTCGTTCCAGAACGCCACCGCGCGGTTCACGAAGATCCGGCGCTGCTGCTCCCGCACGCTCAGGTCGTGCACGTAGGCCTTCACGCTCTTTCCGTCGGCCGCCGCCGCCTCGCGGATGGCGGCGAGTTCGTGCTCCGTGTACTCGATGTTGAGCGCAGGCATGGCCCCGATGGTACCGAAGGGGTACCGGCGGCCGACAGGCCTCCGGTACCCCTTCCTCGCCGGGCGGCCGCCCGTCAGGCCGGGTCGACCGCGCGCAGCCCCCGTTCGTCCAGCTCCAGCCAGCGGGTGACGCCGATCCCGCGCAGGAACGGCACGTCGTGACTGGCGACCACGAGCGCCCCCTGGTACCCCGAGAGCGCCTGGGTGAGCTGACGCACGCTCGCCAGGTCGAGGTTGTTGGTCGGCTCGTCGAGCAGCAGCAGCTGCGGCGGCGGGTCGGCCAGCAGCAGCGCGGCCAGGGTGGCCCGGAAGCGCTCGCCGCCCGACAGCGTCCCGGCCGGCTGCTCCGCCCGGGCGCCGCGGAACCGGAACCTGGCCAGCCGGGCCCGGACCGCGTTGTCCCCCGCCCCGGGGGCGAAGGCCTTGACGTTGCCGACCACCGAGAGCGCGTCGTCCAGCAGGTCGAGCCGCTGCGGCAGGTGACGGACCGGCACCGGCGTGTCCAGCAGGCCCTCCACGAACGGGACCTCCCCCGCGATCGTGCGCAGCAGGGTGGACTTGCCGGCCCCGTTGGGGCCGAGCAGCGCGATCCGCTCGGGCCCGCGCAGCTCCAGCGAGACCGGCACGGCCGGCCCCCGGACCAGGCGCACCCGGTCCAGGCTGAGCACCGTCCGCCCGGCCGGGACGGCCGTGCGGGGCAGGTCGATCCGGATCTCGGCGTCGTCCCGGACGGCCTCCTCGGCCACCGTCAGCCGCTCCTTGGCCTCCGCCAGCCGCTCCTCGTGCAGGCCGGTGACCTTGCCCGCGGTCACCTCGGCCTTGCGCTTGAGCGCCCCTCGGATGATCTTCGGGTCGTTCCGCTCGAAGCTCTTCTTCCGCCCGTAGCTGGCGCTGCGGTCCAGCTTGGTCCGGGCCTCGACCAGGTCCCGCTTCTGCCGCTGCACATCGGCCTCGGCCACCCGCACCAGCCGCTCGGCGGTCTCCTGCTGGGCGGCCACCGTCCGCTCGTAGTCGGCGAAGTTGCCGCCGTACCAGGTGACGGAGCCGTCCCGCAGGTCGGCGATCTGGTCGACGTGCTGGAGCAGCTCCCGGTCGTGGCTGACCACCACCAGCACCCCGTGCCAGCGCTCCACCGCCTGGTACAGCAGTGAACGGGCGCGCCGGTCCAGGTTGTTGGTGGGTTCGTCGAGCAGCAGCACGTCCGGGCGGCGCAGCAGCAGCGCGGCCAGGTTCAGCAGCACCGCCTCGCCGCCGGAGAGCCCCTCGACGGTGCGGTCCAGGTCGAGCCGGCCGAGGCCGAGCCCGGCGAGGGTCGCCAGCGCGCGCTCCTCGACGTCCCAGTCGTCGCCGACGGTGGTGAAGTGGCGCTCCTCGACGGAGCCCGCCTCGATCGCGTGCAGCGCCTCGCGGGCCTCCCGGATGCCCAGGACCTGGTCCACCCTCTGGGTGGTGTCCAGGGTCAAGTCCTGTGGCAGGTAGCCGAGTTCGCCGCCGATGCGGACACTTCCGGAGGTCGGGGCGAGCTCGCCCGCGAGCAGCTTCAGCAGGGTGGACTTGCCGGCCCCGTTGAGGCCGATCAGCCCGGTGCGGCCAGGGCCGACCACGAGCTGGAAGTCGTGCAGCACGCTGCGGCCGTCGGGCCACTCGAAGGAGAGGTCGGTGCAGCGGATGGAAACGGTGGTGGGTTGCGCCATGGTTGGCCTCCCGGATGGTCGCCGTGGTGGATGGGCACACGGGAGACACCGATACGGGCACACGGCAGCGAGGGCAGGGCACTCCGCTGAGGTCGCGCACGCGCACCGCCGGAGGTGACGTCATCACGGCGGGAACGGTGTCTCAGGACCTCAGTAGTGCAACGGCCTTCTCCAGTCTTGGGATTGCTTGCGAGCCGGGGACCACCGTAGGAGCCGCCCGGCGGGGCCCGCAACGGATTATTCGGAAGGTGCCCGCAGGGCCCGTAAAATCGGCCGCATCATGAGTGCCACTCTCGTAGTCAAGGACCTGAGCGCCGGCCACGGCGACCGCATCCTCTTCTCCGGCCTGGACCTGGTCGTCGCCCCCGGCGACGTGATCGGGCTGGTCGGGGTCAACGGTGCGGGCAAGTCGACCCTGCTCAAGCTGCTGGCCGGGCTGACCGCCCCGGAGGGCGGCTCGCTCAAGCTGAGCCCGCCCACCGCCAACGTCGGCCACCTGCCGCAGGAGCCGGAGCGCCGCGAGGGCGAGTCGGTCCGCGGGTTCCTGGCCCGCCGCACCGGTGTGGCCGCCGCCCAGGCCGCGCTGGACGAGGCCACCGAGGGCCTGGTCGAGGGCCGCCCCGGCGCCGACGACGACTACGCCACCAGCCTGGACCGCTGGCTGGACCTCGGCGGCGCCGACCTGGAGGAGCGGGCCGAGGAGGTGGCCGACTCGCTCGGCCTCAAGATCAGCCTCGACCTGCCGATGACCGCCCTCTCCGGCGGCCAGGCCGCCCGGGCCGGGCTGGCCTCGCTGCTGCTCTCCCGCTACGACGTCTTCCTGCTCGACGAGCCCACCAACGACCTGGACCTGGACGGCCTGGAGCGGCTGGAGACCTTCGTCAAGGGCCTGCGCGCCGGCACCGTGCTGATCAGCCACGACCGCGAGTTCCTCACCCGCACCGTCACCCGGGTGCTGGAGCTGGACCTCGCCCAGCAGCAGGTCAACCACTTCGGCGGCGGCTACGAGTCCTACCTGGAGGAGCGGGCGGTGGCCCGTCGGCACGCCCGCGAGGAGTACGAGGAGTACTCCGACACCAGGGCCGGGCTGGAGGCCCGGGCCCGGATGCAGCGCGGCTGGATGGAGAACGGCGTCCGCAACGCCCGTCGCAAGTCGAGCGACAACGACAAGATCGGGCGCGCGATGCGCACCGAGTCCACCGAGAAGCAGGCCGCCAAGGCCCGCCAGACGCAGCGGATGATCGACCGCCTGGAGGTGGTCGAGGAGCCCCGCAAGGAGTGGGAGCTGCGGATGGAGATCGCCTCCGCCCCGCGCTCCGGCTCGGTGGTGGCCACCCTGCGCGGCGCCAAGGCCGTGCGCGGCGACTTCGCCTTCGGCCCGGTCGACCTCCAGATCGACTGGGCGGACCGGGTCGCCATCACCGGCGCCAACGGCGCGGGCAAGTCCACCCTGCTGGCGGCCCTGCTCGGTCGGCTCGAACTCACCGACGGCAGCGCGGTGTTGGGATCCGGCGTCCTGGTCGGCGAGGTGGACCAGGCGCGCGGGCTGTTCTTCGGCGGCGAGCCGCTGCTCGACGCCTTCCAGGCGGCGGTCCCGGACGCCAACCCCGAGGAGGTCCGCACCCTGCTGGCCAAGTTCGGCCTCAAGGCGGCCCACGTCCTGCGCCCCGCCGACACCCTCTCCCCCGGCGAACGCACCCGCGCGGCCCTGGCCCTCCTCCAGGGCCGCGGCGTCAACCTCCTGGTGCTGGACGAGCCCACCAACCACCTCGACCTGCCCGCCATCGAGCAGTTGGAGTCGGCCCTCGCCTCCTACACGGGCACGCTCCTGCTGGTCACCCACGACCGCCGCATGCTCGACGCCGTCACCGTCAACCGCCGCCTCCAGGTCGCCGACGGCCGCGTCGTGGAACTCTGAGGCCCGGGCTGCGCCCCGCAGGGGCGCGGGGCTCTGTTGATGTGCGGCTCCGCCGCGTGGGCGCGCAGGGGAACGGCGCACCTGCAACTGGCTGACGGTGGTTCAGTTGCAGGTGGGCCGCCTTCCGATTCGCGCAGTTCCCCGCGCCCCCGGCATTACCGATTGCGGCGGACCCTGAGCAGGTTGTCGGTCCGGGTGCCCGGGGTGCCGTCGGGGGCCGGGAAGTCCCGGGGCTCCAGCTGGCTGCGCTCCACCGTCCAGTCCCCGTCCGGCAGTCGAAGGGCCGCGAGCACCTCGTCCGTGGTCGGGAAGACCATCCCCGGGTGCCGGTCCTGCGCCCAGGACGGGTGCTCGTAGTGCCCGACGACCAGCAGAACGCCGCCGACCGCCACCGCGGCCGCCGCGGACCGCAGGATCGCGTCGCGGTCCAGCTCCACGTCGACCGGCGAGTGCAGGAAGTGCGCCGAGACCAGCTCGTACTCGCCCTCCGGGAACGAGACCCCGAAGTCGTGCCGCTGCCAGTCGATCCGCGCCGCGACCTCCGGCCCGGCCGCCGCCGCGTGCTCCGCGGCCCGCTCCAGCGCCACCTTCGAGACGTCGGTCGCCGTCACCGTCCACCCGCGCTCGGCCAGCCAGAGCGCGTCCGCACCCTCGCCGCAGCCCAGGTCCAGTGCCCGGCCGGGGGTCAGCTCCGCCGCCTCCCGGACCAGCGTCGGGTTCGGGTTCCCGCTCCAGATCCGCTCGCTCTCGCCGTAGCGGCCGTCCCAGAACTCCTCCACCGCCCCGCCGCCCTGCCCGTGGCCGTGCCCGTGTGCGTGCCCGTGCCCGTGCTGGTGCCCGTGTCCGTGTCCGTGCTCACCCATGCCGTGCTCTCCCTCTCGTCCCGCTCGGTACGCCGCGACCGCGCGGCTGGTCTCCTCGGCCGTCAGGTCGGCGTTGATCGCCGCCCCGGCCCGTACGCCGGCCGCCGCGGCGGCCACCACCTGGTCCATCAGCCCCGTCACGTTCCCCGCCAGCCAGACCCCGGGCACGGCGCTCGCGCCCACCGGGTCCGCCGCGAAGTGGGTGCCGAAGACGTGACCGTCCCGCTCCTGCTCCACCGCCTCCAGGCCGAGCGACTCCAGCAGCCCGCCACCGCGGGCGGCCAGCCGGGTGGTGACCGTCATCGCGCGGCACGGCACCACGCGCCCGTCCGTCAGGCGGAGCCCGGACATCCGCCCGTCCGCCCCGCTGACCACCTCGGTCACCTCTCCCTCGACCACCACCACGCCCCGCGCCGCCAGCTGCTCGCGCTGCTCCGCGTCGAGCTCGGGCCCGGTGTGCCGGAAGAGGGTGATCCGCTCGCTCCACTGACGCCACATCAGCGCCTGGTGCACCGCGAACGGACCGGTCGAGAGCACCCCGATCTCCTCGTCCCGGACCTCCCAGCCGTGGCAGTACGGGCAGTGCAGCACGCCCCGCCCCCACTGCGCGGCCAGCCCGGGCAGCTCCGGCAGCCCGTCGGCGAGGCCGGTGGTCACCAGCAGCCGGGCCGCCGCCACCTCCCCGCCGTCCGCCAGCCGGACCACGAAGCCGTCCGCCCGGCGCTCCGCCGCCACCGCCGTGCCCTGCCGGACCAGGCCGCCGTAGCCGCGCAGCTCCTCCCGGCCGGCCGCCACCAGCTCGCCGGGCGGCGTGCCCTCGCGGCCGAGGTAGCCGTGCACCCCGTCCGCCGGGGCGTTCCTCGGGCGGCCCTCGTCGATCACCAGGACCGAGCGCCGGGCCCGGGCCAGCGTCACCGCCCCGCTCAGGCCGGCCGCACCGCCGCCGACCACCACCACGTCGTACCGTTCCGTCCCCGGCCCCGTCTCCGACCTCGTCTCCCGTGCCATCTCCGGCCTCCCTTCCACGTCCCCGAGCCTGCACCCGGCCCCGTCCGATTGACAAAGAACCTTGCCGAAGCAGCAAATGGACGGATGGACTTCGAACCCGTGCTGACCGCCGTCGGCCCCCGCCTGCGGGCGCTGCGCCAGGCCCGCGACCTCACCCTGAGCCAGCTCTGCGAGACCACCGGCATCTCGGTGAGCACCCTCTCCCGGCTGGAGTCCGGCCAGCGCAAGCCCACCCTGGAGCTGCTGCTCCCGCTGGCCCAGGCGTACGGGGTGCCGCTGGACGAGCTGGTCGGCGCCCCCGCCACCGGCGACCCGCGGATCCACGCCCGCCCGTTCACCCGGCACGGCCGCACCTTCATCCCACTGACCAGGAACCTCGGCGGGATGCACGCCTACAAGATGGTCATCCCGCCCGACCGCACGCCCTCGCCCGCGGGGACCCCGGTCGAACAGGGCACCCACGAGGGCTACGAGTGGCTCTACGTGCTCTCCGGCCGCCTCCGGCTGCACCTCGGCGAGCACGACCTCGTCCTGAAGGCCGGCGAGGCCGCCGAGTTCGACACCCGCACCCCGCACGCCTTCGCCAACGCGGGCGACCAGCCGGTGGAGTTCCTCAGCCTGTTCGGCTCCCAGGGCGAGCGGATGCACGTCCGGGCCCGCCCAGCCCAGGGCGCCGGCCGCACCGACTGAACCGCTCCGGAACCACTGTGGTCCAGACCTTCCCCCGACACCCCGTCATGTGCTGTGCTGTGCGCCATGGTTGACAGCACCGAAGCGGCCACCCACCCCACCGTGCCGCTCCACCCCATGACCGTGCCCGCCCACGAGGCGGCCGCCCGCACCCAGGCCTTCCACGAGGTGATGGACCAGCGCCGCACCGTCCGCGACTACTCGACCCGGCCGATCCCCGAGGAGGTGATCGACTGGGCGATCCGGACCGCCTCCACCGCGCCCAGCGGCGCGCACGTCCAGCCCTGGCGCTTCGTCGTGATCACCGACCCCGAGCGCAAGCGCCGCCTGCGCGAGGCCGCCGAGGCCGAGGAGCGCGAGTTCTACGACCACCGCGCCTCCGAGGAGTGGCTCGCCGCGCTGGCCCCGATCGGCACCGACTGGCACAAGCCCTTCCTCGAGGACGCCCCGGCCGTGATCGTGGTCTTCGAGGTCCACAAGGGCCCGGACTCGCCCCGGCCCTACTACACCAAGGAGTCGGTCGGCATCGCGGTCGGCTTCCTGCTCGCCTCCCTCCACCAGGCCGGACTCGCCACCCTGACCCACACCCCGAGCCCGATGAAGTTCCTCAACGAGGTCTGCGACCGCCCCCAGGAGGAACGCGCCGCGTACGTCATCCCGGTCGGCTACCCGGCCGAGGGCGCGCGGGTGCCCGACCTCCACCGCAAGCCACTCGACGAGGTCCTGGTCCGACTCTGACAGTCCGTCCGGAATACCGGCACGGGAGTCCGTTGAGCGAGAAACCCCCTGGTCGGGGGCGGTAAAGGGAAGGCATAATCCGCGCATGAGCGAGACCACCCCCGAAGCCGCCCCCTCACCAGCCCCCCTCACCACCGGCCGCCCGCCGGAGCTGATCGCCCTCCCCGACGGCGTCCACCTGCGCCGCCGCACCCTCGCGGACTCGGACCGTCTCAACGAGGCCACCGTGGCCAACCTCGACCACCTGAGCCCCTGGATGGAGTGGGCGGTCTCCGCCCCCACCCCCGAGCACACCCGCGAGCTCGCCCTGGCCGGCATCACCGCCTGGGAGGACGGCACCGACTTCATGTACCTGGCCGGCCTCGACGAGGACCCGGGCAGCGTGGTCGGCGCCTTCGGCCTGCACGGCCGGATCGGCCCCGGCGCCCTGGAGATCGGCTACTGGGTCTCCGCCGCCCACACCGGCCGCCGCATCGCCACCAACGCCGCCGCCGCCCTCACCGAGGCCGCCCTCACCCTCCCGGGCATCACCCGCGTCGAGATCCGCTGCGACGAGGCCAACCACCTCAGCGCCGCCATCCCCCGCCGCCTCGGCTACCACCTCGACCGCACGGTGGACTACACCCCCACCGCCCCCGCCGAAACCGGCCGCAAGCTCATCTGGACCAAGGAATCCTGACCCCCCGCCAGGTGGGGGCGGCACCCCGCTCCCACCTGCGACGGATGGCGCACGCACGGATCCCGTCGATCCCCTCTTCACGGAAGCCGCACAAGAGTAGGCTCCAGCTGCCGATCAGTCACATGCCGTCGGCGCATCCCACTCTTCTCAGGCCACTCCCATGTCCAGAGGTGGCTCGGCTCCCCGGGGGGACCCAACCGTGCACGACATGCTCAAAGGCGCCAACGTCAGCCTGAGCGCCCTGACGACCGAACTCGACTCGTTCATCGTGAGTCTCGGTTGGAGCAGCCCCACCGGCGAGGGCGACGCCGACGTCTCCGTGCTGCTCCTCACGCCGGACGGCAAGGTCCGGGGCAACGGCGACTTCTTCTTCTACAACAATCCGGCGGCCGCGGACGGCAGCGTCCAGCTCCTCGGCCAGCACCTGACGGAGCGCGGCACCGAGGACCGCATCCAGCTCGACCTCTCCGTCCTGCCCGACGCCGTCGACCGGATCGTGATCGCGGCGAGCCGTCACCAGCGGGCCGCCTTCGGTCAGTTGGAGGACCTTCGCCTCGGGCTCGCCGACGCCTCCGGCGAGCAGCTGCTGGCCTTCGCGATCGAGGACGCCGACACCGAGAGCGCCTTCGTCTTCGGCGAGATCTACCGCCGGGCCGGCGAGTGGAAGTTCCGCGCCATCGGCCAGGGCTACGACACCGGACTGGCCGGACTGGCCACCGACTTCGGCATCGACATCGAGGAGGACGACAGCGCCGCCGAGGAGCTGCCGCCGGCTCCGCTGGACGAGCCTGCGGCCACCCCTGCGGAGGAGCTGCCGCCCGCCGCCACCGCCACCGCCACCGAGGCACCGTCCGGCCCGGCCCCGGCCGCCAAGCGGCTGCGGACCGCCCGCAAGAAGGTGACGCTGCCCAAGGAGCCCAAGAAGTCCCTCGCCGAGAACGACTCCTGGCACGCGGCCCGTCTCTTCCCCGCGACCTCGCTCAAGAACGACCACGAGCGCGAGGTCCGGGCCACCTCCGTCCTGCTCTCCGTGATGGCCCAGGTGCCCGAGTTCGGCCGCCGCCTCACCGCGGCCTTCGGCGCTCCGTCCGGGCGGATGGAGACCTTCACCGAGGTCCAACTCCCGCACGGGGAGACCCCGAAGCGCCCCGACGGCGTGATCCGGGTCGAGCGCGCCGGGAAGCTGTGGACGGCCCTGGTCGAGTGCAAGACCAACGGCAATCCCCTGAAGCCCGAGCAGGTCCAGGACTACATGGACATCGCCGCCCGCCGGGGCTACGAAGCCGTCATCACGATCTCCAACGACGTCGCCCTGGAGGGCCGTCCGCTGGTCACCGTGAAGATAGACGGCCGCCGCAAGCACAAGGTCGGTCTCTGGCACCTCTCCTGGGCCGAGGTCACCCACCAGGCGAAGATGCTGATCCGCCACGAGGGCGTCAAGGACCAGGCGCACGCCTGGCTGCTCCAGGAGCTGCTGCACTACCTCCAGCACGAGAACTCGGGCTGCCACGGCTTCCAGAACATGGGCCCGGCCTGGGTGCCGGTGCGCAAGGAGATCGAGGCCGACCTCCTGACCCCCGGCGACCCGCGGGCCGTCCAGGTGGTCGAGAGCTGGGAGCGCCTCACCCGGCAGGTCTGCCTCGAACTCGGCGGCGAACTCGGTGTCCGCGTCCTCCCGGTGGTCAAGCGGGCCCGTCGCGGCGAGGACGCGCTCAGCCGTCTCACCGCCTCCGCCGACCGGCTGGCCACCGAGGGACGCCTGCAGGCCGAGATCCGGATCGACGAGGCCCCGGGGAACCTGACGATCGTCGCGGACCTGCGTGCCGGGAAGCTCCGCACCTCGGTCGAGATCCCCGCCCCCGACCAGGGTTACCCGCTCAGCCTCGCCAAGCGCCTGGTCAAGCAGCTCGCCGACGCCCCGGCCGACCTGCACGTCGAGACGCTCACCGACGGCGCGTCCCCCGGCCCGCGCGGCACCCTGGAGCGCCTGCGCCCCGAGCCCGGCGACCTCCTCCCGAAGGACGGCTCCCGTCCCACGGGCTTCCGCCTCTCCCTCGTGAAGAGCGTCGGCAACACCCGTGGCAACGCCGAGTCCGGCTTCATCCGCAGCGTGGACACCGCGGTCGAGAGGTTCCACTCCACCGTCGTCGCGGCCCTGGACTCCCGTCCGGGCCGGTGACGATCCCCGTCCCGGGGCCGTGCGGCCCCGGGACGTGGGTGTCATCGGGCTCAGACGGTGCCGGAGTCCTTGATGACGATCTTCTTGGAGGTGCGGCCGGACTGGCTGCCGAAGCCCTCGATCGCCTTGACGACGTCCATGCCCTCGACGACCTCGCCGAAGACGACGTGCTTGCCGTCGAGCCAGTCGGTCACGATGGTGGTGACGAAGAACTGCGAGCCGTTGGTGTTGCGGCCGGCGTTGGCCATCGAGAGCAGGCCCGGGCGGTCGTGCTTCTTGGTGAAGTTCTCGTCCGCGAACTTCTCGCCGTAGATGCTCTTGCCGCCGGTGCCGTCGCCCCGGGTGAAGTCGCCGCCCTGGAGCATGAAGGCCGGGATGACCCGGTGGAAGGTGGACTCCTTGTAGCCGAAGCCGTGCTGACCGGTCGCCAGCTCGCGGAAGTTCTTCGCGGTCTGCGGGACGACGTCGTCGTACAGCTTGAAGACGATGCGGCCAAGGTCCTCGCCGTCGGCGGTGACGTCGAAGTAGACGTTCTCGCTCATTGCTCTGCTCCTCGTGATGTGGATGTTGTTCCCCCGAGAGCATATGAGAGAACCGGCCCGTTACGGGCCACCGACCGCATCCAGGGCCTCGGACCATGGCAGGTCGCCACCGGAGGTGAGGATGCGGGCGCCGGCGGTGCGGAGGGTGGCGAGGCTGCGCGGGTACTGCGGGTGGGCGGCGAGGGCGTCGTTCACGCAGGGCAGGACGGTGACCGGGACGCCCTTGCCGAGGGCCTCGGCGGTGTAGCCGACGACCCAGGAGGAAGTGAGGCCGAGGGCGAGGGAGTTGAGCGAGTTGAAGCTGGCCGGGCCGAACAGGATGGCGTCGGGCGGGGGCAGCAGGTCGGGTTCGCCCGGGCGGCGGTAGCGGCTCTTGACCAGGTGTCCGGTGAGCTCGGTGAGGGCCGGGATCTCGGGCCGGAGCCAGTCGGCGGCGGTCGGGGTCAGACCGAGGCAGACGTCCCAGCCGCGGGCCTGGGCCTGCTCGATGACGGTGCGTACGCCGAGCACGGGGAAGGCGGCGGTGCCGAAGAGGTAGAGGACGCGTGGAGGCATCCGCCCATGCAAGCGTGCGGGGTGGAGCGGGGCAAGCCCGGCCGCCGCGAGGGCGGCCGGGCCTGAGGGCGGGTCAGCGGCCGGTCAGTACCGCGAGCCGACCGGCGCCGGGAGGGCGTCGAGCTCGGCGAGGTCCTCGGCGGTGAGCGCGAGGTCCGCGGAACCGGCGTTGTCGGCCAGGTACTTGGGCGTCTTGGTGCCGGGGATCGGGATGACCAGGCTGCCCTGCGCGACCACCCAGGCGAGGGCGACCTGGGCCGGGGTGGCGTCGTGCCGGGCGGCGATCCGGCGGACGGTCTCCACCAGCGCCTGGTTGGCGGCCAGCGCGTCGGCCTGGAAGCGCGGGAGGGTGGAGCGCCAGTCGTCGGCCGGGAGGTCGGCGGTGGAGCCGAAGCGGCCGGCCAGGAAGCCGCGGCCGAGCGGGGAGAAGGGCAGGAAGGCGATGCCGTTGGCCTCGGTGTACGGGAGCACCTCGGCCAGCGCGTCCCTGGTCCAGAGCGAGAGCTCGGACTGCACGGAGGTGACCGGGTGGACGGCCTGGGCCTGCTGGATCTGCTCCACCGTCACCTCGGACAGCCCGAGCCGCCGCACCTTGCCGGCCGCGACCTGCTCGGCCATCGCGCCCCAGGTCTCCTCGACCGGGACGGCCGGGTCGACCCGGTGCAGCTGGTAGAGGTCGACGTACTCGGTGCCGAGGCGGCGCAGGCTCTGGTCGATGGAGGCGCGGACGTGCTCGGGCCGCCCGTCGGTGCCGACCCGGGCCCCGCCGAGGCCGGTCACCAGGCCGACCTTGGTGGCCAGCACGGCCCGCTCGCGGTACTCCCCGGCCAGGCCCTTGCCCACCAACTCCTCGTTGTCGAAAGGCCCGTAGACGTCCGCCGTGTCGATCAGGGTCACGCCCAGGTCCAGCGCCTCGCGCAGGACCCGCACCGAGGTCACGTCGTCCCGTCCGTTCGGGTCGTACGCCCAGGTCATGCCCATGCACCCGAGTCCGATCACGCCGACCTCGGGGCCCCCGGCTCCCAGCGTGGTGTTGCGCATGCTTGTCCTCTCCTTCGGTCACGGCTGATCGTGCGTCGCCTACCCTGCCCCTCGAAGTGCACTCCGGGTCAAGACCGCCTCGCCGGATCCGTCAGTTCGCACACTCACCAGGCATATTCGCGTGCACCCAGCCGCCCCCACCAGCTAGCATGCGCGGACCGCGGGGCGTAGCGCAGAGGCAGTCGCGCCTTCATGGCATGAAGGAGGAGGTCGGTTCGAATCCGGCCGCCTCGCGGGTTCCAGGAGGGGTACGGGGCTGTGCAGCAGGACGAGTTGACGGAGCAGGAGCTGGCCGCCTTCGAGCGGACCCTCGGCCGCCTGCGCGGGCTACCGGTGGACCACCCGGCGCGGCTGCGGGCCGAGCGGAACAGCGACTCCTTCCTCCGCGAGAGCCGCAAGCTCCGCCGCCGGGCCCGGACCGCCGCCGACGCCGTCCTGACCGCCAGCACCGCGACCGGCGGCCTGACCCGCCGTGAGGACGCCCCGCTGCCCGAGCGCACCGGCTCCCCCGCCGGGCGGCTGCACCGGGCGCGGCACTGCTACATCTGCAAGGGCACCTACCGGCAGCTGGACGGCTTCTACCACCTGCTCTGCCCGGACTGCGCGGCCGACAACACCGCCTTCCGCTCCCTGGCCACCGACTTGCGGGGCCGCCGCGCGCTGCTCACCGGGGGCCGGGTGAAGATCGGCTTCCAGCTGGCCCTGATGCTGCTGCGGGACGGCGCCGAACTGACCGTCACCAGCCGCTTCCCGCACGACACCCTGCGCCGCTTCCGGGCCGCCGAGGGCAGTGCGGACTGGCTGGACCGGCTCTCGGTGGTCGGCATCGACCTGCGTGACCCGCGCCAGGTGCTGGGCCTGTGCGAGGAGCTCCGCCGGGACGGGCGGCCGCTGGACATCCTGGTGAACAACGCCGCGCAGACCCTGCGCCGCCCGCCGGAGGCGTACGCGCTGCTGGCCGCCGGGGAGGCCGAGGCACTGCCGCCCGGGGCACCGGTCCGGCAGGCCCCCGGCTTCCGGCCGATGCCCGCGCTGACCGCCGCCTGGCCGGCCGCCGAACTGACCGCCGGTGAACGCACGGGCGTGGTGCTGCCCGAGGCGGACGAGGCCGGGCTGCTGCCGGACACCGCACCCGCCAACTCCTGGTCGGCCCGGCTCGGCGAGCTCGACCCGGCCGAGGTGCTGGAGACCCAGCTGGTCAACTCGCTGGCCCCGGCCCTGCTCTGCGACCGCCTGCTGCCCCTGCTGCTGGCCTCGCCGCACCCGCACCGCTACGTGGTCAACGTCACCGCCGTGGAGGGCCGCTTCGCGGTCCGCAACAAGACCGGGGGCCATCCGCACACCAACATGGCCAAGGCCGCGCTCAACATGCTCACCCGCACCAGCGCGGCCGAACTCGCCGGGCAGGGCGTGCACATGTGCGCGGTGGACACCGGCTGGATCACCGACGAGAACCCGGCCCCGAAGAAGGCCCGGATGGCCGGCCACGGCTTCCGCACCCCACTGGACGTGGTGGACGGCGCGGCCCGGGTCTACCACCCGATCGTCCGGGGCGAGGCCGGGGAGCCGTACTCCGGGGTCTTCCTGAAGGACTACCAGGAAGCCGCCTGGTAGCCCTCCGGACGCTCCGTCACGCCGCCCCGAAGAGCCATCCCAGCAGACCACCACGCCTCGACGCGGCCGTCGCGGGCTCCTGAACCGGAACGGGCGGAACGGGCGGAACGGGCGGGGTCGCCACCACGGCCTCCCCCGGCCGGGCCGCTCCGGCGGTGGCCAGCAGGGCGCCCACCGTGCCGCGGTACACCGGCAGCAGCCGCGCCGCCGCGGCCCACGCCTCCGGCCGGTCCCCCAAGTGCCGCTCCACCAGCGGACGGAGCTCCCCCTCGGCCGGAGCCAGCTCGATCGGGAAGAGCCACCGTCCGGCACCGAGGACCCGCAGCGTGGTGTGCGCGGGCCCCTGACGCTCCACCAGCTCCGCGCAGGTGGTGGTCACCCCGGTCTCGCGCAGCCGCCGCTCGTACACCGAGTGGGTGCCGAAGGCGGTCCGGAGCTCCGCCGGGCACTCGAACTGCTCGGCCAGCGCCCACCGGGCGCGACCGGGCAGCGGCTCGGCCGCGTGCGCTGCCACCACCAACGGCCAGTCGGCCCGCCGGAGTTCACCGGCCGCGACCCGAGCGCCGTTCAACGTCCGGGAGCCCCGGGCCGCCCGCAGTCGGGCGATCAGCTCCTCGGCCGGGCGCGGCACCGGCTCGCGCTCGAGGAACCGACCCCGCCTGGGGAGCACCGGCAGCGGTGCGGTGCGGCCCGGACCGAACGGCAGTCCGTCCCGGACGTCCGCCACCACCCCCGGCGACAGCCGCTGGCACTCGCGGAGCATGCGGTTGAGCTCGGGCGAGTCCTCCCGGAGCATCCACCACCGGGCAGCCCCCCACGGCAGCAGGTGGGAGGTGGTTGCCAGCCGCCAATCCACCTGGCCCTGCTCGCCGTCCGGGTCCGTCGGCTCGCCGAGCCCGACCCCGAGGAACGCGCCGACCTCCACACAGACTTCGGCCGGCGCCAGGGTCAGCAGGTAACGCAGCTCCTCGACGACGCGCGGGTCGATCCGTGCCTGGTCGCCCCCGGCGCCCGTCACGGCGCGGCCACCACGGCCCGGGAGCGGTCGGCGGCGAGCCGGACCGCGAACGCGGCCAGGGCGGTGCCCATGGCGTAGCGGTGCACGCGCTGCCAGGTCGGGCGGCGGGTCAGGAAGGCCGCGACCGAACCGGCAGTGACGACGAAGGCGGCGTCGCTGGCCAGGCAGACCACGATCTGGGTGAGGCCGAGGGCGAAGCTCTGCACGGCCACCCCGCCCCGCTCCGGGTCGATGAACTGCGGCAGCAGCGAGACGTAGAGGATGGCGATCTTGGGGTTGAGCAGGCAGGTGACGAAGCCCATCGTGAACAGCTTGCGCGGCCGGTCCGGGGTCAACTCCCGGGTGGCGAAGGGGGAGTGGCCGCCGGGGCGGAGCATCTGCCAGGCCAGCCAGAGCAGGTAGCCGGCGCCGAGCAGCTTGAGGGTCAGGTAGATGCCGGGCACCAGGGCGAAGACGGTGGCGATCCCGGCCACCGCCGCCGCCAGGTAGACCAGGAAGCCGAGCCCGACGCCCGCCAGCGAGACCAGTCCGGCCCGGCGGCCCTGGAGCACCGAACGGGACACCAGGTAGACCAGATTGGGGCCGGGCGTCAGTGCCATCCCCAGTGCCACCAGGGCGATCCCCGCCAATGCCGTGCCGCTGACCATGCTCGTCTCCAGGTGCTCCGGTCCCTCCCGGCCCCGACCGGGCCGGTTGACCGGTCATGATGGCACCCGCCCCCACCCGTCGGCCCCTGGTTTTCCGTTGGTCCGGGGGCGGCCGCACGCGGCAGAATCGGCGCCATGTCCCGCATAGCCGACCAGCTGCTCCGCGCCGTCGACCCGCTCCCCGCCCCGCAGGTGGACCCGTACGTGGCCCGCTTCGCCCGCGGCCTGGCGGAACGCCCGCTCACCGAACTGATCGACCGGCTGGACTCGCGCGGGCCCTACGAGCGGCGCCTCGCGGCCCTGGCCGCCCTGGCCACCCGCCGGGGCGACTGGCTGGCCGGACGGCTGGGCGACCGGGACGAGGGGGTGCGCCGGTACGCCTTCCGCGCGGTCCGGCAGGGCCTGGTGCCGGACGCCGCGATCGAGAGCGCCTACCCGGTCGCCGCCTCCGTGGAGCGCGGCCGGTTGGCCGAAGCGGTGCTGGCCGGACGGCGGACGGAGCTGGCCGACCGCATGGTGGACCGGGTGCGCGCGCAGTGGGGAGAGGACGAGGCGGCCCGGCTGCTGCCCGCCTGCTCCCCCGCGACGGTCGCCCGGCTGCTGCCGGAGCTGGCCCACGCGGGCAACGGCCCGGCCCGGCTGGCCCGCCGTCACCCCACCCTGTTCCTCGACCACGCCGAGCGCGAACTCGCGGGCCGCACCCAGCAGTTGCGTGACGCCTGGTGGCAGTGGCGGGCGGACGCGGTGGCCGCCGTGCTGCCCGTCGACCCGGCCCGGGTGCTCACGCTGCTGGAGCGGTACGGCCCGGGTGCGCTGCCCCGGCAGGTGGCCGGGCAGCTCGGTCTGCTGGCCGCGCTGGACGCCGAGCGGGTGGTCCGCTGGCTGCTCGACCCGGCCCGGGCCGCACGGCCCCTGGTGCACCAGCCGTCCCGCTCGCTGGTGCGGCGTCTGGTCCTGGCCGATCCCCCTTCGCTCGGCGAGCTCGGCCGCCGCTGGTACGAGCAGCCCCAGCTGTTCCTCTCCCTGCTGCGCGCGCTGCCTCCGAGCCGCCGGGGCGCCTTCTTCGAGACCGCCACCAAGGGCCTGGAGCTCACCCGCTTCACCGAGCTCGACCTGCTGCCGCGCGAGCGCCGCCACGCCTGGGCGCGCGCCGAGGCCGACCGACGGGAGGCGGCCGGGCAGGGCCGGCTCGGCGTGCTGGCCATGCGCGCCCGGCTGCCCGCCGCCGAGGTGGGCGCCGAACTGCTGGCCGCCACCCGCCGCCCGGCCGCGGAGGAGCGCGCCCAGGCCTGGCCGCTGCTGATCGCCAACGCGGGCGGTTCCGGCGACCCGGCGGACCTGGCCCGGCTGCTGCCGCTGCTCGACCGGCTGCGCAACGAGCAGGACCCGGTGCGCTCCGCCGCGCTCGGCGCACTGGCCCAACTGCACCCCCGCCTCTTCGCCCCGGCCGACGTGACCGCACTGGGCCGGCTGGTCACCGACGCGCTCACGGCCCGGGACTGCTCCCAGCAGACCAGGACCGCCCTGCGGAGACTGGCCGTCGGCGTGCTCAGGGAGAACGCCACCGAGGCCGGATCGCCGCTGCTGGAGTGGTCGCTGACCACCCTTCAGCAGCTCGCCGGGCACTTCGGCGGCGCCGACCTCGGCCCGCTGGAGCACACCCTGCGCCGGGGCCAGGAGCTCCAGGTCCTCGCCGCGCTGCGCCCCTGGCTGCTGGCCGAGGCCCCCGGCCCGCACCACCGCCTGCTGTTCGCCCTGACCGGCTCGCTCGGCCGCCGGGCGCACCGGATGCCCGAGCTCCAGGCCCTGCTGGCCGACGCGCTGGAGCACTCCGACGACGCCGCCTTCCGCACCGCCGTGCGGTACTGGCTGGACGACCGGGCCACCCGGGACGGCCGGGTGGAGCACGTGCTCCGGCTCGACCCCTCGGCCGCCGTACTGCCGCCGGTGCTGGCGGTGCTGACCACCCGTCGGACCGACCTGCTCGACCCGCTGCTGGCCGCCGTCCCGCCGTACGGGCGCTTCCTTCCCCGCGGCACCCGGGCGCCGCTGCCGCCGCTGGAGCGGGCCGGGCGCTGGTCGCCCCGTCAGCAGGAGGCCGCCGCCCGGCTCGCGGCCGGCACGGTGGCCGACACCACCCAGCCGGTCCATCAGCGGGCCTCGGCGCTCGCCGCGGCCCGGGGCGTCCCGGTGCACGGCCGGCTGCTGGCCCTCGCGCACCTGGACTCCGCCGAGGTGGTGCTCGCCGAGGCCGCGCTCGCCGCGCTGCCCTGGACCGACGATCCGGCCGGGGCGCTCACCCCGCTGCTCGCCCGGGTGGACGGCGACCGGGCCCGGGTCGCGATGTACTCCGCCGCCCGGGCCGCCCGCCACGTCCGGCCCGAGGAGCTCGAACGCCGGCTCGCCCCGCTGACCACCGAGGGCAAGGTGACCACCCGCAAGGAGGCCGTCCGGCTGGCCGCCGCCCACCTGCCGCCGGCCCGGGCGATCGCCCTGCTGCGCACCGCCGCCCTGACGCCCGGTCAGCACCCGGACGCGCTGGCCGCCGCCATCGGGGCCGCGACCGGGCTGACGGAGCGTCCGGAGGTCTGGGAGCTGCTCGAACAGGCCGCCGAGGGCCCCGCCCAGGCGCAGCAGGCCCTGGTCCGGGTGGGCCCCTGGCAGCTCGCCGCGGCGCACCGCGCCCGGTACGCCGCGCTGATCGGCCGGGTCTGCCGCAGCACCGAACCGGAGGTCGCCACCGCCGGGCTGGAGAGCCTCCCGCGCTGGGCCGGGTTCGCCCCCGAACTGGCCGGGCTGCTCCCGGACCTGGTGGCCGACCCGGACCTGCGGACCACCTGGCGGGCCGCCGTCCGGGCCACCGTCGCGCTGGCCTGGAACGGGCAGCCGCACCCGCTGGGCGGGGCCGCGCCGGGCAGCGTGCTGCACCGCACCGTCACCGCGTTGCTCACCGCCGACCGGGAGGGCCGGGCCGCACCGGGTGGCGCACCGGGTGGCGCGCCGGGCGTTCCCGGGGCCGCGGACGCTGCGGCGGACCGCGACCTCCCGGCCCGGCAGCGCCTGCGGGAGCTGGTCACCTCGCTCCCCCAGCCGGACCGGCCCTGGCAGCGGGAGACCGTGACCGCGCTGGCCGACCTGCTCCGGCAGGAGCCCCCGCTACGGGTCGGGCTGCTGCTCGCCCTGGTGGACCTCAGGGACGAACCGGCGGTGCTCGCAGGGAGCTTGGCCGATCTGGAGGAGGCCTGCGCGGGGCGGCCGGCCCTGGCCCTGCGCTGCGCGGACGCGCTCTCCCGGGAGCGGCGCACGGCGCTGATGCCGGAGGACCCGTCGGCGGTGGCGGCCGTGGTCCGGCAGCTGGCCGCGCGGGGCGGCCACCGCTCCGGCCTCCAGGCGCTCGGCCTCACCACCCTCTTCGGCCGGCGCCACGGCTGGCCCGGCGAGTGGCGAGACCTGCTCCGGACACTGCGCGGCCATCCGGCCGCGGACGTCCGGGACGGGGCGCTGGACCTCTTCACCGCGACGGAGTGACGCGGGCCGGGCGCGCGCGGAACCGTTCGCATCGGGGGCGCTTTCCGGCTCGGCGGTGGGCGCCCCCCGCGCGCTTCCGCTCGCCTCCGTCGGGGCGGACGGAACCGGAGCGCCCCGGCCCCGGATCTGGGAGCGTGGCCGTCACCACAGACGCGAGGGGGAACCCATGGCACGGCGTTGGCTGATCACCGGATGTTCGTCTGGCCTCGGCCTGGCACTGGCCGAGGCGGTCGCGGCGGCCGGCGACACCGTCCTGGCCACCGCCCGCAAGCCGGCCACCCTGGAGGAGCTGAGGGAGCGCCACCCGGACCGGCTGCTCACCACCGCCCTGGACGTCCGCGACCAGGCCCAGGTGACGGAGGCCGTGGCGCTGGCCGAGGACCGGCTCGGCGGGATCGACGTCCTGGTCAACAACGCCGGCTACGGGCTCTTCGGCGCGGTCGAGGAGGTCGGCGACCAGGAGCTCCGCGACCAGCTGGAGACCCTGGTGGTCGGGCCCTGGCGGCTGGTCCGCGAGGTGCTCCCCGGGATGCGCGAGCGCGGCTCCGGACACATCGTCAACGTCTCCTCGCTGGCCGGACGGATGGGCATCCCCGGGCTGGGGGCGTACGTCACCGGCAAGTACGCACTGGAGGGCATGAGCCAGGTGCTCGCCGCCGAGGTCGCCGGCTTCGGCATCCGGGTCACCGCCGTCGAGCCCGGCGGCTTCGCCACCCACTACGGCGCCTCGGTGAACGAGACCGCCCACCGGATCGACGCCTACCGGGAGACGGTGGACCCGATGCTCGCCGCCATGCGGCAGATGGAGGACCTGCCGGAGATCGGCCGCCCGGCCGACTTCGCCACCCTGGTCCTGCGGATCGTCGCCGCCGAGCAGACCCCCGTCCGGATCCCGATCGGCTCGGACGCCTACGCCTACCTCTCCCACGTCGAAGAGGCCGCCCGCACCGAACTCACCGCGGCGGCGGCCCTCACCACCCTCACCTGACCCCCACCGCGCTCGGACCGCCCGGAGGGCGGTCAGGGGCGCGGGGAACTGCGCGAATCGGAAGAAGCAGACCCGTGTGCCGGGTACGGAGATCCACTTGCAAGTGAGCCCCCGTACCCGGCACACGGGTCTCGTCCTCCCGCCCCGCGCAGTTCCCCGCGCCCCCCGGGGTGACCACCACCCGTTGCCCGGGGTGAGCGCCTCCGCTCGGGCTCCCTGGTTTGACACCCCCCTGGGGGCGGCGTACAGAAAGAGCATGCGCCAGGGTCTGGCCGACGAGGCCGTGCTCGCCGAGGCGCTGCGGCGGGCGGTCCGCGCGACCTCGGCGTACGGGAGCGTGCTCTACCTGCCCTCGGCCGACCGCCGGGGGCTGGTGCTGAGTGCGGTGGCGGGCGTGCCGGTGGAGCTGCTGAGCGGCTTCCGGCACCTGTCGGTGGCGGCGCCGCTGCCCGCCTCGGAGGCGTTCCGGACCGGGCGGACGGTGATGCTCACCGACCCGGAGGAGACCATGCGGCGCTACCCCCGGGTGGCGCTCGGCCTGCCGCACCTGCAGGCCTTCGCCTGCACCCCGGTCAGCGCCGACGGTCACCCCCTCGGCGTGCTGGCGGTGGTCTGGCCCGCCGGGTACACCCCTCCGCCGGGTGCCCGCCGGCAGCTCAGGGCGGCGGCCAACCGGCTGGCGGCGGCGATCGCCGCCGATCCGCCGGGCCCGCCGGAGACACCGTTGACCGTCACCGCCGAGGGGGCCCCGCACCCGGCCGCGGCTGCGGTGGAGCGGCTGCGCGACGGGGTGGTGGGGCTCGATCCGGACGCCCGGGTCAGCTATCTGAACCGCGGCGCCGAGCTGCTGCTGGACACCGGCCGGGAGGAGCTGATCGGCCGTCAGCCCTGGTCGGTCCTGACGTGGTTGGCCGAGCCGGCCTACGAGGACCGCTACCGGGCCGCGATGCTGGCCCAGCAGCCGACCGCCTTCCTGGCGCTGCGTCCGCCCGGGCACTGGCTGGCCTTCTCGCTCTACCCGGACCCGTCCGGCCTGACGGTCCGGATCACCCCGGCCGGCCCGCCGGGCTCCCCCGCGTCCGCCACCACCGCTCCCCCGGCGGCCGCACCCGCACCCACCCCGGCCAGCCTCGGCGCCACCTACCACCTGCTCCAGCTGGCCAGCGCGCTCACCGAGGCCGTGACGGTCAAGGAGGTCTGCGACTGCGTGATCGACCAGATCCTGCCCGGGTTCGGCGGCCAGGAGCTGGCGCTCTACCTCGCCCGCGGCGGCCGGATGCACCTGATCGCGCAGTCGGGGTACCCGGACGGCTTCCTGGACCCCTTCGAGGGCATCCCGGTGCGCGCCCGGGTGCCGGGTGCTGAGGTGTTCAGCAGCGGGGCGCCGGTGTTCTTCGAGTCGGCCCACGAGCTGCAGGCGGCCTACCCGGGCCTGACCCAGGACGAGATGGGGGCCTGGGCCTTCCTGCCGCTGGTCGCCTCGGGGCTCCCGGTGGGCAGCTGCATCCTGGGCTTCGAGCGGCCCAAGGTGTTCGGCAGCGAGGAGCGCGCGGTGCTGACGGCACTGGGCGGGCTGATCGCCCAGGCCCTGGACCGGGCGCGGCTGTACGACGCCGAGTTCGCGCTGGCCCGGGGCCTGCAGCAGGCGCTGCTGCCGCACCGGCTGCCGCGGGTCGCGGGCCTGGCGGTGGCGGCGCGCTACCTGCCGGGCACCCGGGGGATGGAGATCGGCGGGGACTGGTACGACGCGATCGCGGGCGGCGGCTGCGTCACGCTGGTGATCGGGGACGTCGAGGGGCACAGCGTCGGGGCCGCCGCGACGATGGGCCAACTCCGGAGCGCGGTGCGGGCGTTCGTCGGCACCGACGCCTCGCCCGGCGAGGTGCTGACCAGGACCAACCGGCTGCTGCTGGACCTCGACCCAGGCCTGCTCGCCAGCTGTCTGCTGCTGCGGCTCGACCCGGCCACCGGCCGGGCCAAGGCGGTGCGGGCCGGCCACGTCCCGCCGCTGCTGCGGCACCCGGACGGCCGCACCGAGCTGCTGGAGCTGCCCGGCGGCCCGCTGCTCGGGGTCGATCCCGGGGCCGAGTACCCGTGCACGGAGCTGGAGTTGGCGCCGGGGGCGGTGCTCGCGCTGTTCACCGACGGTCTGGTGGAGCGGCCGGGCGCGCCGATCGACCAGGGCCTGGACCGCCTGCGCAGCGCCCTGGCCCACCGGCCGGCCGCCGACCTCGACCGACTCGCCGACCAACTGCTGCGCGAGGCCCGGCACTCCGCCCACCGGGCGGACGACGTGGCGCTGCTGCTGGCCTCCCGGAACTGAGCGCGGGCATGCCGAGGGCCCGGCCTCACCGCACGGAGGCCGGGCCCTCGGACGTCAACTACCTGCTCACCGAGCGGCCTTCGCGGCCTGCTGGGCGTTGAACGCGGCCAGGCCGTTGGCCCAGAGCTGGTTCACCCGGCTCTTCTCGGCGGCGTTCGGGTAGGGGTTGGTGCAGGAGGTGCCGGGGCCGCCACCGGACATCAGCTCGCTGCACGGGCCGGAGTAGTGGTCCGGGAGGCCGAGCACGTGGCCGGTCTCGTGGGCGGTGACGCGGGTGGAGTTGTACTGCTGGTTCTGGCGGTAGTCCAGGAAGATGTAGCCGCTGCCGTGGCCGTTGGTGGAGGCGTAGGAGCCGCGGGAGTCGTTGCCCTCGTAGTACTTGAAGTCCGCGGTGCCGGTGACGGCGCGCAGCTGGACCTTGGTGACCGAGCTGTTCCAGATCGAGGTGGAGTTGGCGATCTGGTTCTTGAAGGTCGGCGCGGAGGTGGCGTTGTAGGTCACGGTGACCGCGGCCAGGTACGGGTTGGCCGCCTGCCGGGCCAGCGCCGAGGTCATCACGGCCTCGTAGAAGGCCTTGACGTCGGCCTGCTCGGCCGCCGAACCGGCGTACTGGGCGACGGAGGGCTGCGCGGGTGCGGCCACTGCGACCGGGGCGGCCAGGCCGGTGAGGGCGAGGGCGGCGGCCGCGGCGAGCGAGAGCATGGAGCGCTGCATGCGGGGGACTCCAGTTCCTGGGGCCAAGTCACCTGTGGGGCAGCCGACTTGGCGTGGGGGATTGCGCTGTGCCCAAGAGCTTCGGCCACCGGCCCGGGGCTGCGGATGATGGCAGCCGGAGATAACACCGGGCTATCACCCGGCTTGACAGCAAGTGTCATGTCCCTGGCGTGCAGGTCAGCGACCGCCTATGCTCCCGCTGTGGAGCTCGAAGTCAGGCACCTCCGTGTGCTGTGCGCCGTCGCCGACACCGGCAGCGTGCGCAAGGCCGCGCTGCAACTCGGTACCACCCAGCCCTCCGTCACCACCCAGCTGCACCGGATCGAACGGGCCATCGGCGGGCGGCTGTTCACCCGCGAGCGGACCGGCAGCAGGCTCACCCCGCTCGGTCACTCGGTGATCTCCCGGGCCCGCGGGATCGTCGCCGACATGGCCGACCTGGTCGCCGCCGCCCGGCAGGAGGCCGACGGCCCGGCCCAGTCCAGGCTGCGGATCGGCAGCGTCGGCAGCCGGGCCGCGGCCGGCTGGCTGCGCCGGGTGCACCAGCGGCTGCCGGACACCGAGACCACCATCCGGATCGACGTGTCCGCCAACGCCCTGCTCCAACTGGTCGGCGCCGAGCAGCTGGACCTGGCCTTCGTGCACGAGAGCGAGGGCTTCCCGCTCCGGCTGCCCGAGGGCACCGGGCACCGCGTCCTGGTCGCCCGCGAGCCGCAGTTCGTCGCACTGGCCCTGACCCACCCGGCGGCCTCCTCCCCCGTGGTGCACCTCCAGGACCTGGCCGCCGACGCCTGGATGGTCGACCCGACCGCCGACCACGAGTACGCCGCGCTGCGCCGCGTCCTGTCCGAGGCCGGGCTCAACCCCCGGGTGGTGCAGGTGCGGGACAACGCCACCGCCGCCGAACTGGTCGCCTCCGGCGAGGCCGTCCGCCCCTGCCAACCCACCTCGGTACCCGGCCCCGGCACCGTCATCCGCCCGGTCCACGGAGACCCGTTCAGCGTCCGGCTGCTGCTGGTCTGGCGGTCCAGGGCGCTCAGCGGCTGCGCGCTGGACGGCCTGTACGGCGACCTGCGCTCGGCCTACCTGGAGCTGGCCAGGACCAACCCCTCCTACCTGGCCTGGCTGCTGAACAACGACAGCTCGCTGCCGTACCTGCTCCGCCACTGAACGGGCGTCAGGACTCCAGCAGGCTGCGCATCGAGGCGGCCATCGCGGTGGTGAAGGAGGCCCGGGCGGCGGCGTCCAGCAGGTCCAGCGAGAGGAAGGGGTTGAGGTCCTCCAACTCGACCAGCAGCAGCCCGCCTTCGGGCGTGCGGCAGGCGTCCACCCGCTGGATGCCGTGGTCCAGCGCGTTCCACTCCACGAAGCGGCGGGCGAAGGCCAGGTCGGAGGGCGAGGGGTCGTAGCGCTCCAGGCGCCAGCGGGCGGCCGGGTCCGGGGCGTACAGCGCGTACTGGAACTCCCGGCCGACGTAGTAGAAGGAGACCTCGTAGCGGAAGTCGATCCGGGGCTGGAGCAGCACCGTGCCGTCCAGCTCCAGGGCGCCCAGCTCCTCCGGGCGGTGCAGCGCTATCCCGATCGAGTCGGCGCCCAGCAGCGGCTTGCTCAGGTACACGGCCGCATCCGGGAGCCGGTCGAGCCCGTCCCGCGAGGCCACCGTGGGGATGACCGGGTAGCCGGCGGCGGAGAGGTCGAGCAGGTACTGCTTGCCGGCCATGTCGCCCCGGCCGTGCAGGGGGTTGAAGACCTTCACCCCCTCGGCCAGCGCGCGCTCCCGGAACGCCTCGTACGCCTCGCGGTACCCGAGCACCGGTCCGCTGTTGCGCACCACGGTCAGGTCGAAGCGGCCCATCAGGGCGGCGGCGTCCAGCGGATGGCAGAGCACCGCCTCGAACCCGCCGCCGGACTCGGCGCGCAGCGCGGCGGAGAGCGCGATGTCCTCGTCGCAGTAGCGGCGGCCCTTCGCCTGGTAGGTCAGGTCGGTGACGTAGAGGACGGTGGGCATCGGGTGCTCCTTCCGGGTGACTCCGGCCCACCCTACGCGGGTGCGGCACGGGCGGACCTGACCGCGTGTCACCGATGCTTCACATCCACCGCCCGGGCGGGACTAAGATCCTTGAATGACGGACACTTCGGACAGAACAGCCGAGCAGGCCGCCCGCTACCCGCGCCTGTACGCGCCCCAGCGCTGGGCCTGGGGCGGCATCGACGCCCAGTTCGCGGCGGAGCTCCCGCCGGACGGGCTGATCACCAACATCCACCTGGTGGGATTCTCCGGCGACCAGGTGGTGCTCTGCCGGGACGCGCGGGGCCACTGGTTCCTCCCCGGCGGCACCCGGGAGGCGGCCGAGAGCATCGAGACCTGCCTGGCCCGCGAGCTGCGCGAGGAGGCCGGCGCCCGGCTGCTGGGCGAGCCGGTCTGGATCGGCGCCCACCGCTGCGTCACCGACCACCCCGAGCCATACCGCCCCTGGCAGCCGCACCCCGAGAAGGCCTGGCTCTGGGGCTGGGCCGAGGTCACGGTCGACTCCGAGCCCGGCAACCCCGAGGACGGCGAGCAGGTGGTCGAGGTCCGCGCGATGGACCCGGCCGAGGCCCAGCGCCTGCTCACCCACCACCGCGACCCCTGGTGGCACGACCTGATCGCCCTCGCCGTCGACTCCCGCGCCGGCACCGCCTGACGCTCCCCCGCCCGACGCCCCATCCCGGGGCCCCGCCCCCGAGGGGCCCCTCACGGGCACAACTGGATAACAGGGGACCGCCTGACTAACCCTCAGACGGTTCGGTCGTGGACGATCGTCCTCCGCCGACCGAATCGAGAGACTTCATGCGCTCCCCGCGCCTGCTCACCGCCGCTGCCCTGGCGCTGGCCCTGCCGCTGACCGCCTGCACGGACCGGCCGGGACCGGCGACGGCGACGACGACGCCCACCTCGGCCGCCACCCCGGCCGAGCGGACGGTGGACGCGCTGGACCTGGCCGTCGGCGAGTGCTTCCTCGACCTCGACGGGGACACCCGGGCCCTGACGGTGGTCGAGTGCGCCGCTCCCCACCACGGCGAGGCCATCGGCGTGTTCCCGCTCCCGCAAGCTGCCCTGCCGTCCGGCGACGCCTACACCTGGCAGGACCTGCGGGCAGTGCTCCTCCCGGGCTGCGCGTCGGCAGCCGGTACCTACGAGCTCGACTCCATGACGGTCCCGGCCGGTGTGACCCGCACGGAGTACTTCCCGGGTGACCGGGCCTCCTGGGCCGAGCGCCCCCGCGTGGTCTGCGCCTACCTCGGCGAGCGGCGCCGGACGGGCTCGGTCCGTGGTGACGTCGCCCGCTTCGCACCGGAGCAGCTCCGGTTCCTGACCGCGGAGCTGCCCGCCGCCACGGCGCTCCGCCAGCTGGACACCGACCACCCGGGCGATCGGGCCTGGCTGGGCCTGGCCGTGGCCGGCTACCGGACGATGGCCGACGAGCTGGATCGGGACGGCTGGAGCGAGGCCGTGCAGACGGAGATGACCGCCCTGGTCGTCGAACTGCGCTCCTGGTCAGGCCGGTTGGAGGCCGCACACCGGATCGTGGACCCCACGCTCCGGGAGGAGGCGGCCCGCGCGGCCTTCTCCCCGCTCACCGATCTACGGCTGGCCGCCGTGCGGCGGGCCCTCGGTCTGCCGTCCGTCCAGTCGCCCTGAACGGACGGTGCCCCGGCCCCCGCGGGGGCCGGGGCACCCCTGCTCACTTGCCGGTCAGGCCCGCGCGGCGGAGGGCGTCCGCCATTGCGCTGTTGGCGGGGGCGGGGGCGGAGGGGGCATTGCCCCGGCCGCCGCGCTGGCCCTGGTCCCGGCCGCCGCCCTGGCGGGGCGGGCGGGGGCCGCGGTCGCGGGTGCGCTCCTGGCCGCCGCCACCGCCGGAGGCGGTGCCGCCGCGCGGGGTCTCGTCGTCCAGACGGAGCGTCAGGCCGATCCGCTTGCGCGGCACGTCCACCGTGACCACCCGGACCTTGACGATGTCGCCGGGCTTGACCACCTCGCGCGGGTCCTTGACGAAGTTCTTCGACAGCGCCGAGACGTGCACCAGCCCGTCCTGGTGGACGCCCACGTCCACGAAGGCGCCGAAGGCGGCCACGTTGGTGACCACGCCCTCCAGCACCATGCCGACCTCCAGGTCGCCGATCTTGTCGACGCCCTCCTTGAAGGTGGCGGTGCGGAAGGCCGGGCGCGGGTCGCGGCCCGGCTTGTCCAGCTCGCCGAGGATGTCGGTGACGGTCGGGATGCCGAAGGTGTCGTCGGCGAAGTCCGAGGGCCGCAGGGCCCGCAGCGCGGCCCCGTTGCCGATCAGCGCGCGCAGGTCCCCGCCGGTGGCGGCGAGGATCCTGCGCACCACGGGGTAGGCCTCGGGGTGCACCGCCGAGGCGTCCAACGGGTCGTCACCGTCGGCGATCCGCAGGAAGCCCGCGCACTGCTCGAAGGCCTTCGGCCCGAGCCGGGCCACGTCCTTGAGCGCCCTGCGGGTGCGGAACGGGCCGTTGGCGTCGCGGTGCGCCACGATGTTGTCGGCCAGCGTGCCGGTCACCCCGGAGACCCGGGTGAGCAGCGGGGCGGAGGCGGTGTTGACGTCCACGCCGACGGCGTTGACGCAGTCCTCGACCACCGCGTCCAGCGAGCGCGAGAGCTTCAGCTCGCTGAGGTCGTGCTGGTACTGGCCGACGCCGATCGACTTGGGGTCGATCTTCACCAGCTCGGCCAGCGGGTCCTGGAGCCGGCGGGCGATGGAGACCGCGCCGCGGATCGAGACGTTGAGGTCCGGCAGCTCCTGGGAGGCGAAGGCCGAGGCGGAGTACACCGAGGCTCCGGCCTCGGAGACCATCGCCTTGGTGAGCTTCAGCTCGGGGTGACGCTTGATCAGGTCCTCGGCGAGCTTGTCGGTCTCCCGGGAGGCGGTGCCGTTGCCGATCGCGACCAGCTCGACGTCGTGCTTCGCGGCCAGCGCGGCCAGCGTCGCGATCGAGGCGTCCCACTTGTTCGCGGGCTGGTGCGGGTAGATCGTCTCGTGCGCGACCACCTTGCCGGTGGCGTCCACCACGGCGACCTTCACGCCGGTGCGGAAGCCCGGGTCCAGGCCCATGGTGGCGCGGGTGCCGGCCGGTGCGGCCAGCAGCAGGTCGCGCAGGTTGGCGGCGAAGACCCGGACGGCCTCGTCCTCGGCCTCCTGGCGCAGCCGGGTGCGCAGGTCGATGCCGAGCCGCACCTGGATCCGGGTGCGCCAGGCCCAGCGGACGGTGTCGCCCAGCCACTTGTCGGCCGGGCGGCCGCGGTCGGCGATGCCGAAGCGGGCGGCGATCCGCTGCTCGTAGTCGTTCTCGCCGGGCAGGTCGCCCTCGGCGCCGTCGTAGGGCGAGAGGTCGAGGTCGAGCACCTCCTCCTTCTCGCCGCGCAGCATCGCCAGGATGCGGTGCGAGGGGAGCTTGGGGTACGGCTCGGCGAAGTCGAAGTAGTCGGCGAACTTGGCGCCGTCCTGCTCCTTGCCCTCGCGGACGGTGGCGACCAGGCGGCCCCGGCCCCACATCCGCTCGCGCAGCGAGCCGACCAGGTCGGCGTCCTCGCCGAAGCGCTCCACCAGGATGGCGCGGGCGCCCTCCAGGGCGGCGGGGGCGTCGGCCACCGCCTCGTTCAGGTACGCCGCGGCGGCCTGATCGGGCGTCAGGCCCGGGTCGGCCAGCAGGGCCTCGGCCAGCGGCTCCAGTCCGGCCTCGCGGGCGATCTGGGCCTTGGTGCGCCGCTTGGGCTTGTACGGGAGGTAGATGTCCTCCAGCCGGGCCTTGGAGTCGGCCGCCAGGACCTGCGCCTTGAGCGCCTCGTCCAGCTTGCCCTGGGACTCGATCGACTCGAGCACGGCGGCCCGCCGCTCCTCCAGCTCGCGCAGGTAGCGCAGGCGCTCCTCCAGGGTGCGCAGCTGGGCGTCGTCGAGCTCGCCGGTGACCTCCTTGCGGTAGCGCGCGATGAAGGGCACGGTCGAGCCGCCGTCGAGCAGTTCGACGGCCGCCTTCACCTGCCCCTCCCGTACGCCCAGCTCTTCGGCGATCTTCCGTTCGACTGGCATGGTCACGAAGCCGGTCACCTTCTCCTGGTTCAACGCTTGAGTACCGTCCGCATTCTGGCAGGATCTCGGCGGCGGGTGGCACTGACACCCCTTCACCTGCGCTTTTCCTTCGTTCCAGAATGGTGCTCCCACCCGGTCACGGAGAACGGAGAACGCGATGGCCCTGGAGATGCGCGGACTGTGCGAGCGCTGCGGCACCGCCGAGCTGACGGCGGACGGGCCCGCCCGGATCTGCTCCTACGAGTGCAGCTACTGCGTGCCCTGCGCGGACGCGATGGCGCAGGTCTGCCCGAACTGCGGCGGCGAGCTGGTCGACCGCCCGCGCCGGCTGGTCACGGCCTGAGCCGCGCGGTCCGGGCCGCACGGTCCGGGCCGCACGGCCCGCTACAGCGTGAACGGGTCCGGGGTACGGTCCCGGTGGCGCACGCCGAGCTCCCGCACCGCGAGCAGCAGCTCGCCGAACTCCTCCTCCCGGCGCCGGACCACGAAGGCCAGGCCCGGCGCCCCGGGCCCGCGGCCCAGCCGCTCCGCGAGCCGCCGGTAGAGCGACCAGGCCGAGGAGAGCCGCACCGCCCGGGGCAGCGGCACCTCGAGGTCGAAGGCCACCACCGGCACCGGGTCCCGGGCGATCCGCACGCCCAGCTCGGTCACCATCGTGACCGCCGCCCAGGGGAGTTCGACCTCACGGGGTAGGAAGGCGAAGCGTACGGAGAGCCCGCGGCCGTCCGCCGTGATCCGGCCGGGCCGCAGCACCTGGAGCGAGGACCAGAGCAGCCCCGGCAGCGCCAGCGAGCACCCGTACGCCAGGTACCCCGGCCCGGCCCGCCCGGCCGTCGCACCCAGCGCCACCAGCCCGGCACCGACCACCCCCGTGGCGAACGCCAGGGCGGTGTCGCCCTCCGCCGCCGTGGTCACTCTGGCGTACGTCACCACCACCCCCGTCCACCCGTCCGCCGCCGGGCGGGTCGTCCCGGTATACCCCAGCTCCCGGGCCGCGCCTAGACTCCCGGCATGAGCTCCCAGTCGATCGATCAACTCGCCGCAGGCAAGTACCTGTTGGTGACCACCTTCAAGCGGGACGGCTCCGGCGTGCCGACGCCCGTGTGGGTGGTCCGGGACGGCGACGCGCTGGGCATCTGGACGGTGGCCGACTCCTGGAAGGTCAAGCGGATCCTCAACCGCGCCGACGTCCTGGTCGGCCCCTGCGACGTGCGCGGCAACCCGAGCGGCAAGCAGGTCCCCGGCCACGCCGAGATCCTGGACGCGGAAGCGGCCCACCGCTACCGCGCGCTGCTCAACCGGAAGTACGGCCTGGTCGGCCGCCTCACCGTGCTCGGCAGCCGCCTGCGCCGCGGCCACACCGGCACGGTGGCGATCCGCATCACCCTGGACTGACCCGCGCCGCCCCTCAGGCCCAGGGCGGCGGGCCGCTGCCGTCGGCCCAGAGGGAGAGGGCGCGCTGGTCGACGGTGCGGATGCCGGCCTCGGCGCAGCGGACGGTGGCGGCCTCGGTGAAGCGACCGGCCGTCACCAGGGCCGCCCGGTGGCCGTGGCGGGTCTCCGGCAGCGGCCCGAGCTCGGTGGGGCCGGACGGGGAGCGGGACTCCTGGCGGACGGTGCGCAGCAGCAGGCGGCGGCCGTCCGGGGCGGTGGCGAGGAGCTCGGCCGGGCCGGTCACCTCCGCCGAGGTGCAGCCGTCCCGGCGGCAGAGGTCGGCGAGGGCCTGCGCGAACTCCTCCTGGCTCATCGCCAGGAAGCGCCCGCCGTGCCTCAACTGAGCCGTCCTGGCGACGAACTCGCGCCGACGGGAGAGCACCCGGAAGCGGCTGGTGACGGCCCCGGCCACGGCGGCGAGGGCCAGCAGCAGGGCGAACGGCACCAGCTGCCGGGCCAGCCAGCTGACCGCCAGCGAGACCACCAGGACCGAGGCGACGGCCGCCGCCATCAGCACCAGCACGCCGTCCTGCCGCGGCCCGTCCTCCCCCGTCCGGACTGCCACCGGTCGTGCACGGCCCACGCTCTCCCCCTCACACCGCTCCGTCCGGAGATCGTAGGCCCCCGGACGCCGCGGCCGCGCGGGGCCCCGTCCATCCGCACCCGAAGGAGGGTCAGACCGCCCGCTCCGGACGCCGGCCCGCCGTCAGCAGGTGACCGCTGACGCCCAGCAGCGAGGGCTCCGACTCGGTGCGCCGCAGCGCGTCCAGCACCACGGCCCGCCGCTCCCCGTCGTCCAGCCAGTCGTTCACGCCGCCCATCAGCCAGGCCGCGCCCTCGACGCCGTACTGCCCCGCGACCGCGAGCCCGGCCTCCTCGAACTCGCCCGGCACCTCGGCCGGCCGGTGGAAGTAGGCGGTGGTGAAGGTCGGCCGGTCGCCGGTCGGCCGCAGGTGCCCGTCGGCCGTCGCGGCCTCCAGCTGCGGCCGTCGGGCGGGGTCGAACCAGTTCTCCTTGTTGAGCGTGTCGTGCAGGCCCGCGAAGCGGTTGATGGTCGCGGCCACCACCGCGCCGCCCGGCCGCAGCACCCGCCCCGCCTCGGACAGCGCCCGCACCCGGTCACGACGCTCCGTCAGGTGGTAGAGCGGGCCGAGCAGCAGCACCGCGTCCACCGAGGCGTCCGGCACCTCCAGCGCCCGCGCGTCGCCGAGCCGGGCCGTGACGCCGGGCCGCCGCCCGGCCTGCTCCACGTGCAGCGGCACCGGATCGACCAGCTCGACCGCGTACCCGAGCCCGGCCAGCCACTGCGCGTACCGGCCGCTGCCGCCGCCCACGTCCAGCACCCGTGCCGGGGCGGGCGGGAGCAGACGCAGCAGCAGCTCCCTGGTCCGCAGCTCCTCCAGGCGGTTGGCGCCGCGGTCCAGCCGGCCGTCCTCCTCGCCGCGCTCGTAGTACTCCAACACCTCGGGCCGCAGTGCGGCGTTCTCCGTCGTCATCCCGGCACCCTGCCCGGCCCGCCGTGCGCACGCAAACGGTTAACGGCGCGTCACGTGCGCAGGGGCGGGGCAAACGGACCGACACCTCGTCAGGTAGCGGCGTCCCCCGAGGGGGCGGGGAGTGTCACCAGGCCGGGCGGAGCTGGCCCACGGGGGCCAGCAGGTTGAGGTCCTCGTGCAGCTCGCGCAGACGGCGCCGGCCGAGGGTGGAGGCCCAGGGGCGGACGGCGTCGGCGGCGGCGGCCTCGGTGGCGCGGGTGCACTCCCAGCCGAGGTCGGTCAGGACGATCAGCTTGGCGCGGGCGTCGCTGGGGTGCGGATGCCGCTCGACGTAGCCCTTCCTGACCAGGTCATCGACCATCTGACTGGCCGCCTGCTTGGTGACGCCGAGGTGGACGGCCAGCTCGTTGACGGTGGCACCGCCCGGGGCGAGCCGGGCGAAGGCGAAGCCGTGCGCGGGGCGGAGGTCGGTGAAGCCCCGGTCGCGCACTCCGGTGTCGATGGCGTGCACCAACTCGGAGGCCAGGGCTATCAGCAGGGGCGGGAGACTCTGGGCGATGGACTCGGGCTCGCTCATACCGGCAGCATGCCAGCCCGAGCTGTCCGAAGGTCAAGCCAACTGACCACTTGGACAAGCGACTTGACCATGCCACGACAGGAGCGGATCCGCCCCGCAGGAGCGCCCTCAGCCCTCGTACGGCAGCAGCTCCGCGCGCTTGGGCGGGCGGCCGTCGCCGGAGGAGCGGCCGGTGAGGCGGCGGCCGATCCAGGGGCCGAGGTGGGTGCGCAGCCACTTGAGGTCCGCACCGGCCTTGGCGGCGCGGGTGCGCGGCGCGGCGGGCGGCAGCGGCGCGCGCCAGTCGAAGGGGGCCGGGCGGCCCAGGGCCTCCAGCACCGCGACGGCGACCCGGCGGTGGCCCTCCGGAGAGAGGTGGAGCCGGTCCTCGTCCCAGAGCCGGCGGTCGTCGAAGCACGGCGCGGAGAACAGGTCGACCACCCGCAGCCCGGGGTGGCGCCGCGCCAGGCCCTCGACGTAGGCCTTCATCTCCAGGATCGCCGGCAGCAGCCGCGCGCTGCCGCCCAGCCGCCTGGTCGGGTCGGTGCTGGTGAACATCACCACCGTGCCGCCGCCCGCGAGCAGCTTCTCCGCCGACTCGCCGAGCAGCCGCTTCACCAGCCCGATGTCGCACCCCGGCCGCAGCACGTCGTTCAACCCACCCGCCAGGGTGACCAGTTCGGCCCCCATCGCGGCGGCCGCGTCCAGCTGCTCGTCCCGGATCTGCCCGATCAGCTTGCCCCGCACCGCGAGGTTGGCGTAGCGGAATCCGGGCCCGCCCTCGGCGGCGAGCGCCTGGGCGACCCGGTCGGCCCAGCCGAGGTAGTGGCCGTCGGGGAGCAGCTCGTCGCACATGCCCTCGGTGAAGGAGTCCCCGACGGCGACGTAGCTGCGGTACGTGGTGGTGGCGGTCTGGTTCGTCATGGCAGCACGATCGTACGCGCAGCGCCGCACCGTGCCACGACCGGCCGCCGGCGCGGCCCCCCACCCACGGCCCCGACCCGCACCCTTGCCCGCGGCCGGGCCCGCCTCGCGCCCTGGCTCCGCCGCCGCCCCCCGCGTGGATCAATCCGGTGGCGGGGTCGGCGGTGGCCTGCTTTCATTCGCCCGTGACCGACGACCCGAACAGCACCGATCCGACCGCCGCCGAGCTGCTCGACCGGCTGGAGCAGTACTACGACGCCGTCCCGCGCAGCGCCGCCCTCGTCGAGGACTTCGGCCCGCTCTCGCTCTTCCTGCGCAACGGCAGCGGCTTCCCCTACTACGCCCGCCCGACGCTCGGCTGGACCGGGCCCCCGGCCACCGCCGAGGACGTCGAGCGGGTACGCGCCCGCCAGCGCGAGGCGGAGGTGGCGGAGGCCTTCGAGTGGGTGGCCGAGACCACCCCCGGGCTGCGCGCGGCGGTGGAGGCGACCGGGCTCACGGCGCACGGCCACCCGCTGATGGTGCTCGTCGATCCGGCCCCGGCCGGTGCGGAGCAGGACAACACGGCGGAGGCCGAGGGGCACCCGCCGCTGGCGGACGTCCGGGTGGTCGGCGCGGAGGACCCGGCGCTGGCCGAGGCACTCGCGGTGGCCTACCTCTCCTTCGGCGAGCCGGGCACCGCCATCGGCACCGCCGGCCCGGCCGAACTGGCCGCGATGACGGCCCAGTTGAGCGCCGACGGGACGGCCGCCCGGATCGCCCAGCGGATCCGCGACGGCCTCACCGTGGTCGCCGCCGCATTCGCCCCCGACGGCACCGCCCTCTGCGGCGGCCAGCACCAACCGGTGGGCGGGGTCACCGAGTTGGTCGGCATCGGCACCCTTCCGAGCGCCCGCCGCCAGGGCCTGGGATACGCCGTCACCGCCGCCCTGGTGTCCGACGCCCGGGCCCGGGGCGTGGAGACGGTCTTCCTCTCGGCCGGGGACGAGAACGTGGCCCGGATCTACGGCCGGGTCGGCTTCCGCACCGTCGGCACCGCCCTGATCGCCGAGGCGTAGCGCCGGTACGCACGGGCGGGGCCGCACCCGGGGATCGGGTGCGGCCCCGCCGCGCGTTCACCGACCGGGCGTCAGAACTGCAGCGCCCAGCGGTCGATCTTGCCGACATCGGCGGCGGCGTTGTCGGCGACCCGCAGCTTCCAGACGCCGTTGGCCACCTCGGAGGAGGCGTTGACGGTGAAGGTGCCGATCACGTTGTCGGCGCTGCCGCCGTCGCCGAAGTTCTTGATCAGGTAGGCCGAGCCGTCGGGTGCCACCAGCTCCACCTTGAGGTCGCCCTTGTAGGTGTGCTTGATGTCCACCTCGACCTTGAGCGCCGCTGGGGCGTTGCCGCTCACCCCGCTGACCGTGACGGGCGACTCCACGGTGCTGTTGTCGGCGATCGCGTAGTCGGCGGCGTTCTCGAACTTCGGCCCGGTGGGCGGCGTGGTGCCGCCGCCGACGTACAGCAGGCGGTTGGGCGAGCCGCTGCCCGGGCTCGTCACCACGCCGGTGGTGGCGTTGTTCACCAGGGCGGTGGCAACCTGGGCCGGGGTGTCGGTCCGGTGGTCGGCCAGCCAGAGGGCGGCCGCGCCGACCACGTGCGGGGTGGCCATCGAGGTGCCGGAGATGGTGTTGGTGGCGGTGTCGCCGGTGTTCCAGGAGGACTTGATGGAGGAGCCGGGCGCGAACAGGTCCACCAGGCTGCCGTAGTTGGAGAAGCTGGAGCGGGCGTCGGTGCTGGTGGTGGAGCCCACCGTGACCGCCTCGGAGACCCGGGCCGGCGAGTGGCCGCTCGCGTCCTGGCCGTCGTTGCCCGCCGCGACGCCGTAGGTGATGCCGGCGGCGATCGAGCGGCGGACGGCCGCGTCCAGCACGCTGTCCACGCCACCGCCGAGGCTCATGTTGGCCACGGCCGGCTTCACGGCGTTGGCGGTCACCCAGTCGATGCCCGCGACCACCTGCTCGGTGGTGCCGGACCCGGAGTTGTCCAGCACCCGGACGGCGACGATCTTCGCCTTCTTGGCCACCCCGTACGAGGAGCCCGCCACCGTGCCGGCCACGTGGGTGCCGTGCCCGTGGCCGTCCTGCGCCACGTTGTCCTTGTCGATGGCGTCGTAGCCGTTGCTCGCCCGCCCGCCGAACTCGGAGTGGCTGATCCGCACGCCGGTGTCGATGACGTAGGCGGTCACGCCCTCCCCGGCGGTGTCCGGGTAGCTGTAGCCGCTGTCCAGCGGCAGCGCCCGCTGGTCGATCCGGTCCAGGCCCCAGGACGGCGGGTTGGGCTGGGTGGCGTCCACGTGGAAGGTGCGGTTGCGGGAGACCGCGGCCACCGCCGGGTCGGCGGCCAGCCGCTTCGCCCCCGCCTCGTCGAGCCGGACCGCGAAGCCGTTCAGCGCCGCGGTGTAGGTGCTGGTCACCCGGGCGCCGTAGCGCTCCACCAGCGCCCGTCCCTGGGCCGAACCCGCCGACGCGAAGCCTTCGTTGAGCACCACCAGGTAGCTGCCGGGCACGGCGTCCAGGGCGTCGGCGTTCAGCACCGCGCCCTCCGGGCCGGGGGCTTCGGCCTGGGCGGGGAGGGCGACGCCGAGTCCGAGCGCGAGGGCCGCCACGGTGGCGGCGGTGGCGGCGAGCATGCCGCGGCGGGGGTGACGTATCACAGCCATCAGGGGGATTCCTCCTAGGTGGGGGCGGTACGTGCTCGGCGGCCCGCGGGGCATGCGCAGCATGCCCATGACAGGCATGGCGGCAAATGGGGCCCTGGTCATGTCCGGCCGCCGGCAACGAGGTTGACGCATCGACGGCCGGACGCACAAGACGCGCGGACGGTTGTCAGACTCCCGGTGCCGGGAAGGTCTCCCGCAGGGTGAACACCTCCGGGCCCGGCCCGTCCGCCCGCAGCCTGCGCAGCTTCTCCGCGGCCTCGGCCACCGTCGGCTCGTGCCCGGCCGGCACCCACCAGAGCGCGGTCATCGCCTCGCTCGCCCGGGAGAACCACTCCCGGCGCCGCCGCAGCACCGCGATGTGGCCCGGGCTGTAGACGTAGGCCTCCAGCGCGTCCGGATCGCGCCAGACCGACATGTTGACGATCAGCCACTCGTCGTCGAAGATCACCTTCTCCCCGGCGGCGGCGGGTTCGGTGTACCGCCAGACGAAGCCGTCGGCCTCCTCGGCGAGCTGGTTGACCGGGTCCAACGCCGCGACGAAGTCCGCGAGTTCGGGACCGTCGAGGGGGTACATCAGGCGGGCTATGTTGATCTGGGCGAGTTGGTGAGTGACCGTCATGCGCGGACCCTAACCCCCGCCACCTGGGCGTCTCACCTTATTTCCAGCCCCTGGACACCCCGGGGGAAATCCCCTCGCGCCGCCGCCCCGCCGGGGCCCATCCTGCTGCCCATGGGAGACAGAGCGAACGTCATCGTGGTCCGCGAGAGCGGCGAGCACGAGCTGTACTACTCCAAGTCGGCCGTCGACATCGACCTCGACCTGCTGCACGGACCCGAGGGCCTCCTGTCATCCCTCTCGCGAGCGCGCCGGGACGACTGGTGGCTCGACGACCTCATGGCGCAGGCCGGGATCCTGGCCGACTTCCACCACAAGGTGCTGCTCTGTTTCGTCTGGGAGGGCCCCACCGCCGAACTCCGTTACCGGCAGGTCGCATTGGAGCTGATCCGGGCCGCCTGGCCGGGGTGGGAGTTCCGTTGGCTCTACGACGGAGCCACCGAGCTGCGCGAGTACCTCGGCCTGGATCCGGAGTTCGTCCGCCGGCGCCCTTCCGATCCGGAGGAGCCGTCCTTCATGGGCCCGGACGACGAGAACCTGCCCGATCTGGACGATTGGGGCTACGTGGTGACAGTGGGCACCGACCGGGTCCACCTGGGCCCCGCTGACATCATCGACCACCCGGTCCAGTACGGGCCCGCCCTGCTCGACCTCCTGGCCGTCGCGCCCACGCACGGGGCGAGCCGGCGGTGGGCCACCTCCGGCGTCCACCTCGACCCGGCCCGCCGCTTCCTGGGCTGGTGGACCCTCGGCAACGTCCCCCGTGCGTACGAGGTGCCAGCCCGGTGGCCCGGCTGGACCGCGGAGTTCTGGCAGGACGACTGGCAGGCCCACGTCCGGGCCTCCGGTGGGCTGTTCTCTCCTGCCCCCTTCGACCCGGACGAGGCCCGCGCGGAGGTCCTGGAGCGGCTCCGGGAGCGCCGCTGACCTCCCGTCAGACGAAGTTCTTCTCGATCAGCAGGCCGACGATCCGCTCGTCGAAGTCCGGGAAGTCCATCGGCACGATGCCGAGGTGGATCCGCTCGGTCCGGCGCGCGTCCAGGTAGCGGTGGACCCTCGGCAGGATGGCGCCCGCCTGGGTCTTCGGCCAGAGGCCGTTGGCGTAGCTGGTGAAGTTGCAGTACATCTCGGCCGCGTCCTGGTGGTAGAAGGCCTGGTCGAACCACTGCTCCACCAGCCCGGCCTTGGCCGAGGTGGACACCCCCTGCCAGGTGTCCTGGGTGCGGAAGAACCCGTTGGTCCCGCTGGACCACTGGATGACGGACCACGGGTTGGCGAAGTCCGCCGCCAGCACGATCCGGCCGCGGGCCTCGCCGACCCGGGGCCACCAGGGGTTGGTCCAGAACAGGCCGCGGTAGTTCATCGACGGGTGGTCCAGGTAGAAGTCGAAGCGCCGGCGGAACTCCTCGTCGCCGAGCGCCTGCCCGCCCGCCCGCTCGTTCCGCACCCGCATCACCAGTACCTCGCCCGGGAACCGCCGCAGGTGGTCGCGGCAGGCGTTCAGCACGTCCTGGAAGCGGTGGTACTGGTAGTAGCGGTCGTGGTAGACGCCCATCTCGTCGGCCGTCCCCTGCAGGCCGTTCAGCCGGATGTCGAAGAAGCGGATTCCCTTCTCCAACTGCTGGGGCAGGCCCCAGTTCTGGGTGTGCGACCACTCGGTGCCGTTGCCCGGGTCGGTGCACCAGGAGTCGTGCGTGCCGGGGATGGTGAGCCGGGTGAGCGGCAGCCCGCCGTCCAGCCGGGCCATCCAGTCCGGGGCGTACAGCGCGGCGGCGCTCGCGGGGCGGGCCAGGCCGACGCCCGCGCCCGCCAGGGCGGCGGCGCCCGCCGCACCCCACGTCAGGGCTTGGCGGCGGCTGGGCAGGGCGGGACGGCTCATGCGGCACTCCGGTCTCTGGCGTGGACAGGACACACACGTGCGGTGCCCATCTTCCCGCCCGCCCCGCCCCCGCACCACAGTCGTGCAGTGCCGATTACCGTGCGCCCACGACCGCCTGAGCCGCCGTCAGGGCCGGGCAGCCGTCACCCAGTGCTCGCGCACCGCGTCCGTCGGCCGCTGCTCGCCGAGCGCGTCCATCCCCCACTCCCCCAGCGCGTCCACCACCGGGCGCAGCGCCGTGCCGCGCCCGGTGAGCTCGTAGACCGTGGCGTTGGCCGGGCGCTCCAGCTTGCGGCGCTCGACCAGGCCCTCGGCCTCCAGCTGCTTGAGCCGGGCCGCCAGGATGTCGGTCGACACGCCCGGCAGGTCGGCGTGCAGGTCGGTGTAGCGGCGCGGGCCGCGCAGCAGTTCACGGACGATCAGGAGGCTCCAGCGCTCTCCCACCGCGTCCAGGGCGCGGGCGACGGCGCAGTACTGGTCGTAGCTTCGGCGTGACATGTGGATCAGCATAGCCAAAAGGTTGGACTTTCCAAGTGGGTACTTGGTAGAACAAAGCAACCGGATGATGACGGATGACGGCGCGTCACCGGACACGGGTACGGGTACCACGGTCGGGAGGCCGCAGATGGAGTTTCGGCAGTCCAGCAAGCTGGCGGGCGTGTGTTACGAGATCCGCGGCCCGGTGGTCGAGCAGGCCAACGCGCTCGAGGAGGCCGGTCACAGCGTGCTCCGGCTGAACACCGGCAACCCGGCGCCGTTCGGCTTCGAGGCGCCGGAGGAGATCCTCCAGGACATCATCCGCAACCTGCCGAACGCCCACGGCTACAGCGACTCGCGCGGCATCCTGCCCGCCCGCCGCGCCGTGGTGCAGTACTACCAGCAGCGCGGCGTCTCCGGGGTGACGGTCAACGACGTCTACCTCGGCAACGGCGCCTCCGAGCTGATCCAGATGGCGGTCCAGGCGCTGGTCGACGACGGCGACGAAGTACTCGTCCCCGCACCGGACTTCCCGCTCTGGACGGCCGTGGTGCGGCTCGCCGGCGGCAAGGCTGTGCACTACCTGTGCGACGAGGAGGCGGAGTGGTACCCCGACCTCGACGACATCGCCTCGAAGATCACCCACCGCACCAAGGCGATCGTCGTCATCAACCCGAACAACCCGACCGGCGCGGTCTACCCGAAGGAACTCCTCCTCGGCATCCTCGAACTCGCCCGCCGGCACGGCCTGATGGTGCTGGCCGACGAGATCTACGACAAGATCCTCTACGACGGCGTCGAGCACCACTGCCTGGCCGCCCTCTCCGACGACGTGGTCACCCTCACCTTCAACGGCCTCTCCAAGGCCTACCGGGTGGCCGGCTTCCGCAGCGGCTGGCTGGTCGTCTCCGGCCCCAAGCAGCACGCCAAGGACTACCTGGAGGGGCTCACCATGCTCGCCGGGATGCGGCTGTGCCCCAACGTCCCGGCCCAGTACGCCGTCCAGGCCGCCCTGGGCGGACACCAGTCCATCCACGACCTCACCCTCCCCAACGGCCGCCTCACCGAACAGCGCGACGTGGTCCACCGGGCCCTCAACGAGCTCCCCGGCGTCAGCTGCGTCAAGCCCAAGGGCGCGCTCTACGCCTTCGCCAAGCTCGACCCGGCGGTCCACCGCATCGTCGACGACGAGCGCTTCGTGCTGGACCTGCTGCTCCGCGAGAAGATCCACATCGTCCAGGGCACCGGCTTCAACTGGCCCCGCCCCGACCACTTCCGCTTCGTCACCCTCCCCCGGGCCGACGACCTGGAGACCGCGATCAGCCGGATCGGCCGCTTCCTCACCACCTACCGCCAGTAGGGCACTGCGCCTCCCACTCCCGGCGGGTGACCAGGTACTCCACGTCCCCGTGCTCGGCGCCCTCGATGTGGTCCGGCCACTCCTCGTGGAAGGTCCGGACGTGGCGCAGGCCGGTCTTCACCATCACCCGCCGGGAGCCGGCGTTCACCGCCATCGTGGTGGCCACCACGGCCTCCGTCGTGCCGCTGTCGAACGCGTGCCCCACCACCGCCCGGGCCGCCTCGGTCGCGTAGCCGCGCCCCCAGGCGGCCGGGCGGAACCGGTAGCCCAGCTCGGTGGAGCCCGCCGCCAGGCCGACGCTGCCGGCCGGCCGCAACGCCACCCACCCCAGGAACGCGCCGTCGCCCTTCCTCACGACCGCGAACGTGCCCATCCCTTCGGGGAGTTCGCGGTACCCCCGGAGGATCGCGGGCAGCACCTCGGCCGCCACCACCTCCCGCGGCTGCGGGCGCCCGGTGTCGATGTACCGCATCACCTCGGGGTCCCCGTGCAGGGCCGCCAGCTCGTCCAGGTCGTCGGTACCGAACCGGCGCAGCACCAGGCGCTCGGTCTCCAGAAGGGTCGTCACCCCACCGATTCGACCAAGCCCCGGCCGCCACCACAACCGGATTTCCCGAGGTCAGCACCCGCCCGCATAGGCTCGGTCCATGACCGTCCTGCGCTCCGCCCTGCTCTTCGTCCTCGCCGCCCTCGCCGAGATCGGGGGCTGCTGGCTGATCTGGCAGAGCGTCAAGGAGTCCCGCCCCTGGTGGATGGCCGGCCTCGGCATCGTCGCCCTCGGCGCCTACGGCTTCGTCGCCGCCCTCCAGCCCGACGCGAACTTCGGCCGCGTCCTCGCCGCCTACGGCGGCGTCTTCGTGGCCGGCTCCCTCCTCTGGGGCATGACCGTCGACGGCTTCCGCCCCACCCGCACCGACGTCCTCGGCGCCCTCGTCTGCCTGGCCGGCGTCGCGGTCATCATGTACGGGCCGCGCCGCTGACGCTCCGACCGACGGCGCGTAGGCAGTACAGTGCGACCGTACTGTCGAGTAGCGTCCGGACCGGAGGAACTCCCATGGCCAAGCCCCCCGCCGTCGGTGCGTCGGCTCCGTCGTTCTCGCTGCCCGGGGTCCTGCTGACCGAGGACCTGGCCGAGCGGCGGGAGTACCGGCTGGAGGAGGCCAAGGGCAGCCCGCTGGTGCTGGTCTTCTACCCGGGGGACGACACCCCCGTCTGCACCAAGCAGCTGTGCTCGTACACCTCCGACCTCGACCGCTTCCGCGACCTCGGCGCCACCGTCTGGGGCATCAGCCCCCAGGACCTGGACAGCCACGAGCGCTTCGCCCGCAAGCACCGCCTCGGCTTCCCCCTGCTCGCCGACCCGGACCGCGCCGTCGCCCGCGCCTACGGCATCACCGTCCCCGGCCTCGGCCTGCGCCGCTCCGTCTTCATCCTCGACGGCGGCTCCACCGTGACCTGGCGTCACATCGCCCTGGCGGGGCTCACCTTCCAGCACGCCGACACCCTCGCCGCCCAGCTCGCCGCCCTCGGCGAGGGCTGACCCCCCCTCACCGCCAGAGCGGCCCCGCGCTGTCCCGGTCCGCGTCCTCGCACGCCCGGATCCGCTGCTCGACCACCCGCGCCTCGGCCTCGCGCCCCTGCGCCCGCAGCTTCGCGGCCTGCACCCCCATCGCCCCCACGTCGCAGGTGACCGCCCCCGCCCCGACGGCGGCTCCCCCGGTCCCCAGCAGCACCGCGCCGCCCACCAGGGCCACCACCGCGGCCCGCATCCGTCCGCCCATCGCCGCACCACCTCGTCACCGGGCTACTCCGCTTCACCCGCACCGAGTTGACCACCCGTCATCCCGTCCGGCTCCACCCTCCACGCCGGACGCCACCCACACGGAGGACCTCGTGCGACGATCCGAAAGCCTTACCGCCGAGGGGAGTTGACGGCGCAGGTATGGTGGTCGGGAAGACGCATCGACGCCCGTCCCGTGCCGTGAGCCGGGCAGGCCCTACGGGGGGAAGAAAGGTGCGTGCCCGGTGTCCATCGGGCTGCTCTCCACCATCGCCGCCGTGTTCTACGGAACGACGGTCTCGATCATCGCCCTGACCGCGACCTTCGCCCCGCGCCGTGCGCTACGGCGCGAAGCGCGCGACACCCTCGCCGTCCTGGTCCCGGGACGGGCGGTCGAGCCGCCGGCCGACCACCCGTCAGGAGGCCCGGCCAGCTGAGCCTCCACGGCCCGCGGACCGCCCGGGGACCGCCTCAGTGCCGCCGGGAGCGGCGGCCGCGCCGCAGGAGCAGCAGCAGCGATCCGGCCACCGTCAGGGCACCCGCCGCACCGAGCACCCCCGTCACCTGCGCACCGGTCGCGGGAAGCTCACCGGAGCCGGGGGCGGGGCTGGGGGTCGGGGTCGGCACCGGACTCAACGTGGGCGCGGGCGTCGGGCTCGGCGTGGGCGTGGGCGTGGGCGTGGGCTGGTCGACGGGGACCTCGACCACGCACGGCGGGGTACCGGCGCGGCCCGTTCGGGTGCCCGCCGTCCCGTCCGCGCAGGTCGTGCCGTTCCGAGACCGTCCCGGTCGGCCGGGCGGCGGGGCCGCTCAGGCCAGTGACCGCGAGCACGGCGGCCACCGCCATCAGCGGGCGGGCGAGACGGAGGGAGACGGAATGGCTCACGGGCGCGGTCACCGCACGACGCTAAGAGGACCGCCCCCGCTCTCCCCGGAGCCGGGCCCGGCCCACGGAGTTCTTCATCCGGACGGCCCCGCCCGATCGCCCCCGCCGGAGGGCAGCACAGCCGAACGGCGGCGCCCGGGCGGCGGGCGACCTGGGCGCTCGGGGAGATCACCGCCGAACTCAGGCCCGGGCTGGTCGACTTCGGAGCGGCATGGGGTCTCCGGACACCTCCCCGGACGGCGAGTGCCTCGGCGGCTGACGCCGCCGCCCGGGGAGGTCACGGACCGTCAGCCGAGGAGCATCCGGCCGACGAGGGCATCGGCCTCGGCCGGGTGGGTCTCCAGCCAGGCGGTGACGTGGTCTCGGACCGCCTCCTCCACGCAGGGGGCGACCGCCGGGTTGCCCAGCTTGTCGCGGATGGCGCCCTCGAAGCTCAGGTGGTCGTCGAGCTTCACGGAGACCACCGCGGTCAGCCCGTCCGAGATCCTGTCCCACGCGATCTCGGGTGCACCCGCGGTGCGCAGCTCCCGCCGGGATCCGTAGGAGCTGACGGCCGCTCGGAGCCCACGCCGCAGGCCCTCCACGTGGGTGCCACCGCCTTCGGTCCGGAAGCCGTTGGCGAAACTCCACTCGCGCGCCTCTCCCCCGCCCGGCCGCCAGCGAAGGGCCACCTCCAGCTCACCCGGCATCCGAGGGTCGTCGCACCCGAAGCCGATGACGTCAGGGCTCTCCTCACCGTCCAGGTGCGCGACGAATCCTCGAAGGTCGCCGCCGAAGCCCAACGCCCGGGGCTCGCCCGGTCCGCGCTCGTCGGTGAAGGTGATGGACAACTCGCGATAGAGGAAAGCCAATTGGCGGTACGCATCGGCCAGTACCTGCTGCGAGAACTGCGTGGTGTCGAAGACCTCGGGGTCCGGCCAGAAGGCCACCGTGACCGAACTGCCCTCCGCCGCACCTGCCTCGGTGACCGGCTTGACCGTGTGGCCCCGGGCGTAGCCTGCCTCCCAGCGGATGCCGTCCTGCCGCACCTCGAGCTCCGTCCGGGCGGACAGGGCGTTCACCGCGCACAGCATTCCGGGGCCGGCAAGCATGATCTCGCCTCGCCTCGCCCCCGCACCGAAGCAGAAGGAGAAGTCCGTCAGGAGCATCGAGAACTCGACCGGGTCCGCGCTCATTTCGCTCCGCACCCGGAACCCGCCGTCGGACAACAGGGTGACGTCGACGCGTCCCCCGCCCTCCGCGAGCACCCCGTTCATCGCGTGACAGGCCAGCTGGGAGGCCAGGTGGTGCAGGCCGCGTTCGCCCGTCGAGCCGACGTACATCCCGGGCCGCTTCCGGATCGCGTCCAGCCCCTCCAGCACCTGGATCGCGCTCGCGTCGTAGACATGGTTCTCCGTACTCACAGTACCCCTCCCGAAGGACGTCCGAACGGAGCCCTCAGCCTAGGACATTTCCATGGAAAGACCAGGTCAGACGGGGTTTGACGGGGCCTCAGAAGCGCGCCTGCGCGCCTCCCCGGAGGCCCTCGCCCCCGCTGCCCTCGGCCGACCCCGGGAGTGCGACGGCGCCCCCGCCGGAGGCCTGTGCGGGGCATTTCCGGGAGGGCGCGGCGGCAGTTTTTTCGCGAGTTTCGAGGATCAGGCCGCAGGTGCGGCCGGGAGGTCTCCGGGGCGGTCGATGACGGCCCGGAGCAGGACGGCTGAGGTGCCGAGGACGGTGCCGGCCGGGCCGGCGTCGGTGGGGCGGGTGAGGACGGTGCGTTCGCCGAGGTAGGTGTGGGTGGTGCGGTCGAAGATCCACTGGGTCTGTTCGCCGGAGGGGGCGGTGCGGGCCACGGCCACGCCTTCGCGCCCGGCGGCGTCGGTGGCGGTGGGGACCGCGGTGACGCCGGGGATCAGGGCGGCGGCGCGGTAGAGGGCGGCGGTGACCTGCGGGGGTGCGGAGGTCTCGGCGAGGAGGTCGCCGATGGCGGTGAAGGCGCGCTGGTCGGGGTCCGTGCCCTGGCCTCGGGTCTGATCGTGGATCAGGAGGAGCAGGGCGGCCGGGTCGGTGGGGAGCGAGGCGAGCCAGGCCGAGGAGGGGCGGCTCACCGAGGGGTCGGCGGCGGGAACGCCGGGGGTGTAGGTGGTGACGCTGTCGGGGGCACCGTCCTCGCGGACCAGGCCGGGGCGGCTGCCGTCGGCGGAGGACCAGACCCGGCGGGTGTGCACGGGCGGGAGGACGGCGGGGCCGCCGTCCGCGCTCCGCCCGGCGAAGGCCACCCGGCTCTCCACGTAGACGAACTGGTCGGTACGGGCGGCCGGTTGAGCACCGGAACCGGCCGACACCAGGGCGACCCGGTCGAGCAGCCGGACGGCGGAAGGGGCATCGGCGACCACGGCCGGAGCGGGGCCGGACCGCTGCTGCCAGGGCTGCACGGCCAGCACGCCCGTCACGGCGCAGGCCAGCGCGACCCCGGCGAGGAGCAGCGGCCGGCGGACGGTGCGGGTCACGACGACGGGAGCGGAGGAGCGGAGCACCGACTCCTTGAGAAGCCGGGAGCGGTCGGCCCCCAGCGGCGGCACCGGCGGCGGGGGCAGCAGCTCGGCGAGGGAGAGGTCGGACGGGGACGGGGAGCGGTTCACCGGGAGGACTCCTGAAGGTGGCGGCGGTCGGCGGACGGAACGGGTGACGTGGCGTCAGGGGGAGCCGGGCAGCCGGAGGTCACCGAGTCCTCCGGGGCGGCCGGGCGGCGGACGGAGCCGGGGCGATCGGCGGGAGCGGAGTCGGGGCGGGCGGCCGGCGCAGGGCGGGGTCGGCGCAGTTCGGCCTCCGTGAGGGCCCGGAGCCGGTCGCGGGCCCGTGAGAGGCGGGAGCGGACGGTGCCGACCGGGACGCCGAGGGCCTCGGCGGCGGCCGCGTAGTCGAGGCCCTCCCAGACCACCAGGACGAAGACCTCGCGGTCGCGGGGCCGCAGCCGGCCGAGCGCCGCACGGGCCGCCCGCAGCTGCTCGGCGTCGGCGAGGTGGGCGACCAGGTCGTCGGAGAAGTCGGGCAGCAGGCCGCGTTCGGGGACGCGGGCCAGGGCCAGGCGGCGCAGGCGGCGGGTCCGGGCGTTGCGGCGGATGAGGTTGGTGGCGATGCCGAGCAGCCAGGGCCGGAGGCCGCCTCCCTCGGTGCGCAGCGACTCCCGCGCGTTCCAGGCGGCCAGGAAGGTCGCCGAGACGATGTCCTCGGCCTCCGCCCAGTCGCCGGTGACGCGCAGGGCGTACCGGTACAGCACGGCGGCGTGCTCGTCGTACAGCTCCGCCAGGGCGCCGCGGTCCCCCGCGCGCAGACGGTCCCTCATGTCCGGTTCCTCCCGTACGTGGTCACACTCCGCCCTGCCTCGGGCGTTGCGGGAGTTCCGGTGACCTGCGCCACACTCCTCGCCGACGGTCCCCTGTGATCGGGATCACCGGAACGCGGCGGCGCCGAGGTGCAGGGCAGTGCATGGACGATCCCAAGGCCTCCCGCCCCATCCACCGCCCCACCCGCCGCACCGCCCTGCGCTCGCTCGCCGTCGGCGTCGCCCTGCTGGTCACCACCGCACCCGCCGCCGACGCGGCGAGGGCCGCGACCGCGGCCGAACCGGCCACCTACACCCTGACGATCCATCACCTCGGCCGCGACGGCCGCCCCACCTCCGGCTACGAGACCCACGTCATCGGCGTCTCCGGCCCCGGCGCGGACCGCACCGAGGCCCCGTACGACGCCTCGGGCACCACCACCCTCCGCCTGCCGAAGGGCCGGTACCTGCTGGACGCCACCTTCACCGGCTCGGACGCGGTGGACTGGCTGGTGCAGCCCCGGCTGGACCTGACCCGGGACACCGCCGTCACCCTGGACGCCCGCCGCACCTCGCCGGTGGACGTGCGGCCGCCGGACGCCTCGGCGGAGTTCGTGAACAGCGGGGTCTACCTGGTGGTCGGCTCCGGCCCGGGTGCCCGGCTGTCGAACCGGATGTTCGCCCACCCCGGGATCCGGATCGGGCAGCAGGGCCCGGCGGCCGAGCCCGGCACGGTCCGGCAGACGTACGACAGCTACTGGCGGAACGGGAGCACCACCTACGCCCTCGGGTACGTCTCCACCGGCAGCCGCGCGATGGACGGGCTGGTGCGGCGCCCGGCGCTGCGGGACCTGGCCGCGTTGGAGGTGCGCGCGGCCGCCCGGCCGGGCACCGAGGGGGAGGTCGTGGTGGACCTGATGCCCTCGCAGGGGCCGACGATCGGGGTGCCGGCGAAGTTCCGGGCACCGGCGACGGCGGAGTTCCTGGTCACCCCGGAGCGCGGCGCGTGGGACCTGCTCTACCGGGCCCCGTTGGTCGGCGAGGCCCGGCCGACCATCTATCCGGCCCTCGGACTGAACCTGCGCGCCGGGACCAGGACCGTCCACGCCTTCGACAACGCCGTCTTCGGCCCGCAGCTCTCCGACCGGCCCGCCCTGGTCCAGGACGGCGACCAACTCACGCTCGACGTCGCGATGTTGGCGGACGGCGACGGGCACGTGCCGTGGTCGCCGGCGTTCACCTCGGCCACCACCACGCTCTCCCGGGACGGCAAGGCGGTCGGCACTGCCACCGACGCCCCCGGGCAGGGCTCCTTCACCGTCCCGCCCGGCAAGGCGGACTACCGGCTGACCAGTTCGGTGGAGCGGGGCGGCGCCCCCGGCACGGCGACCGTGGTGACGGCCGACTGGACCTTCTCCACCCGCGCGGCCACCACCGGCCCGACCCCGCTGCCGCTCAGCGTGGTCCGCTTCTCCCCCGCGCTGCGCGGCGACGGCTCGGCCCCGGCCGACGCCGCCCTGCGGCTGCCGGTCACCGTCCGGGGCGCGGCGGCCGACGGGCGGCACCGCTCGCTGGGCGTCTCGTACTCGCTGGACGGCGGCGCCTCCTGGCGGCAGCTCCCGGTGCGACAGGGCGCGGTGACCGTCCCGGCGACCGGCCGGGAGACGGGCGTGAGCCTGCGCGCGGAGCTGACCGACCTCGGCGGCAACACCCTCACCCAGACCGTCGTGGACGCCTACCGCACCCGGTGAGCCGCCTGACGCCCGGTCACCCTCCGGAGCGGTTCCGCCCGCTCCGGGGGGCCGGGACTCAGGAGGCCCTGGTCAGGTCGACCGTCTCGCAGTCGTCCGGGTCCCCGCCGAGGTGGTAGGCCAGCTCGGGCTTCTTCCGGCTGCCGCCCACGTAGGCGTACTCGTGCACGGCGGCACCCTCCGCGTCCAAGGTCATGGCCACCTCCAGGATCCCGTCCTTGGCCGTGGTCTCGCCCAGCACCCACGTACCGGAGGCGTGCGCGATCCGGACGACCTTCGCACCGGCCCCGTGCGGACGGTGGCTCCAGTCGGAGACGGTCACCGTGCCGTCCGCGGCCAGGGTCAGCCTCCCGTTCGGATCGCCCCGGTAGGTCCCGGCCAGGTCGGCGGAGGTGATCCCGGCGGGCTGCTCCCCGACGCAGAGCACGTAGACGGCCGACAGGCTGCACCCGGAGAGCGCCGGACCGGCCGCCGCCAGCCAGAGGCCCAACAGCAGCACCGACGCTCTCGCACCCCTGCCACGTCCCACCGGTCTCCCCGGCCGTTCCCCCATGCCGCCCGCCCCCGCACTCCGATGACCGGGGGCCAAGCATCCCCGGCACGCCATTTTGAACACGTTCAGCTTGGCTGGACCGAGGCCCCGCCACCAGTGGCCCCCGGCCGTGCGGCCGACGGACCACCCCGCTCCCCCGTGGTGTCACCCCCCGCTGCGATGATCCTCCGGACACCACCACCCGAGCTGGGGGAGCACACCATGGGCACCTGGGACATCGGCCCGTTCGAGAACGACAACGCGGCCGACTTCGCCGCCTTCCTGGACGACGCCGAGCAGTCCGAGCGAGGGGCGATCCTCCGCCGGGTGCTGGCCGCGGTCGCGGACAGCACGGACTACCTCGAGATCGACGAGGGCGCCGAGGCGGTGGCCGCCGCCGCCCTGATCGCCGCCCAACTCCCGGGCGGGGCACCGGTGTCGCCCGCCTACGGCCCCAAGCAGCCGCTGCCCCCGCTCGCCCCGGAGCTACGGGCCCTGGCGGCCGCGGCGCTGGGCCGGGTGCTCGGCGACGACTCCGAGCTGGCCGAGCTCTGGGACGAGACCGAGTACGGCGAGCCCTGGCGCGCGGACATCGGCCGGCTGGTGGCGGTGCTGGCCCAGCCCTGACCGGACCGGTGGCCCGCCGTCAGGGCAGGCCGTGGTCGCGGGCGTACAGAACGGCCCCGGAGCCGGCCCACCCGATGCGGCCCTGCTTCGACACCGCCTTCGGCGCCCTGGTCGCCTGGACCACCCGCGGCGGCACCCCGCCGCCCAGCGCCACCGTCCCGGTGAGCCTCCCGCTCCCCACCGGCGCCCCGTCAGCCGCCTGCGCCCTCTGACCCTCCGGCACCGCCCGCACCCTCGCTCTCGCCCTCGCCGTCCAGCAACCGCCGGGCGGTGAGGGCGATCCGTGCCCTGGTCAGGTCCGCCGGGTCGGTGAGGTCGAGACCGAGGGTGCGGCCGATCCCGTCGATCCGGCGGGCGACGCTGCTGTGGTGGAGGTGGAGGTCGTCGGCGGCGCGGCGCAGCGAGCCCGTCCGGCAGTACGCCTCCAGGGTGGCCAGCCCCTCCGGGTCCGCGGCGAGCCGGGCCAGGGCGGCCACGTCCGGATTGGCCCGGACGACCGCGGACGGCACGGCGGCCAGCAGCGCGAGGGCCCCCAACTCCCCGTGCTCGACGACCGGTCGGCGGTCGGTGGTGAACCGGAGCGCGGTACGGGCCTGCCGCCAGGCCTGCTCGGGGCCGCCCGCCGCGCCGATGCCCGCGCGGACCCCGGCCGGGAAGGCGGTGCGGTCCAGCACGGTGGCCAGCAGGACGCCGACCCCGGCCAGCACGGCCGCCTTCACCGGACGGCCGGGGCAGACCGCGGCACCGATCCGGTCCAGGGCGGGCCCCGCCGAGCGGACCGCCACCACCTGCGGCGGGGCGTCCGGCGCGAAGCCGAGCAGCCGCAGCGCCCTGGCCCGGGCCGCCTCCTCGGCGCCGGAACTGACGGCGAGTTCGACCAGGGCCGGGTCGGCCATGGTGGTGCGGGCCGGTCCGTACCGCTCGACCGCCGCGGCGACGGCGATCGCCAGGCGGTCGAGCAGCACCTCGTCCAGTGGGCTCCCCGTGCCGCCGCGCTCCAGCCAGACCTCGCCGATCTCCTCCTCGTCCAGGGTGACCGCGGCCCGCGCCGAGACCTCCCCCGGCGGCCCCGCGGCCTCGGTCCCCAGCGGCGAGAAGCGGACCACCCGCCCCGTACCGTGCAGCCGGATGCCGGTCACGCACTCGGCCAGCCCGGCGGAGGTCCGGGCCAGCGCGGGCAGGTCGACCCGGCGGCGCATCAGGGTGTCGTAGAAGCCGATGATGCGGATGGCACCGTCGACATACGGATCGAGCCCGGAGAGCCGGACGGCCAGTGCTTCCATGCCCGCACCCTAGTGCGGCCCCGCTCTCCCGGGGCCCGCCGAACGGTGCGCCGCGACGGCGGGACGTGCGACGGACGGCGGCTGACGCGACGTCAGGGTGCGGACAGGATGGAGGACATGGACCCGGAACTCGAAGCCTTCATCCCCTTCCTCCCCGACACCGACGTGACCGACCCGCTCACCGCGCGGCGCAACTTCGCCGAGCGGGCGGCCGCCCGGCCGGCCCCGGAGGCCGCGCTGCTGGACGTCGAGGACCGCACCGTGCCCGGCGACCCGGACGTGGCGGTGCGGATCTACCGGCCCCGGGACGAGAAGTCCCCCCTGGGCGCGATCATCTGGCTGCACGGCGGGGGGTTCGTCTTCGGGGACCTGGACACGGAGCACCCGTGGGCCGCCAAACTGGCCCACGGCTCAGGGGTGTTGGTGGTCTCCGTGGACTACCGGCGCTCCCCCGAGCACCGCTACCCGGCGGCGCTGGACGACGCCTGGACGGTGCTCGGCTGGCTGGCCGCGCACGCGGCGGAGCTGGGCGTGGACCCGGAGCGGATCGCGGTCGGCGGGCACAGCGCGGGCGGCGGGCTGGCCGCCGGGCTGGCGCTGCGCTCGCGCGACCGCCGGGGGCCGGCGATCCGCTTCCAGCTGCTCAACCAGCCCGGCCTGGACGACCGTCAGGAGACCTGGTCCCAGCGGCACTTCACCGCCACCCCGTGGCACGACCGGGCCAAGCTGACCGCGGTCTGGGCGCACTACCTGGGCGACGCGGTGGCCGACGAGTACGCCGCCCCCGCCCGGGCCACCGAGCTCTCCGGCCTGCCGCCCGCGTACATCTCGACCGCCGAGTTCGACCCGCTCAGGGACGAGGAGATCGTCTACGCCCTGCAGTTGATGCAGGCCCGGGTCCCGGTCGAACTGCACCAGTGGCCCGGCACCTTCCACGGCTCGCAGGCGATCCTGTCGGCGGACGTCTCGCAGCGTCAGCTCGCCGAGCTCTGCGAGGTGCTGCGCCGGGCCCTGGCCTGACCCGCGGGCGGCGTCCTCAGACCCGGTCGTAGGTGAGGAAGAGGACGCCGCTCTTCAGGGCGGTCTGGTCCGTCAGCTGCCAACTGCGGGGCTCGAAGGCGGCGGAGCGGCCGAACAGCGGGATGCCGGAGCCGGTGCTCAGCGGGGAGAGCTTGAGCACCAGCCGGTCGATCTCGGGCAGCAGCGTGCCGGCCAGCTCGCCGCCGCCGCAGAGCCAGATGTCCTTGCCCTCCTCGGCCTTGAGCTCACGGACCTTGGCGACCGGGTCGGTGGCGACCAGCTCGACCGCCGGGTCCGGGGCTTCGGTGAGGCTGCGGGAGAAGACCAGGTGGCGCAGGTGCGGGTAGGCGTTGGCGACGCCCGCGTCCAGGCCGATCCGGTAGGTGTGGGTGCCCTCCAGCACGGTGTCGAAGCGAGCGCCCTCGGCGGTGAGGCCGAAGGCGGCCCGGGCCGGGCCGGGGAGGGTCTCGGGGTACTCGGCGACCAGGTGCTCGACGTAGTCCTGGCCGATCGGCCAGAAGCCGTCCGGGCCGGTCGGGTCCCCGCCGGCCGGGGCGGCGATGTGGCCGTCCAGCGTGGTGGCGATGAAGTACACCAGCTTGCGCACGTTCTCTCCCTGATGGTCGGTCAGCCCCCCGTCGAGGCAAGCCCGTTCAGCCATTTGATCATGAGCGGGTGAAGGAGTGCCCCCGGCCCACCGGGGTGAAGCCGCGGCGCCCGTACCAGTACTGCGGCCAGTCCTCGGCGTCGGCGATCAGGAACCGCAGCTCCACCCCGGCGGCGCGGTGCAGCGCGGTGGCGACGACGGCGTCCGCGTAGCCGCGGCGGGTGTGCTCGGCGGCGGTGATCAGGTCCTCGATCTGGGCGGTGCCGCTCGGCGGGTCCAGGTAGAGGTCGGCCCAGGCGGCCACCTCTCCCTCCGGGGTCCGGGCCGCCAGGAAGAGCACCTCCTCCGCACCGCGCCGCCGCGCCACCCGGCGCTCGACCAGCTGCCGCACGCCCTCGTCCGTCAGCTCCGGCATCCACTCGCGCAGCCGCTCCCCGTACGGCTCCGCCAGCACCGGCCAGTCCACCGGCTCGGCCGGCTCGGCGGGCGGTGCGGCGGGCGCCGGGCCGGTGTGGTGCATCACCAGCTCGGTGCTGTGCCGGTACCCGGCGGCGGTGAACAGCGGCGTGCAGGCCGCGCCCAGCTCGTCGTCGTAGACGGTCAGCAGCCGGTGGTCCGCGTCCGCCATCACCTCGTCCGCGAGCGCGAGCAGCACCGCCGGGTCGAGGCCGGTGCCGTCCACGTGCAGCTGGTTGTGCTCGTAGGAGAGCGGGAACTCCGCGTTCCGCACCACGAACCCGCCGGTCACCTCCCGCACCGAATCGGCCTGACGGCGGGCGAAGGACGTCCGGAAGGCGGTGATCCGCCGCAGTTCACTGGCCACCCTGCCGATGCTAGGTGAGCCCGCCCCAGGGGCAAGCGGTTTATCCCTCGGGCGGTGCCGTCGGCGCCACCTGGCAGGATGGCCGGATGCTGCTGAACCCCGAACAGACCCTCTTCGTCCGCGGGACGACCCCGGTCCTGCTCCTCGCCGACGCGCCCGTGCACGCGGAGCTGCCCGCCGTCAGCGCAGCCGACGGGACGGTGGCGACGGCGGCCCGCTGCGAGGGGTGGAGCATCGTGCCCAGGCTCACCCTCTGCGTCGTGGACGGCCCGGGGGACGCCGGACTGATGGTGCCCGCCATGGTCGCGCCGGTGGTCGGTTCCCCGGCCGGACCGGGCGGGATGGCCGACTGGTGCGCCGACGCCGAACGGGCCGGCGGCGCCGTCGTACTCTCCGTCGACGCCCTGCCCGACTCACTCGACTTGCCCGCCCTGCTCGGCCCGGGCTCTTCCCGGGGAGGCTTCGTCCCGCTCCTCGGCTGAACCGCACCGGCTCCGCACCCGGCGGAGGACCGGCCGTCTGCGGTGGATGGCCAGGTCGTGGCAGGATGCCGGGGAACCATCAAGGTGTGAGTGACCGTCACCGGACGTGGAGCGGGCAGGCGTTCGCGGTGGCGGTCCGGGGCAGCGGAGCTAGTAGGCATGGGGGCAGCGGTATGAGTGGCGGGTTCGGCGTCTCGACGGCGGAGCTGGGGAGGCTCCAGAAGGACTGGCAGCAGATGAGCCAGCGGATGGCGGAGCTCCAGGCCAAGCTCGGGAAGATCCAGTCCACGCTGGCCAAGGCGGTCGCGGTGGACCTGGCCGTCAGTCCGCTGGCGGGCATCGCCGGCTTCTACATCGCCTACGACGTGCTGAACGACGCCAAGGACGTGGAGAACCGCGCCCGGCACCTGATGGAGACCAAGGAGAAGCTGACCAAGGCGATCGCCGAGGACGCGCTGAAGCTCCAGGCCGTGATCCGGGAGTACCAGGAGGCGGAGCGCCGGATCGCCGAGGAGCAGAAGAAGCAGGACAAGGAGCGCGAGACCCCGGACAAGCCGAAGCCCACGCCCACCGGCAACGGTCACGGGAACGGCCAGGGCAACGGGCACGGCAACGGCCACGGGAACGGCCAGGGCAACGGTCACGGCAACGGGAACGGGAACGGCTCCGGCGACCACGACGGCGGCGGGGACAACGGCGGCGACGCCTCCGCCACGCCGTCCACCGCCTCCGCGATCAAGGTCTCCGAGGTCGAGTACGGCGGCCGGGGCTCCTGGAAGAGCGGCAAGGCGGCCTGCGAGGACTACATCAACAAGACGCTCGACCTGATGGGCATCACCGACCCGCAGGCCCGGGCCAACTGGATGCGCGGTCTGCTGACCATGACCGGCCGCGAGTCCTCGTACAACTCCATGCCGCTGGTCAACGACTGGGACAGCAACGCCCACGGCCCCCGGGTCGGGGACGGCTTCCCGCAGAACTGCTCGCGCGGCCCCTGGCAGACCATCCCGAGCACCTTCGCCGCCCACCACCAGCCGGGCACCTCCACCAACATCTACGACCCGGTGGCCAGCTGCGCCGCGGCGATGAACTACGTGATGGACCGCTACGGCGTCTCCAAGGACGGCCACGACCTGGCCTCCAAGGTCCAGCAGGCCGACCCGGGCCGCGGCGCCCGCGGTTACTGATCCCGCGTCAGGGGCCGCACCCGGCGGGTGCGGCCCCGCGCGCGTTCAGAGCGCCTCGCCCTCCAGGGCCGCGTACGCCGCCGAGAGCGCGGTGAGCACCGGGTGCCCGGCCGGGTACCGCACGGCGTCGATCCCGGTGACCGGCCGCAGGCCGAGCGGCATGGCCGCGTTGGCGGCGAACGCCGCCTCGAAGTCCGGCAGCCGACCGGGGGTGACCACCTCGCGGCGGCCCGGCAGCAGCCCTCCCAGCAGCTCCTGGGTGATGCCCGGCAGGTACGGGGCCTCGGGCCAGACCAGCTCGCCGCCCCGGACCAGGCCGAGGTTCCAGGTGCCGCCCTCCCCCACCGCACCGTCCGGGGTGACGAACAGCGCGTCGTCGTAGCCGGCCAGTTGGGCGGCCCGGCGGTGGTGCAGGGCACCGAACAGGCCGACCGCCTTCACCTGCGGCAGGTCCCGCACGTAGGTCACCGTACGGACCCGCAGCGGCGGCAGCGCGGCAGAGGGGCCGGCCGGACGGGTCGTCACCAGGACGGCGGGGTCGGCCTTCCCGGCCAGGCCGGCCAGGTCCAGGGCCGGGTCGAAGACGGTGATCCGGACCATGACCTCCCCGCCCCCGGCCGGGACGGCCCGCCGGGCGTACTCCCGCACCCGCGCGAGGTCCAGCTCCGCGGAGAACAACTCCCGGCAGTCCCGCCGCAGGCGCTCCAGGTGCAGGGCCAGGCCGCGCACCCGGCCGCCGGACACCCGCAGGGTGGTGAAGTGGCCGTAGTTGGTGAGCGCCAGTGCCTGGAGCTCCTCCGGCCGCACCGGCCTGCCGTTCAGTTCCGTCTCGCTCATGCCCGGCAGCATGCCAGGTCACCGGACCGGGCGTGGTCAGCCCGGCAGGCCGTCGCGGATCCGGCGGGAGACGGCGAACTCCTGGAGGTCCAGCGTGCCGGGCGAGTCGGCGACGCCGGGACCGCCCGCCTTCACCCAGTCGGTGATCTCGTCCAGCATGTCGTCGGCCAGCACCCAGCCGAGCCAGACCGGGCGCCCTCCCGCCGCGCGGCCCTCGGCGGAGGGGCTCACCACCACCACGTTGGAGTGGTCGCAGGCGTCCAGGCAGGGCACCGCGCGGACCCGTCCGGCCGCACCGATCCCCTCCTTCAGCCGGACCAGCTGCGCCGCGTGGTCCACCTCCGGGTGGCGCCGCTCCGTCCCGCAGCAGCATCCCCGGCAGACCGTGACGGTGACGGGGGCCGTGGCCGCCGCGGCGGCCTCCTTGCGCGGGCGACGAGCCATCAGTTTCCTTCCGACGGGGGCCCGGCGGCGTGGGGGCCGGGGCCGTGCTGCGGGCGCCGGGGAGGACTGGCGCCACCCCCGTGATCACCCTGAATTCTGCACCACGGCGCCGCGGGCCCGGCAGGGTGCGTCAGTACGGCCGCCGCCATGACGGAGCGTCACGGGCCCGGCCGCCCGCCGTGCGGTCCGTCCGGCGGCTGCTTACGGTGGCCGCGACCGCACCCCGGACCCTCCGGGGGCGGACCGGAGGTTCGACTCATGATCACGGCCAGCGACATCATGCACGCCGGTGCCCAGTGCGTCCGTGCCGACCAGACCCTGCTCGACGCCGCCATGATGATGCGGGACATGGGCGTCGGTGCCCTGCCGATCTGCGGCGAGGACCAGCGCCTCAAGGGGATCATCACCGACCGCGACATCGTCACCCGATGTATCGCGGAGGGCAAGGACCCGTCGACGATGAAGGCGATGGAGCTCAGCGGCCACCTGCACTGCGTGCACGCGGACGACTCGATGGACGCGGTGCTGAAGAAGATGGAGCAGCACCAGATCCGCCGGATCCCGGTGATCGACGGCGAGCGGCTGGTCGGCATGATCAGCGAGGCCGACCTCGCGATGGGTCACCGCGAGGGCGGCCGGCTGACGGACAAGCAGATCGTGGAGTTCATGGACAGCGTCTACATGAAGCGCTGACCGTCACCGGAACGCGGGTCAGGCGGTGGCCCTCGCCGCCGCCCGGCCCGCCGCCCGGCCGGAGAACAGACAGCCGCCGAGGAAGGTGCCCTCCAGCGAGCGGTAGCCGTGCACCCCGCCGCCGCCGAAGCCGGCCGCCTCGCCGGCCGCGTAGACGCCCTCCAGCGGCGAGCCGTCGGCCCGCAGGACGCGGGAGTCGAGGTCGGTCTCCAGCCCGCCGAGCGACTTGCGGGTGAGGATGTTGAGCCGCACCGCGATCAGCGGCCCGGCCTTGGGGTCGAGCAGGCGGTGCGGGGTGGCGGTGCGGATCAGCTTGTCGCCCAGGTAGCGGCGGGCGCCGTGGACGGCGGTGACCTGGAGGTCCTTGGAGAAGGGGTTGGCCAGCTCGCGGTCCCGGGCCTCGATCTCCCGGCGCAGCTCGACCTCGTCGATCAGCGCCTCCGGGGTCTTGGCGTTCATGCCCTTGACCAGCTCGGCCAGCGAATCGGCGACCACGAAGTCCGCGCCGTGCCGCTTGAAGGCCTCCACCGGCCCGGTGGCCCCGGGCAGCGCCCGGCCGAGCACCCCGCGCACCGACTTCCCGGTCAGGTCCGGGTTCTGCTCCGAGCCGGAGAGCGCGAACTCCTTCTCGATGATCTTCTGGGTGAGCACGAACCAGGTGTACTCGTGACCGGTCGTCATGATGTGCTCCAGCGTGCCCAGGGTGTCGAAGCCCGGGAAGAGCGGCACCGGCAGCCGCCGCCCCCTCGCGTCCAGCCAGAGCGAGGAGGGGCCGGGCAGGATCCGGATGCCGTGCTTGGGCCAGATCGGGTCCCAGTTCTCGATGCCCTCGGTGTAGTGCCACATCCGGTCGCCGTTGATCAGGTGGCCGCCGGCCGCTCCCGCGATGTCCAGCATCAGGCCGTCGACGTGCGCGGGCACGCCGCTGAGCAGCTTCTGCGGCGGGGTGCCGAGCCGGGCGGGCCAGGCCTTGCGGACCAGCTCGTGGTTGCCGCCGATGCCGCCGGAGGTGACGATCACCGCCTGGGCGCGCAGCTCGAAGGAGCCGGCCACCTCGCGGGAGCTGGACTCGCCGCGGGCGACCTGACTGGGCACCAGCACCTCGCCGGTGACGGTGTCGACCGCGCCGGCGGTGGCGGACAGGCCGGTGACCCGGTGGCGGAAGCGCAGGTCCACCAGCCCGCGCGCGGCGGCGGCCCGGACCCGGGCGGCGAAGGGGGCGACCAGGCCCGGCCCGGTGCCCCAGGTGATGTGGAAGCGCGGCACCGAGTTGCCCGGACCGGTGGCGGAGAACCCGCCGCGCTCCGCCCAGCCGACCACCGGGAAGAACCGCACGCCCTGGCCGTGCAGCCAGGAGCGCTTCTCCCCCGCCGCGAAGGCGACGTAGGCCTCGGCCCAGCGGCGCGGCCAGGCGTCCTCCGGCCGGTCGAAGCCGGCCGTGCCGAGCCAGTCCTGCCAGGCGAGCTCGTGCGAGTCCTTGATCCGCATCCGGCGCTGCTCGGGCGAGTCCACCAGGAAGAGGCCGCCGAAGGACCAGTGCGCCTGCCCGCCGAGCGAGGCCGCCGGCTCCTGGTCGAGGAGGATCACCTTCCTTCCCGCGTCTGCGAGTTCGGCCGTGGCCACCAGGCCCGCGAGCCCCGCTCCGATCACGATGACGTCGGCGTCCAGTGCCACGGGGGTCCTCCAGGGGTGCGGGGGTGGTGTCGGGATTCTCTGGCCTGGACCGGGCCCGGTCAACCACCCGGCGCCGGAATTCCGCTCCGCCGGGTAGCGGAATTCCGCCGACAAACGATCCGCCAAGGAGCGTAAATATCAGTCGAGTTGACGGAGCGAATGGATTTCCGCAACACCCCTGGACAGCCCTATTAACCTGCCAGTAACTTACTTGTCGGTAAAGCGAATTCCCCCACCATGCGTTTCTCTCCACCCCTCAGGAGGAACCGTGCTCCGCCATGCCCGGAAATTCTTGGTCGCCGCCGCCGCACTGGTCGCGTTCGCCGCCCCCACCGCCGCCACCCAGGCCCAGGCCCAGACCGGCTACGGCCCCTACGTCGCGCTCGGCGACTCCTACGCCGCCGGCGCCGGCGTGCCCGGCCAGTCCGCCGGGCTCTGCCTGCGCTCGGACCGCAACTACGGCCACCTGGTCGCGGCCGCGCTGAACAGCCCCGCCTACACCGACGTCACCTGCGCCGCCGCCAAGGTGAAGCACCTCACCACGGCCCAGTACGACGCCTTCCTCCGGGTCAACGACCCGCAGCTGGACGCGCTGCGGCCGGACACCGGGCTGATCACCCTCGGCATCGGCGGCAACGACCTCGGCGTCACCGACCTGGGCGTCGGCGACGTGATCGGCGTCTGCATCGCCGGTGCGGTGGTCAACCCCTTCGGCACCCCGTGCAAGGACGTCTACGCGGACGGGCACTGGGAGTGGCGCGACTGGTCCTTCCAGTGGGTCTACGGCGAGGACTCGCTGCGCTCCCGGATCGCCGGTGCCGCACCCCAACTCGCGGACATGCTGCGGAAGATCCACGCCAAGTCCCCCAACGCCAAGGTCCTGCTGGTCGGTTACCCGTCCGTGCTGCCCGAGGAGGGCCGCAGCTGCATCGGCCGCCAGCCCGTCACCCCCGGGGACGTGGACTACCTGCGGGGCGTGCTGGGCGAGTTGAACGCCATGCTGGCGCGGACCGCCGCCGCCAACGGCGCCACGTACGTGGACACCCTGACCCCCACCAGGGGCCACGACGCCTGCTCCTCGGACCGCTGGGTGGAGGGCGCGCTGCCGGGCTCCCCGGCGGTGCCGTTCCACCCGAACGCGGCCGGGGAGCGGGCGATGGCCGGCGCGGTGCTCAAGGCACTGGGCCGGTAGCACCTCGGGAAGACGCGACGGGCGCGGACCGGAACTCCGGTCCGCGCCCGTCGTGTTGAGCGGCCTTACGGCTTGATGCGGACGATCTGCGGGTCGTGGTCGCTCGCCTGCTGGGCGAACTCGGCGTTGATGTGCACCACGTCGTACTCCACGTGCTTCAGCGCCGGGCTGACCAGGGTGTGGTCCAGCACCTGCGAGTTGCCCTGGTAGACGTAGGAGTAACGCTCGTTCGCCGGAAGCTCGTTGACCAGGTCGCGGAGCACGCCGTCCTTGGTGAGGGCGGCCAGCGCCGGGGAGAACTGGAAGTCGTTCAGGTCGCCGAGCGAGACCACCCGGGCCTTCGGGTCGGCGGCCAGCAGCTTGGCCACGAAGGCCTGCTCGACCTGGGCCTGCTTGACCCGCTGGACCTCGGAGGAGCGGGCGGGCGCCTGGAAGCGGCTGTCCAGGCCCTGGTCGCCGCCCTTGCTGTTGAAGTGGTTGGCGATCACGAAGATCTTCTTGTTGTGGAACATGAACTCGCCCACCAGCGGCTTGCGGCTGCTGGCCCAGGCCTCGTTGCCCGGGTCGATCCGGCCCGGGGAGGCGGTCAGCGAGGTCCACTTGCCGGAGCCGGTGACGTCCACCGCGGTGGTGGCGCTGCCGCCCGCGATGTCGTTGAAGGAGACCCGCTGCGGGTTGAACAGGAAGGCGGTGCGGATGTTGCCGCCCGGCTCGCCGCCGTCCTTGTTGTTCTCCGGGTCGATGGTGCGCCACTCGTAGCAGGGGCCGCCGGCCGCGCGGATCGCGGCGGCGAACTTGGCCAGGGTCTGGCTCGCGTCCACCGTGCCGTCGTTGACCGCGCCGTTGTTGTCCTGGATCTCCTCCAGCACCACGATGTCGGGCGAGCGCAGGTTGGTGACCACGCCCTTGGCCAGCTCGGAGAACTTCTCGTCCGGGTCGCTCGGGTCGAGGTTCTCGACGTTGTAGGTGGCGATGGCGACCTCGCTGGGCAGCGCGCGGTCGGTGACCTCGCGCTCCAGCTGGTTGTCCACGTGCTCGCCGATGGTGTTGGCCACCAGGGTGTAGCCGCCGAAGCGGTTGTAGTCCAGCGGACCCTGGGTGCCGCCGTAGATCTCGTCGCCGACGTTGGCCACCGGGAACGGGCGCTCGGCCTCGGGCAGCGCCGACTGGATCATCAGGCGGCCGGAGTTCTGGCCCTGGTAGCCCAGGTACGCGGCGCCGCCGCGCTCGGTCCGCGGCTCGGTCGGACGGACCGTCACCCAGAGCTCGTGGTACTGGTCGGTGGCCTGGACGACCCGGGCGTGGCCGAGCTTGACGTTCATGCCCTCCAGCGACTCGAAGCGGTCGAGCGCGTAGTCGGCGGGCTTGAGCGGCAGGGCCTCGATCGAGCCGCCGGCCGCCTCCGGGGTGTAGGCCGCCGGGATCGAGGACTCGTCCAGCAGGACGGCCTCGGGCACCGGGTTGCCGGAGGAGCGGACGGTGACCAGGGGGTTGGTCAGCTGGGTGAGCGACTGGCCGCCCGCGCTGAACGCCGGGTAGTACTCGGCGACCTTGCCGGTCACCAGGACCGAGTCGCCGACCTTGACGGCCGGGTCGGCGCTGCCGGTGTAGACGAAGATGCCCTCGCTGGTGGCCGGGTCGGCGTCGGCGTCCGGGTCCTGGAACCAGAAGCCCTTGGAGCCGTAGGCGCGCACGGCGGTGACCACGCCGGGCACGCCCGCGATGGTCTTGCCGGTCAGCGGGGACAGCCGGGTGGTGCCCTGGATGTCGTGGATCCGCACCGTGCCGGGGTCGGTCGGGCCGGTCCCGGTGTCGCCGCCCTCGGCGGCCTCGCCCTTGGAGTTCACCGGGGAGGGCGAACCGGCCTTCAGGTCGGCCGCGTTGTCGTCGGTGTCCGGCAGGCCCGAAGTGCGGGAGACCGAGGCGGTGTTGCTCGCGCCCGCGGCCGGGCCGGAGCCCTCGCGGACCACGGCGGTGCCGAAGCCGACCAGGTCCTTGATCCGCGGCTCGGCCGCGCAGTCGGCGGCGGTCTTGCAGGTCAGCGGGGCGGTGCCCTGGACCAGCGCGACGGTGCCGCTGGTGCCGGAGAGCGCCAGCGAGCCGGTGGCGTCCGGGGTGGGCAGCGCGACGGTGCCGCCGGCCCCGGCGGCCTCGGCCACCAGGTAGCGGCCGCCCGCGGCGACGGTGCCGGTCAGCGGGGTGACGCCCCACTGGGAGTTGGCGCCCGGGGTCCCGGTCAGGTACTGGACGCTGTAGCCGGCCAGGCTCAGCGCACCGGTGCCCTTGTTGGCCAGCTCGATGAAGTCGTTCTTCAGGACGGCGCCGGAGTTGCCGCCACCGCCGTACACCTCCGCGATGACCGCGTCGGCCGAGGGAGCGGCGATCGCGCCCGGCAGCGGGACGAGCACGAGCGAGGCCGCGACGCCGGCCGGCAGCAGGGTGGCGCGCAGCAGCGCGCGACGCGAACGGGGGGCGGTGGGCTTGGTCACCGGGCAGGACTCCTCGGTCGGATGCTCCGGCGGTCGTGGGGTCGCCGGCAGCTGAGGGTGGGTCAGGTCGCGGACGGCAGGCCGCTACCCGTGTAGATCGATTACCGGCCAGTACCGGCGGGCCAAAGATACGCGCGTAGAAAATGACACGACAAGACTCCGTCAGTTAACAATCGGCAACGGTCCGCACGACGGGAGGCCCGCCGCCCCCTGGGTGGGAGCGGCGGGCCGACGGTCCGTCAGGCGCGGGGTCAGACGTGGCGGCGGAGGTTGCTCGCCAGCTTCTCCCAGGTGTCGTGCGCCCCCTTCCGGTACATCCATCCGGTGATCGGGCAGGTCCAGCTGTCGATGCAGTCGTCCATCCAGCTGTCACCGGCGGTGTGCCCGTGGGTGGTCAGGTAGAGCCGGCCCATGCCGATCCGGTCCGTCCGCCCCTTGGTGATGGTGAACTGGATGTAGGAGTTGCGGCCGTGCACGACGCTGCCCTTGCGGGTGCCGAGCTTCAGCGTGTTCGAGCCGATGTAGGCGACCCGGACATTGAAGTTGATCTTGATTCCGAAGACCGAGTCCCGCAGGTCCATCTTCTGGCCCACGTGGGTGATCTTGTTGGCCCGGCCGGCCAGCGGGAAGATCTTGCCGAAGTGGTCCATCCAGTAGCGGAACAGGCCCTTGGCGCTGCGGGTGCCGTTGCCCAGGTCGAACTTGAACGAGTAGTCCAGCGTGCCGGAGGTGTCCCGGCAGTTGACCGGGTCGCCCGAGCAGTAGACGTAGGCGTTGGAGCCGCCGTTCGGCACCGGGTCGACCGACAGGAAGCGGCCGGTGGCCGGGTTGTAGAGCCGGGCCCCCATCATCACCGCGCCGGTGAGGGTCTCGCTGGAGCGCAGCTTCTCGCCGAGCCAGTTGTACCGGGTGCCCGGCTGGCCCGAGCGCGGGTTGCCGTACTCGTCGTTGTCCAGCACCCGGAGGCTGTCGGCCGGGTCCAGCGGGAGCTGGAGGGCCACGTCGCCGTGGACGTTGGCGAACTGCAGCACCACGTCGCCGGTGGCGGAGGTGGTGGCGCCGAAGGAGCCGCCGGCCGTGTCGACCATCCGGGTCAGCTCGCCGGTGGTGGTGTCCTCCGTGATCCAGCGCGGGCTGTCGCTGTCACCGGAGTAGTGGTTGACCTTGCCGCCGGTCTGGCTCCAGGTGCCGTCGGTGTTGCTCTCGACGGTGAACGAGCGGTTGCGCAGGTTGGCGTCCAGCTGCCAGGTCTGCCGCTGGTCGGCGGTGGACTGACGGCGCACCAGGTCGTTGGCGTACCACTCCAGGGAGGAGCCGGGCAGCGCGGTGGTGCGGCCCAGCGCGTCGTAGCCGTACCCGGCGTCGACCAGGCGGTCGGCGCTGTCGTAGGCGTGGGTGACGGTGCTGCCGCCGCTGGTGGGGCAGGCCGCGCCGGCCGCGCCCTCGGCGGTGGTCAGCGAGGTCCGGTTGGCCCGCTTGTCGAAGGTGTAGGAGCGCCGGGTGCAGGTGTCGCCCACGGTGTCCTGAACGGTCGTCAGGCGGCCCATCCGGTCGTAGCCGTAGTCCTGCGAGGACCAGCCGGAGTGGCTGGTGAGCTCGCCGTTGGCGGCCCGGGCCACGCTGTCGGCCATCACCACGGCGCCGTCGGAGTCCCGGGTGTAGACCCGGGAGGTGACCGCGCCGGCCGGATCGCGCTCGACGTTCAGGGTGTAGCCGCCGGGCAGCTTCTCGCTGCTCACCTCGCCGTCGGCGTCGTAGGTCACCGCGAAGGTGCCGGCCACCGAGTCCACGGTGCGCACGGCCATGCCGCGCGGCTCCACCGCGGTGTCGTAGACGTAGGTGACGCTGGAGGGCACCGAGTCGGAGGTCCTGGCCAGCCGGTTCAGCAGGTCGTACTCGGCCCGGGTGGTGGCGCCGTCGGCGTCGGTGTACGCGGTCAGGCGGCCCAGCCGGTCGTACTCGCGGGTGATGGTGCCGCCGGTCGGCGAGACGGTCCTGACGGCCCGTCCGGTGACCGGGTCGTACTCGGTGGTGCTCTGCGGGACGGCCTCGCCCAGCCCGCCGGTCAGCTTGACCTCGAGGGCGCGGCCCATCGCGTCGTAGCTGGTGGTGTTGGTGCGGGTGGTCGAGCCCACGGTCTCGGTGACCTTGGTCTGCTGGCCCCACCAGTCGTACTCGGAGCCGATCACCGGCAGGGTGGACGGGTTGCTCCCGCCCCCGGTGACCGCGCCGGCCGGGCCGGTGGTGCAGGCCAGGTCGGCCCACTCGGGGCGGCCCTGGCAGGCGCCGGTACCGGTGGCGGACCAGTAGCTCGTCACCGTGGTGGCGGCGTCGGTGCCGGTGGCACCGGGCAGCAGCTCCTTGACCGCGCGGCCCTGGGCGTCGTACTCCACGGTGTGGGTGACGGCCTGGCCGTCCGGGTCCTGGGTCTCGCGGACCGGCAGGCCCCTGGCCCAGTCGTAGGCGGTGTCGGTGATCCGCGGGTCCGCCATCAGGGTCGGGTACTCCAGCGGCTGGAGACCGGCGGTGACCCTGGTCACCTGGTCCTCGACCGTGGCGTCGGCGGTGCGGCCCTGGTCGTACTCGCTGACCGTCCAGTTGCGGCCGACCAGGCTGCTGCCGGTGGGTGCCACCGTGGTGGCGCCGTTCTTCAGGTCCGCGGTGAGCTCGACCCGGCGCAGCGGGCCGAAGGTCTCCAACGCCCGGGTGCCGGTGGGGTTGTAGAGCGTGCGGGCGGAGAGCAGCTCGGCCCGGGCGGCCGCGGTCAGCCCGGTGATGCCCAGGTCGGACTGGACCTCGCGGTCCGCCGCGGTGACGCCGAGGGCGACCGCCCGGTTGGCGGCCGACAGGGCGCGGACGGTGTTGCCCCGCGCGTCGTACTCGGTGGTGGTGAGGTGGCCGCCGGGGACGGCGGAGTTCACCTCGCGCCCGGAGGCGTTGGTGTAGGTGATCGCGGCCCGCTTGTAGGCGGCCGGGGTCAGGGCCGATCCGGCGTTGCCGGCCGGCACCGCGTCGGGCGGCAGGATGGCCGTGGCGTCGGTCGGGGCGTCGCTCTGGCCCCAGGCCGCGACGTCCGAACCACCCAGCTGGTAGGGGGCGTTGGCGCCGGAGAGCGGCACGTCGTAGACCACCGTCGTGGTGGCGGTGCCCTCCGGGACGTCCTTGGTGCCCGGCTTGAGGCCGGAGCGGGAGACCGAGAGCAGCATGCCGTCGCCCGCGGTGGCCGAGTTGCCGGCCTTGCCGTAGCTCAGGGTCCACGGCAGGTCGGTGCCCGGGGTCAGCTTGGTGACCCGGCCGGCCGCGTCGTAGTCGTAGGTCACCGGGGCGGCCTGCGGCTGGAGCGGGTTGCGCTGCTCACGCAGCTTGCCGGCGGCGTCGTAGCGGTAGGTGGAGACCACCTTGGCGGTGGCCGCCGCGGCGCCCGGCTCGGTCGCCCAGAGCCTCAACTCCTTGACCTGGCCCGCGAAGTCGCCGAAGGCGGCGTCGGTGCCGGTGGTGGTGTCGGCGTAGACGTACTCCAGCACCCGGCAGCCGGCCGTGCTCGGCACCGCGGCGCAGCTGGCGGCGGTCGCCGCGGAGGTGGGCGCGATCACCAGCTTGGGGCGGGAGAGCTTCTTGCCGCCGACCGTCACCGACTCCGAGGTGACGGTGGTGGTGGACTCGGCGAGGCCGTTCTCGGCGCTCGACGCGATCCGCCAGGTCGGCTGCGCGGCGTCGGCCTTGGTGAAGGTGACGGTGTCGCCGCCGGTGTCCTTCAGGGTGAAGGAGGTGGTGAGGCTGCCGGTGAGGGTGAGCTCCTCGGCGCCCGGCTCGGGCTTCCAGCCGCCGCCGGTGGTGGCGGTGAAGCCGTAGGCCCGGCCCGCGTTGTCCACCAGCGCGACCGAGGTGGCCGAGGTCTGCTTGACGTGGGACCAGGCCGTCTCGTTGATGTCGATGACGGTGCCGGCCGACCACTCCGGGCCGAAGATCGGCGCCTGGCCGTCCTCCTGGGCGCGCGGGTTGCGCGAGGAGAGCGAGCGGGTGGAGGAGATCTGGAACGCCGAGGCGTCGGTGGCCGAGAGGGTGTAGTCACCGGTCAGCAGGTTGAGCGTGCCCGGGCCGTGCGCCTCGACCGGCGCGGTGCCGGCCCTGCGGTCCACCGTCACGGTGTTGGACTCGGAGGCGTCGGTGGCGGTGCCGTCGGTGAAGACCGCGCGCACGTCCACCGTGCCGTCCTGGGCCAGCGTGTCGGTGATGTTCCAGTTCAGCGGCGCGGGCTTGCCCGAGGGGGCGGCGAACGGCCAGGCGGTGACCGCGGCGCCGGTGGTGGTGGTCACGTTGGCGACCGGCACGTCCTTCCAGGCGTCCGCCTCGCCGCGCCGGTACTGGTACCTGACGCCGGTGTAGCTGCTCTTGCCCTCGGCCTGCAGCGAGGTGCGGCGCGCCGGGCGCTCGCCGTCGCCGGGGGCGTTGAGGGCCGAGCCCTTGCCCGCGAAGAAGACGTGGGTGCGGTCGGCCGAGAGGTTGCCCGCCGCGTCCCGGGTGTGCACCGTGACGGTGTGCTGGCCGGCCTTGAAGGCGAGCGCCTTGGTGACTGCGGCGCCGGTGGTGGCGACGGTGACCCAGGCCCCCGAGTCCAGCTTGTACTGGATGTCCTTCACGTCCGAACCCGGCGGCGTGAAGGTGAAGTTGCCGGTGAAGTTGCCGGAGGCGTCGGCGCTGCCCGACCAGGCGCCGGCCGGGAAGTCGGTCGAGCCGATGGTGGTCGCGCCGGGCGCGGTGGTGTCCACCGTGAAGGTCTGCCAGGCGGACCAGGTGCCGTTCCAGATCAGGCCGTCGTAGACGGCGGCCCGCCACTTGTACGCGCCGGGGGCCAGCGCGGTGGCCGGGGTCCAGGGGGCGTTGGTGCCGGAGGCGACGAAGGCCGACTTGCCGGTCTGCAGCGCGGCGGTGCCGTTGGCGGCCCAGATCTCGTAGGAGAGCTGGACGGTGTTGCCGTCCGGGTCGCTGGCCTTGCCGGTCAGGGTCGGGGTGGAGTCGTTGGTGAGCGCGCCCGACAGCGGGGAGATCGGCGCGGCCGAACCCGGCTTGGTGTTGTAGGTCACCGACAGGTAGGGCGTGTTGGAGGCCGCGTTGCCGGAGTTGAACTTCTTCCAGGCGTACTCGTCGGTCTCGTCGGTGGCCCGGATGCCCAGGGTGTTGTTGGCGTTGCCGTTGTTGGCCCAGGCCTGCGCCAGCGTGGTGATGTCGGTGTTCACCCAGCCGTCGCCGCAGGTGCTGGAGTAGCCCTTGGTCGAGGTGGAGGAGGCCCACTTCTTGTTCCAACCGGGCTGCGCGGTCCACCGGGTGGCGGTGGTGGCACTGGCCGTGTCCCAGACCTCCCAGCCCTTGGCCGTGCAGGACCAGGAGTGGAAGTTCCAGAGGTTGAGCTTGGCGCTCTGGATCTGCTTGCCGGTGATCTTCGCCATCGGGAACTGCAGGAAGGAGCGGGCCACCTGGCCGGAGCCGTTGTTGCCGAGCTTGAGCTCGGTCTGGCTGGAGACGTCGGTGGCGTAGCCCTGCTGGACGAAGGTGTCGAAGCCGACGCCGAGGTTGACCGCCGGGTCGACGGTGACCGGGTACTGGGTCTTCGGGTCGTTCAGGAAGGCCGCGTCCGGGGTGAGCGTGAGCTCGACGAGGTCGCCGTTCTGACGGACCTTCAGGCCGACCGGGGCGGTGTTCTTGTGGTCACCCGTGCGCGGGTCGACCTGGGCGTCCCACATCACCGGCGCGGGCAGCACGCCCGCCTCCTTGCCGGTCTTCGGGTCGACGAAGGAAACCGAACGGTCCTCGTTCGCCCGGGCGGTGAGGCCCTTGGCGTCCAGGGTCATGGTGACCGAGCCGTTGGCCGCGACGGCCGAGCGGTCCTTCAGCTCCAGGAACTGCTCGAAGCCCGTCCGGGTGGACTCGATGACCAGGTCGGTCGCGGTCAGCGCGTCCGGGTAGCGGGCCTTGGTGCCCTCCAGGACGGGAGTGGGCAGCTCGCCGTGCCAGTTGAGGGTCATGGCCGGGCCGCCCTCACCGCCGTGCAGGGTGACCAGCGGGGTGCTGGGCGCGGCCTCGGCCGCGGCGGCCTCCGCCGACGGGGCGCCGGACTTGGCCTTGGCCTTCGGTGCGGCGGCGCTCTTCCCGGCCAGGGTGAGGCCCAGCGGGTGGCCCTTGGCGGTGACCTTGCCGTCGGCCTGCTGGACCAGGGCGACGTCCACGTCCTGCCACCGGCCGCCCGCGTCCTTGAACCGGACCGGGCCGGTGGCCATGTCCTGGGTGGTCGAGCCGTCCGGGTTGGCCCAGAGCGTGACGGTCTCCGAGCGGGCGTCCAGGATCTCGATCCGGCGGTTCTCCAGCCGGGCCTTGACCCGGGCGCTGGCCTCGTCAGCGGCCGTCGCCGGACCGGCCGGCTTCGCCGCGGGCAGCTCGATCCGCGCGGAGTTCGGGGTGACGGCGAAGGCCTGACCGGTGCTCAGCACCGCGACGCCGCACTCGGCGGCCATCAGTACGGAGAGTGCGACCGCCAGTGGCCGCAGGCCGGCGCGGGTGCTCCGCGGTCCGGAGGACGACGGCGGTGTTCCGCCGCCGGGAAGGCGTGACATGGGTCTCCTTCAAGACATGCCCATGACAGCGATCCGTCGGTGACGGGCCGCTGCCGCGGGCGGTTCGGGGGGAGGAAGGGAAACAGGTGGGACCGGCCGGCCGCCGGAAGCGGCGGAAGGAGCGTGGTGGGCCTCCCTCCGCGCGGGCAGGGAGCGCACCCCGGCCTCCGGTCGGCGCAGGGGGTGTGACGGTGGATCAGGCCCGGACGGTGACGGTCAGCCCGGCGTGCGCGGCCGAGCCCAGCACCCGGGCCAGCAGCAGCCGGGCCCGTGCGGACGCCGCGGCGCGGGAGGCCGCGTGCAGGAAGAGCACCAGGCCGATGCCCTCGGGAAGGGCCAGCGCCCGGACGTGCTCCAGCCCGTCGGCCGGAGCGGCGTGCGCCCAGACCGCGTCCTGCACGGCGCCGGCCTCGTCCGGCCCGGGCGGGCCGGCGCCCGGACGGACCAGGACGAGGTCGACGACGTGCACGGCGCGGCTCCGGCGGCGACCCGCCCGGTCAGGCCCGGCCGGACTTGAGCGGGGCGTCCCAGCCGATGCCCTCGCCCGCCTGGACGGTCCGCTTCGGCGGAGCGTCCCAGCCGATCCCGTCACCGGCCAGGACGGCCTGCACGGGGGAGGCGACGGCCAGCACGGACCAGGCCGCGAGGGCGGTGGTGAGCAGGACGGCGGCACGGCGGGCGGAGTTGGGCACGGTGGTTCCCGGTTCTCTGGAATCTGATCTTCCGACGCCTCGATCCTGCCCTTCCGCCGCCCTCTCCGAGGAGGACCTCCGGCCGACCTGAACCTGCCAGGCAGCATGCTGCCCGGGCCGCCGGGGACGGGCTTGCGCACCGCACGCGCGGAATGTGAAGATCCGGATCACGCGCGCGCGACGCGTACACGACGAGCTGTGGGGGGCTGCCGACGTGCTGGAACTGCTGGGCCTGGATCCGACCGCCGAGACCGTCTACCGCGAGCTGCTGGCCCGCCCGGACGGCTCGCTCGCCGAACTGTGCGAACGGCTCTCGCTCTCCGAGACGGTGGCCCGCGACGCCCTCGACCGGCTCGCCGACCTCACCCTGCTGCGGGCCTCCCGGGACCGCCCCGGCCAGCTGCGCCCCGTCAGCCCGGAGCGCGGCCTGGAGCTGATCCTGCGCCGCCAGGAGGAGGAACTCGCCCGCCGTCAGGGGGAGTTGACGCTCAGCCGGGCGGCCGCCGCACGGGCCGTGGCCGAGTACGCGGACCTGCGCCCGGGCGCCGGCGCGGTGCAGGCCGAGCGGCTCCAGGGGCTGGACGCGATCCAGGCCAAGCTGGAGGTGCTCACCGAGGGCCTGACCGAGGAGTGCCTCTCGGTGATGCCCGGCGGGGCGCAGTCCGCCGCCAGCCTGGAGGCCTCCCGGCCGCTGGACCAGGACGCGATGGCGCGCGGAGTCCGGCTGCTGACGCTCTACCAGGACTCCGTCCGCAACGACCTGCCGACCTTCCTCTACGCCCAGTGGATGGCGGACCACGGCGGCCAGGTGCGCACCGCGCCGATGCTGCCGCCCCGGCTGCTGGTCTTCGACCGCCGGGTGGCCGTGGTGCCGATCGACCCGACCGACACCAGGGCCGGCGCCCTCTGCACCACCGAACCGGGCCTGGTCGCCTCCCTGGTGGCCCTGTTCGAACAGGCCTGGGACACCGCCACCCCGCTCGGCACCGACCCGGCCTCCTGCGGTGAGACCGGCCTCAACCCCACCGAGCGCGAGCTGCTCCGCCTGCTCGCCACCGGCCTCACCGACGAGGCCGCCGGCAAGCGCCTCGGCGTCTCGGTCCGCACCGTCCGCCGCCAGATGGCCGCCCTGATGGAGCGCCTGGACGCCGCCAGCCGCTTCGAGGCCGGCCTCAAGGCGGCCCAGCGCGGCTGGCTCTGAACGCACCGAGGACCCCCGGGCAGCCGCCCAGGGGTCCTCCTGCCGTGACGGTGGCTCAGTCGCGGGCCGCGGCGGCGCCCTTGGCCATCGCGGCCGTCCAGCGCTCCTCGACCCGGGCGAGCTTCCAGTAGCCGTACGCCGCGGCCCAGGTGAGCACGAACAGGCCGACGATGGCGTAGCCGACGAGGTCGAGGTCGATCGCCCCGATCCAGGCCACCGGGCCGGAGGTGATCTCCAGCTTCTCGCCGAGCAGGCCCACCAGCTCGATGGTGCCGATCACCAGCGCGACCAGGACCGAGAGGCCGGTGACGGTCAGGTTGTAGTAGATCTTGCGGACCGGCTTGGAGAGCGCCCACTCGTAGGCGAAGTTCATGAACGAGCCGTCGATGGTGTCCAGCAGGCTCATCCCGGCCGCGAACAGCACCGGGAGCACCAGCAGCGCGTACCAGGGCAGCTGGAAGGCGGCCGCACCTCCGGCCAGCACCAGCAGCGAGACCTCGGTGGCGGTGTCGAAGCCGAGGCCGAAGAGCAGGCCGACCGGGTACATGTGCCAGGGCTTGGTGACCGCCCGGGTCACCTTGCCGAGGATCCGGTTGAGGAATCCGCGCTTGTCGAGCTGACGCTCCAGCTCGGCCTCGTCGTACTCGCCGACCTTCATCTTGCGGAAGACCCTGAGGATGCCGTTGAAGGCGCCCAGGTTGATCAGGCCGATCAGCAGCAGGAACACACCCGAGACGCTGACCCCGATCAGGCCGGTGACGTCGTGCAGGGTGGAGTCGTCCGACTCGACCTGCCCGGCCAGCGACTGGATGCCGAAGGCGAGCAGCGCGCAGAGGCCGAAGACGATCGAGGAGTGGCCGAGCGAGAACCAGAAGCCGACCGAGAGCGGGCGCTGGCCCTGGCCCATCAGCTTGCGGGTGGTGTTGTCGATGGCCGCGATGTGGTCGGCGTCGAAGGCGTGCCGCATGCCGAGGGTGTAGGCGGTCAGGCCCATGCCGACGCCGAAGACCTGGCCGCCGACGTCGTACTTCTCGGGGGCGACCAGGGCGATCAGGGTGAACCAGCCGACGACGTGCAGGGCCAGCACGAAGCCGCCCATGCCGGCCAGCCTGATCCACTCCTCGCGGGTGAGCCGGTCGCGCAGTCTCGCGGGCGCAGCCATCCGGTGGTCCTCCAGGTAAGTCGTACGAGATGCCCAGTGCGCTGAGCTGGGCCATCCTTCCCCCTGACGACTCCCACTTGCAAGCCGTTCGCAACTGCGCCACCCCGGCGCACGGGCTCACTCGGCAGCGCCCGGCGGCGCCCTGACGGCCGCCCAGCTCACACCCCGTCAGGAAATCGACATAAATGTCCCTTATTGTCTGTTCCTGTGACCACGGACACCGAGCGCAAGGACCCCTCCCTCCTCGACCACTCCTTCTTCGGGCACCCCAGAGGGCTGCTGACCCTCTCCGGCCTGGAGGTCTGGGAGCGGTTCTCCTTCCTCGGCATGCAGGCCATCCTGGTCCTCTACTTCGCCGACTCGGTGGCCGACGGCGGACTGGGCATGGCCCAGGGGACCGCCGCCTCGGTGGTCTCCGCCTACGGAACGCTGGTCTACCTGACCTCGGTGGTCGGCGGCTGGGTCGCCGACCGGATGCTCGGCTCCTACCGCGCGGTGCTCTACGGCGGGGTGCTGATCGCCTGCGGCCACTACGCGATGTCGGTGCCCACCGCCACCATGACCTGGGCCGGTCTCGGTCTGATCGTGATCGGCACCGGCTTCCTCAAGCCCAACGCGGCCACCCTGGTCGGCGGCCTCTACGCCACCGACGACGACCGCCGGGACGCCGGCTTCGCCCTCTACTACATGGCCATCAACATCGGCGCCTTCGCCGGCCCGCTGGTCAGCGGCTGGCTCGGTCAGAACGTGGGCTGGCACTGGGGCTTCTCGGCCGCCGCGATCGGCATGACCTTCGGCGTGGTCCAGTACGTGCTCGGCCGCTCCACCCTGCGGCGCGAGCAGGGCCCGGTGCACCCGCTCACCCCCGCCGAACGCGTCCGCTGGACCAGGGGCGCGCTGATCGGCGCGGCCGCGGTGGCCGCCGCCGGGCTGCTGCTGTGGGCCGTCGGCTGGCTCACCATGGACCGCACCGTCGACCTGATCACCCTGGTCTCGGTGCTGGCCCCGATCGCCTACTTCGCCGTCATGTTCCGCTCCCCCGAGGTCAGCCGGGAGGAGCGCGGGCGGCTGCGCCCCTACGTGGTGCTCTTCCTGGCCTCGGTAGTCTTCAACCTGGTGCTCTTCTCCTCGTACACCACACTGGCCCTGCTGGCCGTGGACCACGTGGACAACTCGATCTTCGGCTGGCACTTCCCGTCCAGCTGGTGGACCTCGATCCTGGGCGCCATCGAGGTGCTGCTGGCCCCGGTGGTCGCCGCCCTCTGGGTACGGATGGACCACCGCCAGCCGCACGCCTCCCGCAAGATCGCCTACTCGCTGTTCGCCGCCGGGGCGTCCTTCCTGATCCTGGTCCCGGCCACCGCCGGGAAGAGCGGCGACTACCGGATCGCCGGGCTCTGGCTGCTCGGCTGCTACCTCTTCATGGGCGTCGGCGACATCCTGCTGGAGACCACCGGCATGTCCGCCACCAGCAAGCTGGCGCCCCGTCACTTCGCCAGCCAGACCATGGCCGTCTGGTTCCTCTCGCTCGCCCTCTCCCAGGGCATCGCCGCCCAGCTCACCAAGGTCTACGGCGAGGTCTCCGACGCCGCCTACTACGGCTGGCTCGGCGCCCTCGCGGTGGCGGCCGGGGTCGCGCTGTACCTCGCCCTGCCCTGGATGCGCCGGACCATGCACCCCGTCCACTGATCCCTCCCGGAGGACCCCGATGCAGCACCCGTCGCAGTACCCGTACGGGACCACGCGCCAGGACCTGCGCATCCCGCTCTCCGACGGGATCGAGCTGTACGCCCGGATCTGGCGCCCCGTCACCGACGAGCCGGTGCCCGCCCTGCTGGAGTACCTCCCGTACCGGCTGACCGACTGGACCGCCCCGCGCGACGCCCAGCGCCACCCCTGGTACGCCGGCCACGGCTACGCCTCGGTCCGGGTGGACGTGCGCGGGCACGGCAACTCCGGCGGCCTGCCCGGCGACGAGTACTCCGCGCAGGAGCTGGCCGACGGCGTCGAGGTGGTGGAGTGGCTGGCCGCGCAGCCCTGGTGCAGCGGGAAGGTCGGCATGTTCGGCATCTCCTGGGGCGGCTTCAACAGCCTCCAGATCGCCGCGCTGGCCCCCGAGCCGCTCAAGGCCGTCGTCACCGTCTGCTCCACCGACGACCGGTACGACAACGACGTGCACTACATGGGCGGTTCACTGCTCGCGGTCGACATGCACGCCTGGTCAGCCACCATGCTGGCCTTCGTCGCCCGCCCGCCGGACCCGAAGTACGTCGGCGAGGACTGGCGCCGGATGTGGCTGTCGCGCTTGGAGTCCGTCGAACCCTTCGTCCACCCCTGGCTCACCCACCAGGTGCGGGACGACTACTGGCGGCACGGCAGCGTCTGCGAGGACTACGGCGCGATCACCGCCGCGGTGCTCGCCGTCGGCGGCTGGGCCGACCCCTACCGGGACACCGTCCTGCGACTGCTGGAACACCTCGACGCACCGGTGCGCGGCATCATCGGCCCCTGGTCGCACCAGTACCCCGACCGCGGCCTGCCGCCCGGCCCCGCGATCGGCTTCCTCCAGGAGACCCTGCGCTGGTGGGACCACTGGCTCAAGGGCGTCGACAACGGCGTCATGTCCGAGCCCGCACTGCGCAGTTGGATGAACGAGTCGGTCCCGCCCGCGACCGTGTACGCCAACCGGCCCGGCCGCTGGGTCGGCGACGACACCTGGCCCTCCCCCGACGTCCGCGAGGTCGGCTACGGCCTCGACGACGCGCTGCGCACCGCCGGCACCTCCGCCGACCGCTACGTGGAGGTCCGCTCCCCGCAGCACACCGGCATCGACGCCGGGCGGTTCTTCCCCTTCGGCAACGCCTCCGACCTCCCGCCGGACCAGCGCGAGGAGGACGGGCGCTCGGTCTGCTTCGACTCACTGCCGCTGCCCGAGCCGGTGGAGGTCCTGGGGCGGGCCTCGGTGCGGCTGCGGGTGCGCAGCCGGGCCCGGCGCGGGCAGGTCGTCGCCCGGCTCTGCGACGTCGCCCCCGACGGCTCCTCCACCCTGGTCACCCGCGGCGTGCTCAACCTGAGCTCCCGTCAGGGCCGCGACCGGGTGGTCGAATGGACCCCGGGCGAGGTCGAGGACGTCACCTTCGAACTCGTCTCCATCGCCCACGCCTTCCCCGCCGGCCACCGCCTGCGGCTCGCCCTCTCCTCCGCCTACTGGCCCTGGATCTGGCCCCAGCCCGACCCCACCGGCTTCGAGGTCGACCCCGGCCACAGCCGCCTGACCCTCCCCGTCCGCCACCTGGCCGCCGACGCCGGCTCCCCACCGGTCACCTTCGAACCCCCCGAGCAGTCCGAGGGCCTGGACGTCACCTACCCCGAACCCCTCACCGCCCGCCCCGAACGCCTGCTCATCCGCGACGTCGCCACCGGCGAACACCGCCTGGAGGTCGACCCCAACTACGGCGGCACCCGGATCTACCCCGACGGCCTGGTCTACGACGAACACGCCCTGGAGTCCTACGCCGTCCTCGCCGACTCCCCCCTCTCCGCCACCACCCGCTCCGACTGGACCGTCCGCCTCCAACGCCCCGACCTCGGCTGGGACACCACCGTCCGCACCCGCTCCGAAATCACCTGCGACGCCCACCACTTCACCGTCCACAACCACCTCACCGCCCTGGAGGGCGGGGACGTCGTCTTCGAACGGGACTGGCAACGCCGCATCCCCCGCACGGCGAGCTAGCGCCTTGGACGCACCGGACAGCAGGACTCGACGTGGGTGACCGGGCGCAGGGCTCCGGGGCACCGGCGGGAGGGTACTCCGGGACGCCGCTCGCCAAGAAGATCGGCATCAGGGCGGGCGACCGGGTTCAGGTGTCGCACCGGCCCGGCGGGTGGGAGGTCCCGGACCTGCCCGAGGGGACCACTGTCGCGGCCGGCGGTCCGCAGGGGGCCGATGTGGCCCTCGCCTTCCACCGGTCGTTCGCCGTGCTGGCCACGGAGGCCGCCCAACTGGTCGGGGAGCTCGACGATCACACGATGCTGTGGATCGCCTGGCCCCGGCGGGCGGCCGGGCACGACAGCGACATCACGGAGAACGGGCTGCGGGAGCTGTTCCTGCCGCTCGGCGTCGTCGACGTGAAGGTGGCCGCCCTCGGTGACGACTGGTCGGGGTTGAAGTTCGTCCGGCGCAGGGAGAACCGCGGCTCCCCGAAGCGGTAGGTGGCGGGGACGGGCTCGTCGTGGCCTACAGGTACGTGACCTGGACGATGTAGATCTGCTCGTGCCGCACCACGGTCAGGAACTCGAACATGCCGCCCCGAACGTCGGCCGTACTCCTCGCTGGGGAGGTACTCCCAGGACCAGGTCATGTGCCCAGCGCTCGGTACGCGGCTCGGACGATCTCGGCGGCAGCGAGCGCATGACGCCGGGAGTCATCCGGTTCCACTGCCACCTGCATGAGGTATTCGGCTCGGCGGAGCTTGGAGGCCGTCGCCGGATACCGCTCGATCTCGATCACGACCGCCCATCGCAGGAGGAACCCCCGGAGAGGATCGAGGGTGTCGGAGTCGATGGCCTTCGTGATCGCTTCGGCCTGCTCGCTCTGCATCTCCAGCAGACGGTCCGGGGCTACGACAGCAAGGGCAGCCCTGAGGGCGGTGATGGTCCGCTCAGGGCGCGGGATCAGCTCCTCGGCACGGTGCTCCGGTTGCGCGGTCACGTCTCCTCCGTACAGGTAGGCCGCTACCACGCTACAACGCGGCAGGACCACTGATCCTCCGGTTCGGCCGGCACGACGTCTCTCTCCTCCCGCCAACCGGTGTGGTCAGTGGGGCCGAGCCTCGGCGTGCGGGGGTTCGGTGGACCAGTCGACGCGGGTGTGCGGGGTGGCCTCGATGGTCTCCAGGGACGGGGTGGCGAGGAGGAGGGCGGCGGTGGGGGTGTCGCAGGCGACGTAGGTGGAGAGCAGGTCGTAGTCAGTGCAGACCACCCAGGTGCGGTCCTCGGGCCACCAGTACTCCGGGCCGGAGTCGCCCACGAGCGCGGCCGCCTCGGTGCGCACGGCCTCCAGGCCGGCCAGCGGGGCGGTGCGCAGCAGCGGGGCGTCGAGGCCGTTGGTGACTGCGGCCAGGTCCCAGGCGTAGTGCACGGGCTGATCCCCCGTCACCGTCTCCAGGGCGCCGGCCAGCGCGCGGCGGCTCGCCGCGTCGAGCGCCCCGTCCTCCGCCACCCAGCGGACGGTGGTCACCTCGCCGTCCTCGTCCTGGGTCTCCAGGCCGTCCTTCAGCCAGCGGTGCGAGAGCTCCGGGAGGAACGGGACGCCCGACCGCTCCGCCCACTCCCGCCAACTCGGGCCCTGGACGGCGCCGTCGAGGCTCTCGAAGCGGTGGAAGATCCGGACGTACGCCTGGTACCCGTCGGGCAGCAGCTGGGACACCAGGTGCCCGGGGCCGGGCTCCGGCCGTCCGAGCCGGGCCGACAGCCAGGCGAGTCCGGTGCCGTCATGGGTCCATTCGCGGTGCTCTGTCACGGTTGCGATTATCCCCTGAAGCCACGTCAGGACCTCACAGGTGCTGCCTCGCCGTGGCCACGAACTCGTCGATCAGCAGACGGGTGGCGTCCCGCCGGGCGATGACGTCCGCCAGGTCGGTGGCCCGGTCGATCCGGCCGACCGTCTCGAAGGCCGATGCCGCGACGGCGGCGATCTCGGGCGTCCTGGCGGTCAACTGGACCTGGAAGAGCGCGTGTTGGGCGCGGGAGCGGAGCTCGAAGGAGCGGTTGCGGAGGGTGGGCTCCTCGGCGGCGTCGACGCCCTGGTGCACGCAGTGCCAGTGGTGCAGCAGCGCCTGGCGGAACTCCACCAGCACCCCGGCGAAGGCCCCGAAGGCCTCGATCCGCTCCTGCCGGTGCCGCTCCGCCCGTGCGCTCCACTCCGTCTGCCGAGCCGAACGCTGCTGGAACAGATGGGTGAGCAGGGAGCCGAACAGGGTCCCCAACACGGCTATGACACTGGTGAGTATGGCGCTCATGGAGCCCCATGCAAGCAGATCAGCCCTCCCGGCGCTCCACCCGGAAGGGGAACGGCACCGTCCCCGGGTCCAGCGCGCTGATGCCGCCGTCGACGTTGAGCACCGCACCGTTGACCAGGCTCGCCGCCGGGGAGAGCAACCAGGCCACCGCCTCGGCGACTTCGGCCGCCTCCCCCGCCCGCTCCAGGGGATTGAGCCGGGTCGCCTCCTCGTACGCGGCGTCCACGTCCTCGTGCCCGCTCAGCCGCGCGAGGCGCCCCATCGGGCGGTCGGCCATCTCGGTGCGGACCCAGCTGGGGCAGACCACGTTGGACCGCACGCCCTGCCAGCCGTAGTCGACCGCCACCGAGCGGCAGAGCTGGAGCAGCGCGGCCTTGGAGGTGGCGTACGCGGCGTTGCCGTGCCCGCTGCGAATCGCGGAGACCGAGGCGACGCCGACCACGGCGCCACCGCCCTCCGCCGCCAACAGGTGCGGCAGCGCGGCGCGCAGCACCAGGAACGGCCCCGTGACGTTGGTCCGCAGCACCGCCTCCCAGTCCTCCACCGCGAGCTCCCCGACCGCCCCCGGCCGCCCGATCCCGGCGTTCAGCACCAGCCCGTCCAGCCGCCCGAACCGTTCGACCGTCGCCGCGACCAGCCCCTCCACCTGCCGCTGATCCGTGGTGTCCGCCACGTGCGCGACCGCCCCGGTCTCCCGCGCGACCGCCGCCAACGGCTCCGCCCGCCGCCCGGACACCACCACCTCGTGCCCGGCCTCCCGCAACACCCGAGCGGTCGCCGCCCCGATCCCCGTCCCGCCCCCGGTGACGACCACGACCCGCTTCCCGCCCACGACTCCCCCACTCCCCCGACCGGCCTCGTCCGCCGATCATACGTACGCCGGTCCCAGCAGGGTCGTCAGCGGGCCATCGCCAGGCTCAATTCGGCTGCCTTCAGACGCAGTTCACCGACCTGACCGTCCGTCACGGGCCGCGCCGGCACCTGCACGTCCCTCAGCTCCCAGGCCGGCCCGGAGCCCGTCGGCTCCCACCCCGGCCCGACACCGGCCCGGTCCGCCAGCACCAGCGTCGTCAGCACGAAGCCCTCGCTCAGCGCCCGGATCACGGCGTGCCCTGTCCGCAAGTGCCGGTCCAGCAAGGCCTGCGCGAAGACTCCCAGCACCGGCGGACTCACCTGGGCCTCGTCCGCCCTCATCCGCGAGATCCCCGCGAACAGCCCGAGCTCCTCCTGGAACACGTCCACCTGCTGACGGAACAGGCCTGACGCCCCGTTCGACGGGTTCCACAGCGTCTCGTCACCCACCATGTAGTACTGACTCATCCATCACTCCTCTCGCCGCGAACCAGCGAGAGTAGCGCCACCGCCCGTCGAGGGCCCGTCGATTTCCCCTCTCAGGAAGCGAGGGCTCCGGTCCTGGTCGGCCAGGGCGCGTACTCGTCCTCGTCCTCCGCCGGGGCGGTGAGCACCTCGCGCACCAGGATCTCGACCTCCTCGGGCCGTTGGTCGGCCAGGCGTACGCTCCGACCGTCCGGCGAGGAGACCGAGATCCGTACCCCACCGGCACCCGGCCGGGTCAGGAAGCCGTGCAGCGCCCCGGCCAGTGCGCCCGCCGCCCCGCCGTGCCCGACCGCCACGACCAGCACTCCGTAAGGGAGGCCGAGCTCACCGCGCCAGCGCCGCGCGGCGCGCGCCCGGATCCGGCCGCACAGCAGCGGATCGATCTCCAACCACCGCTCCAGTTCACGCAGTTCGCACACCGCGTCGCCGCCCCGCACCGAAAGCCAAGCCTCCACTGCCCCTCCTCCGCTCCGCCTTCCTTGGAGTCTCGGCGGCCGGAAAACGGTTTGGCAACCCCCTAACGGGGCCGCCGGATCACGGTGTTAGGAGTTCCGACGGGTTCGGTCCGGGCCCTGTCCATTCCCGTGGCGATGCGGCATGATCCCCGCCGTCGGACCCGACCGATCGGTCGGGCCGCCGCAGTCCGCCACCAGCCCGCCCTGGAGGAGCCTTGTCCCGTACCACCCGTGCTTCCCGCCTCGCCCTGGCCACCGCCGCCGCCCTGGCCACCCTCGCCGTCCCGGTCTCCCCGGCCGTGGCCGCCCCCGCCGCCCCCGCCGTTCCCACCGGCCAGGTCTTCCGGGTCAACCCCGTGCAGGCGACCGGGGACCAGTCGCTGACCGACGCCAAGGACGCCGATTCCGCCGTGCCGGCCTCCGCCTACGCGACCGTGGCACTGCGCAACCTCGACGCGAGCGGCGGCCTCTCCGGCCGCTGGGCGGCGGTCCGTTCGGAGACCGGAACCCCCGCGCGGTCGGCCGCCGGGGACTTCCGGTACACCCGCAGCGACGACCGGTTCGAGCAGGTGATGGCGTACTTCTGGGTCAACGAGGCGCAGGAGTACCTCCAGGGCCTGGGCTTCGGCGGCGAGCTGCGCGGGGCCAACGACAAGGTCCAGCAGGTCCGGCTCAACCAGTGGGGATCCGACAACTCCTTCTTCACCGACAAGAAGAACGAGATCCGCCTCGGCAAGGGCGGCGTGGACGACGCCGAGGACGCCGAGGTGATCGTGCACGAGTACGGTCACGCGGTCCACGAGGCCCAGGTGCCCGGCTTCGGCAGCTCGGTGGAGGCCGGATCGATCGGCGAGGCCTTCGGCGACTACCTCGCCCTGGCGGTCGGTCAGGCCGCCCAGGCCCGGTACGGCTGGACCGGCCGGGCCGAGGAGGCCTGCGTCGGCGACTGGGACTCGACCGCCTACACCACCACCACGCCGCACTGCCTGCGCCGCCTCGACACCGGCAAGACCTACGCCGACCGGGTCGGCGAGGTGCACGCGGACGGCGAGATCTGGTCCCGGGCGCTGTACGACGTCCGCAAGGCGCTCGGCGCCCGCACCGCCGACCGCGTGATCGTCAACGCCCAGTTCTCCTTCGCCCCCGACACCTCCTTCTCCGCCGCGGCCCAGGCCACCGTGGCCACCGCCCGGGCGATGTACGGCGACCAGGCGGCGGCGACGGTCCGTCAGGCCTTCGCCGCCCGGCAGATCCCGGGCCTGTAGCCGGTGCGGTGCCGCCGTCCCCGTGGTTCAGCGAAGGGCTGCCGCGAGGGCGGCGGCACCGCTCCGGCGGTGGCCGGCGCCGAGCAGGACGGCGGCGATCCCGGTGAGGGCGTACACCGTCCAGGGGCTGTCCGTGACGGTGCCCGCCAGGGCCATCGCGCCGTGCGGGTCAGTGGCGGCCAGGACGGGGGCCAGATCGGCGCGGGCGGCCTGCTCGGCCTCGGGGTCGCCGATGGTGCGGGTGATCTCCAGGGCACGGCCCGGGTCGGCGGCACCGGCCACGACGGCCACGGCGGCCAGGGCCTCGGCGCGGCGGGAGCGATCGGTGATGGTGTCGGCGAGGCGGGCGGCCCGCCCGGGATCGGTGGCGGCCACCGCCCGGCAGACGCCCACCAGGGCGTGGGGGTAGGCCTGTTGGTCCGCATGGGGGGCGAGGAAGGCCAGTGCCCGGTCCGGGTCGACGGCCGCCAGGGCCTCGGCGACGGAGAGCGTCTCCCAGGGCCTGCAGCGGTCGGGCAGCAGCCGGAGGGCGCGGCCGGGGTCCGCGGCTGCCAGGGCCAGGGCGACGCGGGCGCGGGCCACGGTGCGGGAGTAGCCCTCCGGCAGGGCGTCGGCGAGCTCCTCCGCGCGGTCCGGCGCGAAGGCGGCGACCGAGCGCACCACGTCCTCCCAGCGGACCGAACTCTTCCGGCTCGGACGCTTGTCGGACAGGAAGTAGGTGTCCAGCAGGTACAGTCCGTCGGCCCGGTCGCGGTGGCCGTCGACCCGGGCGCTCTCCACGATGGCCTCGCTCCGGTAGGGCTCCCAGAGGCTCTGTGCCATGTCGATGGCCCTGAAGGGGTCCTCGGCGGCGAGCACCACGGCGATGTCCGCCGTGATCGACTGTCGTCGGTCCGGGTCGGAGACGGTGGCGGCCATGCCCAGGGCCTGCTCGACCGAGGCCTTGGCGACCACCGGGGCGACGGCGGCGAGGAGGATGCGCCGCAGCTGCTTGGTGTCCGCCCGCGCGGTGTGCCGGAGCGCCTGTTCGATCGCCCGTTCCGCGACCTCGGGGACGGCCTTCCGCCCCGGGGACGCCGGCCCGGTGACGGCTGCGTGCACCAGGACCGGGAGCGCCTGCCCCACTAGCGGCCGATGGCCCGGACGGGCCTGCCGGTTGCGGACCAGCCCCAGCTCGCCGGCCGTGTCGGTGCCGAGGTGCTGCGGCAACGGGAGTCCCTCGGCGGCGAGTTGGGCACGGAGGTGCCGGAACAGGTCCGCCGGGGTGAGCATCGGCCCGGCCTGCGGGCTGCCCTCCTCCAGCAGCCGGAGCAGCCGCCCGGTGAACGCGGTGTGCGGCTCGCCGTCCAGCATCAGGGCGGCCCGGTTGGCCGGGGCCGAGGTGAGGGTGAAGGCACCGGAGACCTCCAGCTCGGCGAGGTGCGGCTGCGACGACTCCGCCATCGGGCGGCCCACCGCCCGGCCGCTGAAGCAGCTGTCCAGGATCAGCACGCGGTTCTCCGCCCGACTGTCCAGGAAGGTCTCCCGGACGGCCTCGAAGGGCAGGGCGGTGTAGGGGAGCCGGTCGACGTGGGTGCCGGCCAGGCCCAGGTGGAGCTTGCCCCGCCGGTCGATCAGGCCGTGCCCGGCGAAGTAGACCAGCAGCAGGTCCTCCGCCTCCTCGGCAGCGGCCGCCAACTCCTCCCCCACCCGGGCCAGGTCGGCGTCCGGCGGCACGGTGCGGCAGTGCTCCGCCGGGAAGCCGCCGAGCCCGGGATCGGTCAACACCCGTTCCAGATCGGCGACTCCGGCCGCGACCACCCCCAGATCGGGCAGCCGCTCGTCGCGGTAGGCCGACGTACCGATCAGCACCACCCGCGACCGCCCCGGGTCGACCGCCCGGCTCATGCCTCGACCTCGCCCCGTCCCCCGCCCTCGACTTCGGCCCCGGCCCTGCCGGGCTCCTCCGTGGCGGCGATCACCTGGCGCAGCAAGGCCTCGACGTCCTCGACCCGTTGGGCCTCCAGCTCGACGCTCTGCCCGTCCGGCGAGGAGACCGAGATCCGCACGTCGGCGCCGCGCGGGCGGGTCAGGTAGCCGTGCAGCGATCCGGCCAGGACGGTGACCACCCCGCCGCTGCCGATCGCCGCGATCAACACGTCGTACGGCGCGCCGAGTTCACCGTGCCCCGGCCGGGCGGCCCGCGGCCGCACCTTCCCCCGCAGCTCCGGTTCCTCGTTCAACCACCCGTCGAGTTCCTGAAGTTCGCGCACCGGGTCCCCACCCAGTACGGAGATCCATGCCTCCACTGCCCCTCCTCGCCTCCGGACTCCACGGAGTCTACGACCGGAGGCCGGACGCGGAAGGGCCGACCGGGGTGGTCCCCCGGCCGGCCTCAGATGGTTCCGCTCAGCGGCTGCGGTGGGCCGCTATCAGCTCGGCGTAGCGCAGGCCGCTGGTCTTGACGGTGCGTCGCTGGGTCTCGTAGTCGACGTGGACCAGGCCGAAGCGCTTGTCGTAGCCGTACGCCCACTCGAAGTTGTCGAGCAGGGACCAGGCGAAGTACCCGGCCAGCGGGGCGCCCTGGGCCACGGCGCGGTCGCAGGCGGCGAGGTGCTGCTCCAGGTAGGCGGTGCGGCCGGGGTCGTGGACGGCGCCCTCGGGGGTGACGGTGTCGGCGTAGGCGGACCCGTTCTCGGTGACGTAGATCTTCGAGGCGCCGTACTCGTTCGACAGACGGAGGATCAGCTCCTCCAGGCCGGGGGCGTGCACCTCCCAGTCCATCGCGGTGTGCTCCGCGTTCGGGCCGCGCACCTGGCGGAAGCCGGGCGCCGGTCCGGACGGGTCGTCGGTCACGAACTGCCGGAAGTAGTAGTTCAGGCCGATCCAGTCCAGCGGGGCCCCGATCAGCTCCATGTCGCCCTCCCGGACCGGGAGTTCGACGCCGTAGAGCTTGACCATGTCCTCGGGGTAGCCGCGCCCGAAGACCGGGTCCAGCCACCACCGGTTGATGTGGCCGTCGGCGCGGACGGCGGCGGCCAGGTCGGCGGCCGAGCCGGAGGCCGGCTCGATGGTGCTGAGGTTGTTGACGATGCCGATCTTCGCGCCCGGCACGGACTCCCGCAGGACCTGGACGGCGAGGCCGTGGCCGAGGTGCAGGTGGTAGGAGGCCCGGACGGCGGTGGTGAGGTCCTTGATGCCGGGGGCCATGTTGCCGTCGAGGTGGCCGATCCAGGCGGAGCAGAGCGGCTCGTTGAGGGTGGCCCAGTTGGTCACCCGGTCGCCGAGGCGCTCGGCCACCACGGCCGCGTACTCGGCGAAGCGTTCGGCCGTGGCGCGCTCGGCCCAGCCGCCCCGGTCCTGCTGGGCCTGCGGGAGGTCCCAGTGGTACAGGGTCGGGAAGGGGGTGAGGCCGGCCTCCAACTGGGCGTCCACCAGCCGGTCGTAGAAGTCCAGCCCGGCCGGGTTGACCACGCCGTCGGCCTGCGGCACCACGCGGGGCCAGGCGATCGAGAAGCGGTAGGCGCCCAGGCCCAGCCGGGAGGCCAGGCCGAGGTCCTCCGGCCAGCGGTGGTAGTGGTCGCACGCCACGTCACCGGTGTCCCCGTTGTCGACCTTGCCCGGGGTGTGGGAGAAGGTGTCCCAGATCGACGGGGCCCGGCCGTCCTCGGCGACGGCGCCCTCGATCTGGTAGGCGGCGGTGGCCGCGCCCCAGACGAAGTCGTCGGGGAGAGAACGGAGTTCCATGTCAGCTTGCCTTTCGAAGGGGACGGAGAGGAGGGTCACTTGACGGCGCCGGCGGTGAGGCCGGCCACCAGGTAGCGCTGCAGCAGGAGGAATCCGGCGACCACGGGGACGCTGACCACCAGGGAGGCGGCCATCACCTGGTTCCAGTACACGTCGGTCTGGGTGGCGTACCCCTGGAGGCCGACGGACAGGGTGCGGGTGGTCTTGTTGGTCATCACCGAGGCGAACAGCACCTCGCCCCAGGCGGTCATGAAGGCGTAGACCGAGACGGCGATGATGCCGGGGGTGGCCGCGGGGACCACGATCCGCAGCAGCGTGCGCAGCGGGCCGCAGCCGTCCACCGCCGCCGCCTCGTCCAAGTCCCGCGGGATGGAGTCGAAGTAGCCGACCAGCATCCAGATCGAGAACGGGAGCGAGAAGGTGAGGTAGGTGAGGATCAGCCCGCCCCGGCTGCCGTAGAGGGCGATGCCGGTGGCGTTGCCGAGGTTCACGAAGATGAGGAAGAGCGGCAGCAGGAAGAGGATGCCGGGGAACATCTGGGTGGAGAGCACCGTGACGGTGAAGAGCTTGCGGCCGCGGAAGCGGTAGCGGCTCACGCCGTAGGCGGCGAAGACCGCGATGGCCACCGAGCAGAGCGTCGCGCTCACCGACACGATCAGCGAGTTGACGAAGTAGTCGGCCAGCGGGACGGTCGTCCAGATGTCGACGTACGGACGGAGCGTCAGCTCGCTGGGGATCCAGCGGAACGGGCCCTGGACGTCGCGCAGCGGCTTGAGCGAGGAGCTGAGCATCACCAGCACCGGCGCCAGCACGAAGGCGGTCAGCAGGGTGAGGAACACCCGGCGGGCCCAGCGGAAGGACGAAGGAGGCTTAAGCATCGGCGTCCCTCCGGCGCGAGCCGACGAACAGGTAGACCGCCGTCACCAGCAGCAGGAAGAGCAGCAGCAGCACGGACATGGCCGAGCCGGAGCCGAAGTTCCAGGTGACGAAGGAGGACTGGTAGATGTGGATGGAGATCAGGTCGGCCTGCTCGGGGGCGGACTTGCCGAACAGCACGTAGGGGGTGTTGAAGTCGTTGAAGGTCCAGAGGAAGAGCACCAGCACCAGCACCTGGTTGACCGGCCGCAGGGACGGCAGGGTGATCCGGCGGATCTGCTGCCAGACCCCGGCCCCGTCGATCGCGGAGGCCTCGTAGAGCTCCCGCGGGATGTTCTGCAGGCCGGCCATCAGGGTCAGGAAGGCGAACGGCCAGGTCTTCCAGACCGCGACCACCACCAGGGCCCAGAAGCTGTTCTCGCCGATCAGCCAGAACGGCTTCTCGTCCAGCAGGTGGAGCTGGTCCACCAGGAAGTGGTTCACCAGGCCGGTGTCCCGCTGGAACATGAACGACCAGGTGATCACCGCCGCGTAGACCGGCAGCGCGTACGGCACCAGGAACAGGGTGCGGAGCAGGCCCCGCCCCCGGAACTCCTGCTGGAGGAAGACCGCCGCCGCCGTCCCCAGCAGCCAGGAGAGCCCGACCGCCAGGGCGGTGAACGTACAGGTGACCCAGAACGAGTGCAGCAGCGATCGGCCGATCGGTGCGTCGAAGTCCACCGCCACGCGGTAGTTGGCGAGGCCGGACCAGGGCGCGGCCGACCAGTCCCGGATGAAGAACTGGGTGAGCTGCTTGAAGCTCATCGCGATGCCGACCACCATCGGGACCAGGTGGATCAGCAGCTCCAGGGCGAGCGCCGGGAGCAGGAGCAGGTAGGGCAGGGCACGTCGGCCGAATCGCTGTCGCATCAGATCAAAGAGCTTCCGGCTGTTGGGGGGTGGGAGAAGGAGCGGCGTCCGGGCCGAGTCTGGGCGGCGCCGACGAAGGAGTAGCAGCGGAGCTGCGGCGACTGAGGAGAAGCCGTCCAGGCGACAGCCCGGGCGTCGTGACGCCGCCCCCCAACAGCCGGGAGCTCTAGGCCGGCATCTGCTGCTGGGCCTTGGTGAGTTCGGCCTTGACCGACTCGTCCGTGACCGGCTTGCCGGAGGCGGCCGCGGCCAGCAGGTTCTTCACCGCCGTGCCGACCAGGGTCTCGAACTGGCTCTCGTTCGCCACCTGCGGCAGCGGGGCGGCGCTGGTCTGCAGCACGGTGGCCAGGGTCTTCAACTCCGGGGTGGAGAAGGCGGGATCGGCCTGGGCCTCCTTGACCGGCGGGATGGAGCCGTAGGTCTTGTTGAGCTGGACCTGCTCCTCGTTGCTGGTCATGAACTTCACGAACTGCAGCGCGCCGTCGGTGTTCTTGGTGTTCTTGAAGACCGCCAGGTTGATGCCCGCGACCATCGAGGTGGTGGCCTTGGCGCCGGTGGCGCCCGCCGGGAGCGGGATCGGCGCGACGGCGTAGTCCTCGGGGGCCATGCCGTGCGACTTGAGCGAGGCACCGGCCGCCTGCCACATCAGCATCGCGGCCTTGCCGCTGGCGAAGTCGGTCACCGACTGGTTGGCGGCGTACTCGGCGTTGCCGGGGGCGACGATCTTGTCCTTGGCGATGAAGTCGACGTACTGCTTGACCGCGGCGACCGCCTCGGGGGTGGCGAAGGCGGGCTTGCCGGAGGCGTCGAACCAGTCGGCGCCGTGCTGCTTGCCGAAGGCGAAGGCGTGGTGGACGTTCTCCGAGACGTTGCCGCCCTCGATGGCGAGGCCGAACTTGCCGTCCTTGGTGAGCTTCTGGGCGTCCGTCAGCAGCTCGTCCCAGGTGGCGGGGGGCTGGGCGATGCCGGCCTGCTGGAAGAGCTTCTTGTTGTAGTAGAGGCCGTAGGCCATGGAGTACAGCGGGACGGCCGCCGGGTCCTTGCCCGCCGCGCCGGCGGAGGCGATGGTGGACGGCGTGAAGCGGTCCTTGCCCCCGATCTTGCCGAAGGTGGCCTCGTCGAACGGCAGCAGGGCGCCGGTGGCCTGCAGCGAGGCGGACCAGGTGTTGCCGATGTTCAGCACGTCGGGGCCCTGGCCGGACGCAGTGGCGGCCAGGATCCGGTTCAGCAGGTCGGACCAGGGGACGACCTCGAGCTTGACCTTGATCCCGGTCTGCTGCTCGAACTTTCTCAGTTCGGGCTCCAGGACCTGCTTGTCGTTCTCCAGGCTGGTGCCCTGGTTGCTGGCCCAGTAGGTGAGTTCCTTCGGGGCGCTGTTGTCGCCGCCCTCGGAGGAGGACCCGCCGCCGCAGGCGGTGGCGGTCAGGGTGAGGACGGAGACCAGAGCGGTGGCTGCGGCGAGACGGTGGAAGCGCATGACCGTGTCCCTCTCGGACGAGTGGGTGGTGGGATTCGGGGGAAGTGTGAGCCGCCGTGGAACCGCGAGCTCAGATGCTTACTTCGGACCGTGATTTAACGTGTGAGAAAAGCTGGCGTCAAGAGTCCGCGCAGCGATAGATTCGAGTCAGGAGGGAGACCAGATGGCAGAGCGAGGCAAGCAGACCGTCCGTGACCTGCGACGGGGCAGCCGTTCCACCCTGTTGCACCGGCTGTACTTCGAAGGTCCGCTGAGCAGACAGGAGTTGGGGCGGATCAGCGGCCTGAGCGGCGGCTCGGTCAGCAACGTGGTGGGCGAACTGATCGCCGACGGGCTGGTGGAGGAGTGCGGCTCGGTCGACTCCGACGGCGGCCGCCCCCGGATCCTGCTCCAGGTCACCCCCGACCGGGCGCACCTGATCGGGGTGGACGTGGGCGAGACCCAGGTGCGGGTCGCGCTCTTCGACCTGGCGCTGACCGAGCTGGCCGCCAGCGACCACCCGCTCTCCGACCACGGTCACGACGTGGACCACGTGGTCGAGCTGATGCTCACCGGCATCGGCGAGGTGCTGGAGCGCACCGGAGTGGACCGCGGCACCGTGCTCGGGGTCGGCATCGGCGTGCCCGGCATCGTGGAGCAGGGCGAGCCCGACTCGGACGGGTACGGCGTGGTGGTGCACAGCCAGACCGTCGGCTGGGACGCCGTGCCGCTCGGCCGGTTGCTCCGGGCCGGCACCGACCTGCCGCTCTACGTGGACAACGGCGCCAAGACCCTGGGGCAGGCCGAGATGTGGTTCGGTGCCGGGCAGGGTGCGCGGCACGCGGTGGTCGCGCTGTTCGGCTCCGGCGTCGGGGCCTGCGTGATCGCCGACGGCTCGCGCTTCCGCGGCGCCACCAGCAGCGCGGGCGAGTGGGGCCACACCAAGGTGCACGTCGGCGGGCGGCTCTGCCGGTGCGGCTCCAAGGGCTGCCTGGAGGCGTACGTCGGCGCGGAGGCGCTGGTCGAGCGGTGGGGCGCGGCGCCGCCCGGCAGTTCGGAGAAGGAGGGCCTGGCCGCCCTGCTGGCCGCCGCCGAAACGGGCGACCCGGCGGCGGAGGCCCTGCTCGCCGAGGCCGCCGAGTACCTGGGCGCGGCCATCGCCGATCTGGTCAACCTCTTCAACCCCGAACGGATCGTGATCGGCGGCTGGGCCGGGCTGCTGCTCGGGCCGCGGCTGCTCCCGGGCATCGAGGCCGCCGCCACCGAGTACGCCCTGCGCTTCCCGCGCGCCCAGACCACCATCACCCTGGGCCGGCTGGGCCCGGACGCCGTCACGGTGGGCGCGGCCACCCTGCCGCTGACGCACTTCCTCACCTCGGGCGGGGAGCTCCGCCGGCTCGCCCCCGCGTAGCGGGAACCGGCTGCCGACCGGAGTCGCCGCCTCCAGCGGATCTCCGGCCCGAGACGCGGGAGCGGGACGGGGCGAGATCCGGACGGGGCGAGGGGCGGCGGCACGGCGAACTCCGGAGGCCGTCCGCACGGGTACGCGCAGGGTCCCCCACCTGCGCGAACTCCCTTCCAGGAGCCCGCACTTGGGCGTACACGTCGGGTCTTCCCGGTTTCCGTCAGGTTTCCACCGGGTGCTTGACAGCCGCGAGTTGGGCCCTCCAGACTCCCACCGGGGAGCGCTCTCCGAAGATCCGCCGGTGTGTAGTGTCCACCGCCCGCGCCTCCCGACCCCCACCCCCCACCCACCGCAGGAGAAGCCCGTGAGGCTCACCTCGGCACGCGGCACGGCCGCGACCGCCACCACGCTGGCACTGCTCTCCGGAGCACTGCTCGCCCTGCCCGGCACCACCGCCCACGCCGCCGACGCCCTGATCTCCCAGGGCAAGACGGTCACCGCCTCCTCCACCGAGAACGGCGGCACCGCCGCGGCCCTCGCCGTGGACGGCTCCACCGCCACCCGCTGGTCCTCCGCCGCGAGCGACCAGCAGTGGCTCCAGGTCGACCTCGGCGCCAGCTCCACCATCAGCAAGGTGGTGCTCAACTGGGAGGCCGCGTACGGGAAGTCGTACCAGATCCAGACCTCGGCCGACGGCAACGCCTGGACCACCATCCACACCACCACCAACGGCACCGGCGGTGTGGAGACCCTGAACGTCACCGGCACCGGCCGCTACGTCCGGATGAACGGCCTGACCCGGGGCACCGGGTACGGCTACTCGCTCTGGGAGTTCCAGGTCTTCGGCACCCAGACCGGCGGCTCCACCTGCTCCACCACCGACGCCGCCCAGGGCCGCCCCACCACCGCCTCCTCCACCGAGAACGGCGGCACCCCGGCCTCGGCCGCCACCGACGGCAACTCCGGCACCCGCTGGGCCTCGGCGGCCAGTGACCCGCAGTGGCTCCAGGTGGACCTCGGCTCGGTCCAGCAGCTCTGCCGGGTGGTGCTCAACTGGGAGGCCGCGTACGGGAAGTCGTACCAGATCCAGACCTCGGCCGACGGCAACGCCTGGACCACCATCCAGAGCACCACCAACGGCGCGGGCGGCACCGAGACCCTGGACGTCTCCGGCTCCGGCCGCTACGTCCGGATGAACGGCCTGACCCGGGGCACCGGGTACGGCTACTCGCTCTGGGACTTCAAGGTCAACACCGGCACCGGCCTGCCCCCGATCCAGGGCGGTGGCGACCTCGGCCCCAACGTGATCGTCTTCGACCCGTCCACCCCGAACATCCAGGCCAAGCTGGACCAGGTCTTCCAGCAGCAGGAGTCGGCCCAGTTCGGCAGCGGGCGTTACCAGTTCCTCTTCAAGCCGGGCACGTACAACAACCTCAACGCCCAGGTCGGCTTCTACACCTCGGTCAGCGGCCTCGGCCTCTCCCCCGACGACACCACCATCAACGGTGACGTCACCGTGGACGCCGGCTGGTTCAACGGCAACGCGACCCAGAACTTCTGGCGCTCCACCGAGAACCTGGCCCTCAACCCGGTGAGCGGCACCGACCGCTGGGCCGTCGCCCAGGCCGCGCCGTTCCGCCGGATGCACGTCAAGGGCGGCCTCAACCTGGCCCCCAACGGCTACGGCTGGGCCAGCGGCGGGTACATCGCCGACAGCAAGATCGACGGCCAGATCGGCAACTACTCGCAGCAGCAGTGGTACACCCGGGACAGCTCGATCGGCGGCTTCTCCAACTCGGTCTGGAACCAGGTCTTCTCCGGCGTCCAGGGCGCTCCCGCGCAGAGCTTCCCGAACCCCGCCTACACCACCCTGGACACCACCCCGGTCTCCCGGGAGAAGCCCTTCCTCTACCTGGACGGCGCCGACTACAAGGTCTTCGTCCCGGCCAAGCGCACCGACGCGCGCGGCACCAGCTGGGGCAACGGCACCCCGCAGGGCAGCTCCATCCCGCTCTCCCAGTTCTACGTGGTGAAGGCCGGCGCCACCGCCGCCACCATCAACGCGGCGCTGGCCCAGGGCCTCAACCTGCTGTTCACGCCCGGCGTCTACCACGTCGACCAGACGATCAACGTGACCCGCCCGGACACCGTGGTGCTCGGCCTCGGCCTGGCCACCCTCGTCCCGGACAACGGCGTCACCGCGATGAAGGTCGCCGACGTGGACGGCGTGAAGCTGGCCGGCTTCCTGATCGACGCCGGCACCGTCAACTCCCCCACCCTGCTGGAGGTCGGGCCCACCGGCGCCTCGGCCGACCACACCGCCAACCCCACCACCGTCCAGGACGTCTTCGTCCGGGTCGGCGGCGCGGGCGCCGGCAAGGCCACCACGGCCGTCGTGGTCAACAGCGACGACGTGATCGTGGACCACACCTGGCTCTGGCGGGCCGACCACGGTGACGGCGTCGGCTGGGAGACCAACCGCTCGGACTACGGTCTGATCGTGAACGGCGACGACGTGCTGACCAGCGGTCTGTTCGTCGAGCACTTCAACAAGTACGACGTGCAGTGGTTCGGCGAGCGCGGCAAGACCATCTTCTTCCAGAACGAGAAGGCCTACGACGCCCCCAACCAGGCCGCGGTGCAGAACGGTTCGACCCAGGGCTACGCCGCCTACCGGGTCGGCCCGGACGTCCAGACCCACGAGGGCTGGGGCCTGGGCAGCTACTGCTACTACAACGTGGACCCGAGCATCCGTCAGGAGCACGGCTTCGAGGCCCCGGTCCGCCCGGGCGTGAAGTTCCACGACCTCTCGGTGGTCTCGCTGGGCGGCAACGGCCAGTACAACCACGTGGTCAACTCCACCGGCGCCGCCACCTCGGGCACCGGCACCACCCCGTCCACCGTGGTCTCCTTCCCGTGACCCCGGCCCGCTGACGCGGCGGCCCGCCCCCACCTCGGCGGAGGTGGGGGCGGGCCGGCGGCCTGCGGTCAGGCCAGCTTCTTCATCTGCCGCGCGATCGCCGGGAGTTGCTCGTCGGCCGCCCGGTGCGAGTGCAGCAGGGCCTGCCCCGCCTCGGTGCGCAGCCGGCCGGCCAGCCGGACCGGCAGCGAGACGGTGAGCAGGTGACCGCTCCCCTCGAAACCCTCCACCAGCCATGACACCCACGGGAGTTGGACGCTGGCCGCCGGGCTGAAGGCGATCGGCCGGTGCCCCTCGAAGGCCAGCTCGTAGACCCCGGAGCGGGACCAGGTGGAGAGGGTGAAGGTCTTGGCTCCCGGGTCGAAGCCGAGCGGGACGCACTCGCGCAGCCGCTCCCGGCCGAGCCCGGCGAGGAAGTCACGGTTGGTCCGCAGGCTGAGGTGGTCGGTGAGGAATCCCTCCACCCCGGCCCGGATCTCGGCGGCCAGTGCGGCCGGATCGGCGTCGGCCGGGCAGCTCAGCACGATCTCCCCCAGCACGTTGCCCAGACCGCCGGCCGGCAGGCCCAGGTGGCGGCGCACGTTCACCGGCAGCACCAGGGTGCGGGCCTCGTGGTCCTCGTCCAGCCGGCGGACCGCGGTGACCACATGGGCGCAGAGCACGTCGTTGACCGACAGCCGGCGCCCCGCCGACTCCTCGAACCCGTCCCGCAGCCGGGCGACTTCGGCGTCGGTGAAGTACACCTGTACGGTGCGGTTGGCCCGGGCCGCGACCGCGAACTCCCGGCCCAGCAGCTCCGCCTCCTCCGCCCCGGGGATCCTGAACCCCAGCCGCCCGGAGTCCCGCTCGGGCAGCACCGAGGCCAGGTACGCCTCCCGGTCCTCGACCGGCAGCACCTCCGGCAGCTCGGCGCCGTCCACCGCCGCCGACCAGGCCCGCATCAGGGTCATGAAGGTCTGGACGTCCCCGAGCACGTGGTGCCAGGAGCACCCCAGTGCCGTCCCGCCGTCCGCGAGGCGGGTCAACCGGACGGTGAACAGCGGGAGTTCGCCCTCGTGAACGGCCTGGGCGGCGACGTGGTCGACGTACCCGGAGGCCGCCAGGGTCATCCGGCCGAGCGCCTCGCCCAGGGCCTCGGGGGCGTCCGCCGAGACCATCGGGACGCCCGCGTCGGAGCAGACGATCTCCAGGTCCGCACCGGTGCTCCGCAGCCGTCCGGCGAACATCGGCACCCGGCCCAGCGCCACCGCCAGGCCGTCCGCGAGCCGCTGCTCGTCCAGCGGGCGGTCGTAGAAGAAGACGACGGAGACCGCCAGCTCGGCCAGCATCGCGTCGGAGACCCCGCAACGGATCACCTCGCCGGAGGCCGTCCCGGCCCGGACGGTGCGCACTCGCTCGGTGGTGGTACTGGTGGTGGTCATGGCTGGCCCTCCCGGTGGTTGACCGGCACGATAGCGGCTAACCCAGGTGGTCTACACCATTCGAGAGGCGTACGAACCTCCGCCCGGCACCGAGCAGTTCCGGCAGCGCGGCGGCGAAGCCGGTGGCGGTGCCGTGCCCGGGCCGGTTGACGTGCGCGATCACGATCGCCCCGGGGCCGACCGCGGCCAGCGCCTGCCGCACCTGGGCGGCGCTGAAGGTGGCCCCCGCGTCGGCGTTCACGGTGAACCCGGCCACCCGCTCGCCCAGCTCACCGACCACCCGGACGGCGGTCTCGTCGTAGTGCGCGGTGCCGGAGCGGAAGAAGCGCGGCGGACGGCCGGTCAGTTCGGCCAGCCCCTGGTGGTTGGCGGCCACCTCGTCGTAGACCTCGCCGACGTCCCGGGTCCCGGCGATCCCGTACGCGGAGCGGCCGTCCACCGAGAGCGGGCGGTGCGCGGTGCCGTGGTTGGCCAGCTCGAACAGCGGATCGGCGGCCAGCTCCCGGGCCCGCCCCGGATCGGCCGCCAGCCAGCGCGCGTTCACGAACAGGGTGGCGGGCACGGCGTGCTGACGCAGCGTCCGCAGCAGCGCCTCGTCGCAGCCGCTGCCCCCGGGGCCGCCGCAGGCGTCGAAGGTGAGCGCGACCTCCTCCCCCGCCAGGCGGCCGAGCACGCCGGGCACGTCCGTCCCCCAGCGCCCGGCGGGCTGCCCGCCGTACCGGGCGAGCACCTCCGCCCGGGTCGGCGGGGGCGCGGGCGTCGGGGAGGGCGACGGGCTCGGCGGGTCGGAGGACGGCGGAGCCGAGGACGCGGCGGGTGACGGTGGTCCCGTCACCGGGCCGCCGCAGGCAGCCACCAGGCCCGCCGTCACCCCGCCGAGGAGCGCCCTGCGACTCACTGACATCCCGTCACCGTAGGCGCGGGACCGGTCGGATCAGAGCCAGCCGCGCTGACCGCCCACCGAATGGAGCCACTGGTGCAGGTACCCGGCCCAGTCCGTGGCGTTCACGTCCGCGTGCGCGACGGTGAAGGAGCGGAAGGTGTCGGACCCCTCGGTGAAGAGGCCGCCCTTCTTGTCCATCTCCAGCACCACGTCCACCGCGTGCTCGTCCGCCACGAAGGAGAGCTCGACCTGGTTCAGGCCCGGGTACTGCTGCTGCGGCGCGAAGAACTCGATCTCCTGGTAGAACGGCAGCCGCTGGCGGGTGTTGCGGATGTGGCCGCGCTCCAGGTCCGCGCTCCGGAAACCGAAGCCGAGCCGGCCGAACGCGTCCAGGATCGCCTGCTGCACCGGGAGCGGGTGGACCACGATCGGGTCGAGGTCGCCCGCGTCCACCGCGCGGTCGATCGCCAGCTCGGTGTGCACGCCGAGCACCATGCCGCGCAGCTGCTGCCCGCCGACCGCCGTCACCGGCGTCTCCCACGGCACCGGAATCGCGAACGGCACGGCGTGCAGCGCGCCCTCCTTGAGCTCGAACTCCCCGCCGAGCCGGGTCGGCTGGAAGCGGATGTCCTGGTGGTGCTCGCCCTCGCCGCTCTCCACCTCGACCCTGGCCTGGAGGCTGAGGGTCAGCCCCTCGATCCGCTGGTCCACCTTGCCGCCCTGGATCCGCACCTCACCGTGGAGCGTGCCTCCGGGCAGCACGTTCGGGTCGGCGAGGACCGTCTCCACCGAGGCACCACCGGCCCCGAGACCGGCCAGCAGTCGCTTGAATCCCATCGCGCTTCCTCTCATCGGATCTGCCCCGAGTCTCCCACCTCATCCCCGAATGTCGGAAGTCCCGACCCATCGGTGCGGCATTGTTACGGTCAATTCCCTTGAACAGCAAGGGAATTCACTTAACATTTCCCCCGGCCCGCCAAAACGGGCCTTCCACGGGGGAGGAAATCACACATGACCGGATTCACCGGTTCCAGGGTGCGCACGGCACTGGCCTCAGCCGGAACGTTCGCCCTCGTCCTGCTCACCGCACCTCCGGCCGGTGCCACCACCGGCGCGCCGGCCGTTCCCACCGACCTGTTCAACGGGCTGAACTTCTGCTCCACCGCGCCCGGAGCCCCCACCCGGCTGTGGGGCGGCAACGGGGTCGAGCTGATGGGAGTCCCGCAGCACACCTACCCCACCGGGCACCCCTACCTGGCCGCCGAGTACCGGTTCTGGCCCGTCGAGGACCCGGCCCGGACCGCCACCCTCACCAGCACCGAGGTGAGCACCCGCTTCGAGGCCCCGGTCACCGTGCCGATGGCGGCGCTCACGGAGGGCCCCACCTACGGCTGGGCGGTGCGCAGCGTGGCCGGGAGCGAGGTCTCCGGCTGGTCCGCACCGTGCTACTTCGCCGTCGACAACACCCGCCCGGCCACCGCGCCGCTGGTCACCTCCTCGAACTACCCCGAGGGCAAGTGGAGCGACGGCGGCGAGCCGGTCGAGTTCACCTTCGACGCCAACGGCACGGGGGACGTGGCCGGGTTCGAGTTCTCCTGGGGCGAGCTGCCGGTGCACGGCACCGCGATCGGCCAGTACGGCATCCCCAAGCCCACCGACCCGTACGCCGACGCCGACCACTACGTCCGCGCCGACCGGCTCGGCGGCCGGGCCACCGTCAAGCTGCTGCCGCCGGCCGGCTGGTTCTCCCGCCACACCCTCACGGTGGTGAGCCTCGACCGGTCCATGAACCAGTCCTCCCGGGTGACCTACCAGTTCAACCTGCGGTCCACCGCCCCGTCCGTCGCGGCCGTCCCGCCGCTGGTCGAGTTGGGCACCACCGTGCCGCTGCGGCTGACCCCGAACGCGCACGCGCAGTCCGTCAGCCGGATCGTCTCCTACGCGGTGGAGATCGAGTCGGAGGACGACACCCGGACGGTCGAGGTGGCGGCAAGGAAGGACGGCACGGCCGTCCTTCCGGTCCTGCTGACCGAGGGGACCAGCCTCCGGGTGTCCAGCCGGAGCGCCAACGGCTGGATCAGCGACGAGCGTTGGTGGTTCAGCGGCGAGGCGGTCGCCACCGGTGTCGGCTCGGCGGTCTACCCGGAGAACCGGTGCGGCGGCGGCGTCGGCACCCCGGGCACCTTCACCTTCACCCCGCACGCGCCCGGCGTGGTCTCCTACGTCTACTCCGTCGACGGCGGCGAGGAGCACACCCTTCCGGCCCGCCACCACGGCCGGGCCACCCTCACCTGGACCCCCACCGAGAGCGGTGACCACTACCTCGACGTCCGTGCGAGGACGGCCGACGGCCGCGAGTTCGGCTCCCGCCCCTACGGCTTCTGCGTGACCTGACCCGTCAGGGGCACGAGGAACTGCGCGAGTCCGGAAGGCGGACCGGCGTGGGATCGGGGCACGTGAGCCAGTTGCACGTGTTGCCGTTCCCCTTCCGGCCCTCGGCGGTCAGGCGGACTCGCGGACCACGAGCTCCGGTTCGAAGACCACCGAGGCGGGCCCGGCGGCCGGGTCGGCGACGCGTTCCAGCAGGATGCGGGCCATCTCGGCGGCCATCCGCTCCACCGGCTGACGGACCGTCGACAGCAGCGGAAGCCCGCCGGTGGCCGCGCTGCTGTCGTCGAAGCCCACCACCGCCACGTCCTGCGGCACCCGCCGCCCGTGCTCGGCGAGCACCGCGACCGCGCCCCGGGCCATCAGGTCGTTGGCGGCCACCACACCGTCCAGGTCCGGGTGCGCGGCGAGCAGCCGCGCCATCGCCGCCGCCCCGCTGGCCTGTCCGAAGTCGCCCTCGGCCGACGGCAGGTCACCGAGCACCTCGCGCACCCCCGCCTCCCGGTCCCGCCCGGCGGAGATCGCGGAGGGCCCGGCGATGGAGACGATCCGGCGGCAGCCGCGGTCCCGCAGGTGCCCGGCGGCCAGCCGGCCGCCCTCGACGTTGGCCAGGTCGACCCAGCTCAGCCCGTCGGCCAGGCCCTCCGGCGGGCTGCCGAAGACCACCACGGGCAGCCCGGCCTCCACCAGTCGGCCGGGCAGCGGGTCCCCGGCCCGGGTGGAGACCAGCATCGCGCCGTCGGCGTTGCCCTGCCGGAGGAAGGAGAGCACCTCCTCGCGGGCCGCCGCGTCGTCCGCCAGCATCAGCACGGGGTGCACGCCGAGCGGGCGCAGCGCGCCGATCACTCCGCTGACGACCCGTCCGAAGAAGGGGTCGGTGAAGATCTCGCCCTGCCCGGGCGCACCGGAGAAGACCAGCGCCACCGCCCCGGCCCGTCTGGTCACCAGGGCCCGGGCGGCCGCGTTGGGGACGTAACCGGTGGCGGCCACCGCGTCCCGGACCACCTGTTGGAGCTCGGGGTCCACGTTCCGGATGTTGTTGATCACCCGTGAGACGGTCGATCGCGAGACCCCCGCCTCCCGGGCCACGTCCTCCAGCGTCGCGGGCCGCCGCGCCAGGGCTTCGCTCATGCGGCCGTTTATAGCACGAGCGGGAGGGCAGCCCCGGCGTGATCGCGGGGGCAGACCCGGTGCGGAACGGGGCAGTCCGGGGCCCCGGAGCACCGGACACAGGAATCTCTCATCTACGATCAGCAAGTGCCCAGCTTGACCGGAACCCCGATCCAGATCGTCGCCGTCGTCCTCGCGGTGGTGGCGTTCGTGCTCACCATGTGGCTCTGGCCGCGGCTCGCGGGGAAGGGGTGGAAGGCCTGGGCCGGGCGGATCGGCGCCTTCCTGGTGGCGCAGGTCGCCCTGCTGGCCGCGATGGGCCTGGTGGCCAACTCCTACTTCGGCTTCTACACCAGCTGGACCGACCTGCTCGGCACCAGCGGCAGCCCCGGCGTGGTGGTGGAGCAGCAGCCCGGCAAGGCGGTGGCGCTGCGCGGGGAGCAGAAGGTGTACTCCTCGCAGGGCTCCTCCCGCGAGCGGGCCGGGGTGATCCAACAGGTCACCATCAAGGGCGCCAAGTCCGGCATCAGCGGCGACGCCTACGTCTACCTGCCGCCGCAGTACTTCCAGACCGACTACGACCACCGCAGGTTCCCGATGGCGCTGGTGCTCTCCGGCTACCCGGGGTCGGCCGAGAAGCTGATCTCGCTGCTGGAGTACCCGGCCTCCACGCTGGCCGCGATCGAGTCCGGCAAGCTGCCGCCGACCGTGCTGGTGATGATGCGTCCGACCGTGGTCGGCAACCGGGACACCGAGTGCGTCGACGTCCCGCGCGGCCCGCAGGTGGAGACGTACTTCACCGAGGACCTGCCGAAGGCGGTCGCCGCCTCCTACCGGGTGTCGGACCAGCCCGACCAGCGGGTCGCGATCGGCAACTCCACCGGCGGGTACTGCGCCCTCAAGTTCGCGCTGCGCAAGCCGGACTCGTACCGCACGGCGATCTCGCTCTCCGGCTACTACACCACCCCGATCGACGCCACCACCGGCGACCTGTTCGAGGGGGACGAGCAGCTGAAGAAGGAGAACGACCTGGTCTGGCTGCTGAAGAACCGGCCCGCCCCGGCGGTCTCGCTGCTGCTGGCCACCAGCTACAACGAGTACAACTACCAGGCCACCAAGGAGATGGTCGCCAACTTCAAGGCGCCGACCCGGATGGCGACCATCACCCTGGACAGCGGCGGCCACAACTTCCACACCTGGACCAGGGAGATCCCGCCCGCGCTGGAGTGGCTCGGCAAGCACCTGACGCAGGTTCAGTCCGCCTGAGCCCCGCCGGGGAACGGGGCGGCCGGATTTGAAAGCGGCTCACAGCCGCCCCTCATCGGAATCTCAGGGGGACGCCCGAGCGTATCCCCATGACCACGACCAGTTCCCCACCTCCGACCAGCGAACCGTGGCCCGAGGCTGCGAACTACCCGCCGCCGGAGCCGCCCGCCGCCCCGACGCCACCGGCCCGGGCCGAGGTCCCCCCGCTCTTCCCCTCCCTCCCGCTGCCGGCCACCGGCCCCAAGGGCCCGGCCACCTGGTCCGCCCGGCTGGCCACCCTCCCGGCCCGCACCTGGCGCGGCCGCCCCGACGACCCGGCCTGGGCCCGCCCGGCGCTGCTCGGCCTGCTGGCCCTGACCGCGGTCCTCTACTTCTGGAACCTGACCGCCAACGGCTGGGCCAACTCCTTCTACTCGGCGGCCGTGCAGGCCGGTTCGCAGAGCTGGAAGGCCTTCTTCTACGGCTCCTCCGACGCGGCCAACTTCATCACCGTCGACAAGGCGCCGATGTCGCTCTGGCCGATGGCGCTCTCCGCCCGGGTGTTCGGCCTCAACTCCTTCAGCCTGCTGATGCCCCAGGTCCTGATGGCGGTGGGCACCGTGGCCACCGTGTACGCGACGGTGCGCCGCCGGTTCTCCCCGCTCGGCGGCCTGGTGGCCGGGGCGGTGCTGGCGCTCACCCCGGTGGCCGCGCTGATGTTCCGCTTCAACAACCCGGACGCGCTGCTGGTGCTGCTGCTCACGCTGGCCGCCTACGGCACCGTCCGGGCCACCGAGACCGCGAGCACCCGCTGGCTGGTGTTCGTCGGCGTGATGCTCGGCTTCGGCTTCCTCACCAAGACCCTCCAGGCCTTCCTGGTGCTGCCCGCCCTCGCCCTGGTGTACCTGGTGGTCGCACCCACCGGTCTCGGCCGACGGGTGGTCCAACTGCTCTACGGCGCGCTGGCATTGATCGTCTCCGCCGGCTGGTGGGTGGCCGTCGTCGAGCTGGTCCCGGCCTCCTCCCGCCCCTACATCGGCGGCTCGCAGGACAACGACTTCCTCTCCGTCACCTTCGGCTACAACGGCCTCGGCCGGATCACCGGCGAGGAGACCGGCAGCGTCGGCGGCGGAGGCCGCCCCGGCGGCGGGCAGGGCGGCGGCATGTGGGGCAGCACCGGCATCAGCCGGCTGTTCGACGGCGACATCGGCGGCCAGATCGCCTGGCTGCTGCCGGCCGCCCTGATCCTGCTGCTGCTCGGCCTCTGGGCCACCCGCCGCGCACCGCGCACCGACGGCGCCCGCACCGCCTTCCTGGTCTGGGGCGGCTGGCTGCTCTGCACCGGCCTGACCTTCAGCTTCATGTCCGGGATCTTCCACCAGTACTACACCGTGGCCCTCGCCCCGGCGGTCGCCGCCCTGGTCGGCATGGGCGCGGACGGCCTCTGGCGGGCCCGGGCCAGGGTCCCGTACGCGACCCTGCTGGCGCTGACCGTCGCCGTCACGGCGGTCTGGGCGTACGTCCTGCTCGGCCGCAGCTCCGAGTTCCTCCCGTGGCTGCGCTGGGCCGTGCTCGCCGTCGGCCTGGTGGCGGCGCTCGTGCTGGCCCTCGCCCCCGTGCTGACCCTGCCCGGCCGCACCGGCGCCCGACTCGGCGCGGTGGCCGGCCTGGCCGCCCTGGCGGCGGCCCTCGGCGGTCCGGCGGCCTACGCGGTCGAGACCGTCGCGACCCCGCACACCGGCTCCATCGTGACGGCCGGCCCCCGGGTCGAGGGCGGCAACGGCTTCGGGCCGGGCGGCGGCGGGCCCCGGATGCGGATGAACGGCGACGGCGGGGGCTTCCCGCAGGGCGGCACCGGGCGCGGCCAGTTCCCGGGCGGCACGGGGCAGTTCCCGGGCGGCAACGGCCAGCTCCCGCAGGGCGGCGGCCAACTCCCGGGCGGCAACGGCCAGTTCCCCCAGGGCGGCGGCCAGCTCCCCGGCGGCACCGGTCAGCTCCCCGGCGGCGGCGAGGCCCGGTTCGGCTTCAGCACCGGCGGCATGGGCGGCCTGCTCAACGGCGCCAAGGTCAGCGACGAGGTGGCCCAGCTGCTCAGGCAGGACGCCGACAAGTACACCTGGACGGCCGCCGCGGTCGGCTCCCAGAACCAGGCCAGCTACCAACTCGCCAGCGGCGAACCGGTGATGGCGCTCGGCGGCTTCAACGGCTCGGACCCCTCCCTCTCCCTGGAGCAGTTCAAGCAGTACGTCGCCGACGGCAAGGTGCACTGGTTCATCGGTGGCGGCGGGATGGGCGGCGGCGGCATGGGCGGCTCCAACTGGTCCTCCGAGATCGCCTCCTGGGTGACGGAGAACTTCACCGCCAAGACCGTCGGCTCCACCACGCTCTACGACCTGACGGCCCAGCCCAAGGGCTGACGGCCCACCACCACGCGCCCCTCGGCGGCTCCCCCGCCGAGGGGCGCGTGTGTGCTTGCACACTCCGTTCCGACGCGCCGTCGCGCCGACTTGACCCCCCGTGAGGCGGCTGCTGTGCTGGTGCACCGTCACCGACCGCACCACCGACCCGGGGGAAGAAACGTGCGCGCCCGCAGGACCACACTCACCGCGACCGCCCTGCTCCTGCTGCTCGCCCCGGCCCTCGCCGCCTGCGGCCCCTCCGGCTCCTCCCAGGACAAGGCCCCCTCCTCCGCCGACGGCGCCGCCCTGGGCACCAACCCGCTGCAGAACCCGGACGGCACCAAGCCCGGCCTGGCCCCGATCACCGCCGACGCGGACAGGAAGGCCGCCCGCGACCTGATCGCCAAGGTCACCACCGCCGAGCCCGGCTCCCAAGCCGGGTACGACCGCGACCAGTTCGGCCCGCCGTGGACGGACAACGTCGACGGCGTCCCGTTCGGCCACAACGACTGCGGCACCCGCGACGACCTGCTCGCCCGCGACGGCCGGTCCGTGGCCCGCAAGGACGGCTCCGCCTGCGTGGTCACCGGGATGACCATCTACGACCCCTACACCGGGCAGACGGTGCAGTGGACCAAGCAGCAGGCCACGAAGATCCAGATCGACCACGTGATGCCGCTCTCCTACGACTGGAAGCAGGGCGCCTCCGCCTGGACCAAGGCCAAGCGCGTCCAGATCGCCAACGACCCGCTCAACCTGATCCCCGCCGACGGCTCGCAGAACGCCTCCAAGGGCGACTCCGGCCCCTCCGCCTGGCTCCCGGCCAACGAGGCGGTCCGCTGCTCCTACGCGGTCCGCTTCGCCCAGGTCTCCCTCAAGTACCAACTCCCGGTGGTCCCGGCCGACAAGAAGACCATGCTGGGCCTCTGCGGCGGATAACGAGATGATCACCGGGGCGGTCGGATGATAGCCATGGGCGGTGATCACCGACACCGCCCGGCTCTCCGGCCGCCTGCTCCCCGTCGCCCTGGCGGCCGCCCTGCTCGCCGGGTGCACCTCCGGCACCGAGGCGGCGGCGCCGAGCAGCTCCGCGAGCCCGACCCAGACCACCACCCCGAGTGCGAGCCCCAGCCCGGCCCCGAAGCCGACCGGCGAGGCCGATCCCGCGCTCAAGCCGTACTACGGCCAGCAGTTGGCCTGGGCCGCCTGCACGGACGACCCGAAGACCGCGAAGCTCGACGAGTCCACCGCGGAGTGCGCACGCCTGCGCGTCCCGCTGGACTACGCCGCCCCGGGCGGCGAGACCATCGAGATCGCCCTGTCCCGCCGCCGGACCGCCCAGGACGGCAAGCGGATCGGCTCGCTGGTGCTCAACCCCGGCGGCCCCGGCAGCTCCGGCGCCGGCATGGTCCAACGGGGCACCGAGTTCGGCAAGGACGGCCTGCGCGAGAGCTACGACCTGGTCGGCTTCGACCCGCGCGGCGTCGGCGCCAGCACCGCCGTGCACTGCATGGACGACCGCGCCCGGGACGCCTTCGACAGCACCGACACCCGGGACGGCACCCGCGGCAAGGCCATGGCCGACGCCTGCCGGGCCAACTCCGGCACGCTGCTCCCCCACGTCGGCACCCGCGACGCCGCCCGCGACATGGACGTCCTGCGCGCCGCCCTGGGCGAGGCCAAGCTCAACTACTTCGGCTTCTCCTACGGCACCTACCTGGGCTCCCGCTACCTGGAGCAGTTCCCGGACAAGGCCGGCCGGGTCGTCCTGGACGGCGCCGTGGACTCGACGCTCAGTCAGCTCGACCACGCCGTCCAGCAGAACATCAGCTTCGAGAAGGCCCTGCGCGCCTTCGCCGCCGACTGCGCGCAGCAGAAGCAGTGCAGCCTCGGCAAGGACCCCGAGCAGGCGCCCGCCAAGCTGGCCGCCTTCCTCGACGGCCTGAAGAAGGAGCCGCTGACCACCACCGACGGCCGCTCGCTCACCTCGTCCTCCGCCTGGACCGGCACCCTGAGCATGCTCTACGGCAACGCCACCAGCTGGGAGTACCTGCGCAACGCCCTCGGCTGGGCGATGCTCCGCGACAAGGGCGACTACCTGCAGGCGATGGCCGACGACTACTACGACCGCGGCGAGGACGGCAAGCACAGCAACATGCTCGACGCCTACACCGCGATCCACTGCGCGGACCCGGGCGCGGACGTCCCCACCGCGGCGCAGCTCGCGGCCGCCCGGCAGAAGCTGCACGACGAGGCACCGCTGATCTCGGCCCGCTACACCGACGAGGACCTCTTCGACCCGGACTGCCGCAGCTGGCCCTACCGGACCACCGAGCAGCCCGCCCCCACCAAGGCCCCCGGCGCACCCCCGGTCCTGGTCGTCGGCACCACCGGCGACCCGGCCACCCCGTACGCCTGGGCCGAGCAGCTCACCACCGAGCTCGGCAACGCCACCCTCCTCACCCGCGAGGGCGAGGGCCACACCGGCTACAACAAGAACCCCTGCACCACCACCGCCGTCAACACCTTCCTCACCACCGGCACCCTCCCCGCCCCGGGCACCCGCTGCAAGGACTGACCGCCGCCGGCAGGGCAGCGCGCCAGGGGCGCGAGGAACTGCGCGCCGTGGAAAGGCAGCACCTGCAACTGGCTGACGGTGGTTCAGTTGCCGGTGCGCCGCCTTCCGACCCGCGCAGTTCCTCGCGCCCCTGAGGCCGCTGCCCTGCCGAGCGTCCGCCGTCAGCCCCCGATGGCCGACATGGGGCGGGCGGGCTGGACGAAGTCGGCGGAGCTGATGTCGTGGCCCGGGCCCTTGCGGGCGATGGTGTTGCGCCAGGCGCGTTCGATCGCCGCGTCGTCGGCACCGCCGCGCAGCAGCGCCCGCAGATCGGACTCCTCGGTCGCGAAGAGGCAGTTCCGCAGCTGCCCGTCGGCCGTCAGCCGGACCCGGTCGCAGCCGCCGCAGAACGGCCGCGTCACCGAGGCGATCACCCCGACCACCACGTCCGTCCCGGCGATCCGCCACTCCTCCGCCGGGGCGTTGCCGTGCCGCCCCACCGGCACCAGCTCCCAACGCTCCGTCAGCACCGCGAGCAGCTCGTCCGCCGTGATCATCCGGTCCCGCTCCCACGCGCCCTGCGCGTCGAGCGGCATCGACTCGATGAACCGCATCCGGTACCCGTGCTCCGCCGCGAACTCGACCAGCTCCACGATCTCGTCGTCGTTGACGCCCCGCACCGGGACCGCGTTGACCTTCACCGGCGCCAGTCCGGCGGCCTGGGCGGCGGCGAGGCCCGCGAAGACGTCGGCGATCCGGTCCCGGCGGGTGATCTCGGCGTAGCGTTCGGGCCGCAGGGTGTCCAGGCTGACGTTGACCCGGTGCAGTCCGGCGGCCTTCAGGTCGGCCGCCGTGCGGGCCAGCCCGATGCCGTTGGTCGTGAGCGAGACCTCGGCCCCGAGCACGCTCAACCGCTCCACCAGGCCCGGCAGGCCGCGGCGGAGCAGCGGCTCGCCGCCGGTCAGCCGCAGGGCGGTGATGCCGAGGCGGGTGACGGCGATCCGGGCCAGCCGTTCGACCTCGTCGTCCGTGAGCACCTCGGCCCGGGGCAGCCAGTTCAGACCCTCGGCCGGCATGCAGTAGGTGCAGCGCAGGTTGCAGCGGTCGGTGAGCGAGACCCGCAGATCGGTGTGGACCCGGCCGAAGCGGTCCACCAGCGGGCTTGGTGCGGTGTCCATCTGCCCAGTACAGGGCCCGCCCCCCGGCGAGCACCAGCGGCGGAAGCACCGGCCCACCCCGCTGACCTGCGGCGGCGCCCTGTGCGATCGCACAACTGCCCCGTCCTCCCCACCGGCCCCAGACTCTCCGTACGGGGCCCCGGGGGTGCGCCGTGGAGCAGGATGGGCCGTACGGCACGCCACGCGGTGCGGCGAGCGCAGGAGGAGAGCAGCGGCATGAGTCCCGTGAACGTCCCGGCACTGGTCCTCGCGGCGGGCGGCGGACGCCGCCTGGGCGGGCGCCCCAAGGCGCTGATCACCCGTCAGGGGCGCCCGCTGCTCTCGCACGCGCTGAAGGTGGTCCGCGAGGGCGGCTGCGCCGGAGCGGTGGTGGTGCTGGGTGCCGCCGCCGAGCAGGTCCGGGCCGCCGTGGACACCGGGGCGAGCGTCCTGGTGGACAACCCCGACTGGGAGGGCGGCATGGGCTCCTCGCTCCGCGCCGGGCTGGCCGCACTGCCAGCGGACGCCACCGCCGCCCTGGTGATGCTGGTGGACACCCCGGGCGTCACGCCGGCGGCCGTGGCCCGGCTGCTCGCCGCCCACGCGGCCGGTGCGGACCTGGCCGCCGCCGGTTACCACGGGCGGCGCGGCCACCCGGTGCTGATCGGTGCCCGCCACTTCGCCGAGGCGGCCGCCGGTGCGGTCGGCGACGCCGGGGCCCGTGCCCTGCTCGCCGCCCATCCGGTCGAGCTGGTCGAGTGCGGCGACGTGGCCGTCCCGGACGACCTGGACACCCCGGAGGACCTGGCCCGCTGGGGCGCGGGCTGAACCCCCGCCCGACGGGACCGTGCGCCCCTGACGTGCCCCTGGTCTCTCCCTGAGGATTGCCGATATCCGGGCCGACGGCCGGTCGGATCGGGGACGATGGGACCGACCAGGCCAGGCGACCAGAACGGACGGTGTGCACGATGCCCGGAGCACCGCTGCCCGACGACTTCGACGAGCCGGCGGCGGACCGGCCGCACGGTGCGAGCCCGATCCGCTGCCCGGCCTGCCGCCGCGAGCACCTGTACGACCCGCCGAGCCTGCCCTGCCCCTGCGGGGCCCGGCTGCGGGTGCCACTGCTGCGCGGCGGCATACCGGTGCAGATCCGCTTCCGCTCCTGGGAGGACTCCTGGCTGAGCATGCGCTGCCCGCACTGCGGCCGGGACGACCAGTGGCCCCAGCCGGAGTTCACCTGCAACTGCGGCGCCACCGTCCGCCTCCCGGTGGACCGGGCACCCCGGCTGCAGAGCGCCGGCCCCGGCCCCGGGCACCAACGCCCGGCCGCTCACCGGCCGTTGGACAGCCGCGCGCTCGACGGGCTGGACGGACTGCCGGCCGACCGGCGGCCCAGCGTCCCGGTCCAGGGCGGGCCGTCCGCCTGGGAGTACCGGCCGCCGTTCCGCCCGCACCCGGTGCGCTCCGAGGACGACGCGGTGCTCACCGCCGCCCGCTACCTCCGCTGGCTGGGCTTCGACGACCTGGAGATGACGGAGGATCAGGAGACCTCTCTGGTCACCCTGTTGGGCGGCCGGATGGTGGCCCAGGTGGACGGCTCCGGGGCGCCGGCCGACCTCCGCACGGTGGAGTGCCTCTGGCTGCGCACCCTGCACGCGGAGGAGATCGCGGCGGCACTGTTCAGCCGCTCGGGCTTCACCCAGCAGGCGCTGGTGCGGGGCGAGCAACTGCTGGTGGCGCTCTTCCACCTCGACGAGTCCGGCATCCCGCAGCCGGCCAACGGAGCGGCGGAGGCCCTGCTGGAGACGGGGTGGACCTCCTGATCCACCGCCGCTCCGGCGGTCTGGACCAGTCGATCAGGAGGAGCTGATTCCGGATCATCTCGCGCTCGTGATCTGGTGCACAAGCTCACCCCCGTGTTGAATTGCCGCCACAGCGGCCACGCCCGCTCGCTGGACACCGCGCACAAGGAGGTGGCGTTGTCGGAGCACGGAACGGCCCTGGGGGGCAGCAAGACGGACGCGGTCTGGCGGCTACGGTCCCGGGGATGTTGGCAGGAGGCCGCCGAACTGCTCCTGCCGGCGGCCCGTGACGACCCCTCGACGGCCCTGGCCCGGGCCGAACTCCTCATCGAGCAGTGCATGTTCACCGCCGCGCACTGGGAGCAGGGCGAGGAGGCGCTGCGCGCGGCGGAGGCCCTGGCCGCCTCCCCCGACCAGCGCGCCGCCGCCGCCTGCGCACGCGGTTTCCTGGCCTACGTGGCCAGCGTGCTGGGCCCGCGGGACCGGCTGGACGAGGCCCAGGCCGCGCTCGGCCGGACCTCGGCCCTGCTCCCGCCGGACGCCCCGGGGCGTCCCCTGCTGGACTTCCGGCGCGGCCTGGTGGCGGAGAACCTGCTGCACGACCGGCAGGCGGCCTGGATCGCGTACCGGCGCGCGCACGACGGCGCGGCCGAGCGAGGTGACGAACTCCTGCGCTCCTACACCTGGCGCCACCTGGCCTCGCTGGCGCTCGCGGCGGGCGATGCCGAACAGGCCCGGGAGGGCTTCCGGGCCTCGCTGACGATCCGTGAGGAGCTCGGCTTCACCGTGGGGGTGGCACCGGCCCTGGCGGCGTTGGCCGAGGTCTCGGAGCCGGCCGAGGCGGCCCGGCTGCGGGCGGAGGCCGCCCGGCTGGTGCAGGCGCTCGGCGGCGTGCCGGTCTGGCTCGCGCGGCGGCTGGACACCGTGCCCGCTCCGGCGGCTCCCCCGGACGGCGGAAGCTGACGGGACGTCGGAAGGGGCATCAGCTAAGGTGAGCCTAACCTGTCCGGTGGGACCCACCCCGGGCAGGTCCGGCTCGCCCGTGCGGGCCGGCCCGTACCGCCGTCCCGGGCTCCCCGAGCGCCGGCCCACCTCCGGGGGCCCGCATGACCGCCAGCAGCACCGAGGCCCGCCCCACCGGCCCCGGCCCCGGCCCCCTCGCCGACGGCCACCTCGCCGACGGCCCGCCGCTGCTCGGCAGCTACGCCCGCCAGCACCTGGTCTTCCCGGCCCTGCGGATCCTCGCGGGCCCGCTGCCCACCGGCCGGGGCTGGGTCTCCGCCACCGCGCTGGTCGGCGAGGAATCGGTACGCCAGGAGCTCATCGCCCACGACCAGTCACTGGCCCTGGCCGACTACGGGCAGCTGCTGCGGCCCGACGTGGCGGCCGGCTTCTGCCTGCACCGCTTCGTCTGGCCCGCCGCACTGGCCTTCACCCTGCCGTGGTTCCTGGAGCGCCGGGTGCCCCGGCTGCCCGCCGACCGGGTGGCGATCGACCGCGCGGCCGGGGAGCTCGCCGTCGACCCGGACGGCTTCGCCTGCCTGCCGGACGATCCCGCGGCCCACCTGCCGGGCGCCCGGGTGGTGCCGGACGAGGCCGCCCTGCGGGCCGAACTCCGCTCCGCGCTGACCGAGTTGCTCACCCCGACGCTGAACGCCTTCCGCCCGGCCATGCGGCGCGGCTCGCGCACCCTGTGGGGAATGGCCACCGACGACGTGATCGAGGGGCTCTGGTTCCTCGGGGGCCTGCTCGGCGAGGAGGAGCGGGCCGCCGCCGCGGTGACCGAACTGCTGCCCGGCCCGTCCGAGCGCCCGTTCGTCGGCGGGGCGGACTTCAGGCGGTTGACGGACGGCCCGGCCGCCCGGACCAGGACCCGGGTGAGCTGCTGCCTGTTCTACACGGTGCGTCCGGAAGAAACCTGTCTCACCTGCCCGCGGAGCTGTCCGGAATAGCGCGTTCCGGGTCGGAATCAGCTCGACCATTTCATATGACCGTATGGATTCAACGACTTCGGAATTCCCTCTCCTCGGTGCATTGGCCCGGAATCGGCCGAAAGGCCGTCAGTCATCGGCCATAGTGGTGACTCGCCATCACAAGGCGGGAAAGCGAGGCTGGTTCCGGCCATGAAACTGTCCGATATTCCACTGGGCTGGGCCGTCACGGGCGTGGCCGGTCTGGTGGCGGTCGCCGTCCTGGTGACCTTCCTGCGCACCAGGACCGCGGCCGCCGCGGCCGCCACCGGTGCGACGGACTCCTGGGAGCGCAGCGAGGAGCGCCGCCGCCGCAAGGAGTCGATGTACGGGGTCTCCGCCTACGCGCTGCTCTTCTGCTGCGCGGGCGTGGCGGCGGCCCTCTCCTTCCACGGCCTGGTCGGCTTCGGGGTGCAGAACCTCGGGCTCTCCGGCGGCTGGGAGTACCTGGTGCCGTTCGGCCTGGACGGCGCCGCGATGTTCTGCTCGGTGCTCGCCGTCCGCGAGGCCAGCCACGGTGACGCCGCGCTCGGCTCCCGCCTGCTGGTCTGGCTGTTCGCAGGCGCCTCCGCCTGGTTCAACTGGGTTCACGCGCCCAGGGGTTACGGCCACGTCGGCGCCCCGCAGTTCTTCGCCGGGATGTCGCTCTCGGCCGCGATCCTCTTCGACCGCGCGCTGAAGCAGACCCGCCGGGCCGCCCTGCGCGAGCAGGGCCTGGTGCCGCGGCCGCTGCCGCAGATCCGGGTGGTCCGCTGGCTGCGGGCGCCCCTGGAGACGTACGCCGCCTGGTCGTTGATGCTGCTGGAGGGCGTGCGCAGCCTGGACGAGGCGGTCGAGGAGGTCCGCGACGACAAGCGGCAGGCCGCACTGGACCGCGAGCGCCAGCGGATGGCCAGCCGCCGGGAGCGGGCCGAGATCCGCGCCATCGGGCGCCAGCCCGGCAGTGCCTGGCGGGCCCGGGGGGCCAACCGGCAGCTGACGCCGGGAAGTTCGGAGCCCGTCATAGAACCGTCGCAGAACTCGCAGGGATCGCCGAGCTCCCCGAGCTCCCCGAACTCCCGGGGCTCCGGGGCGACAGCCCCCGCCGCTCCGGCCACCGAGGGCGCGCTGCCGGTCCGGCGCAGCATCGACCTGACGCCGGAGGAGGAGACCATGCCGCTGCCCCGGCTGGACTCCCTGGAGCAGAAGCTCAAGGACCTGGAGCAGCAGTTCGGCTGACGGACCTTCCGGCCGGGCGCGGCTAGACCGCGGGGCGTCGGGCAGCGGCGCGTGGTTGGCCCCCCACGCCCCCGGCGCAACCCTTGACCGGACCGATCAGGCCACGGCCCGGTCCTGCCGCGGCCGCCGCCTGACGGTCCGTCCGGTTCAGTCGGCGGAGAGTTCGAACCACATCCGCTTGCCGCTGCCGCGCGGCTCCACGCCCCAGGCGTCGGCCAGCGCCTCCACCAGCATCAGGCCGCGCCCGGAGGAGGCCTGCTCGCCCGGGGTGCGCCTGGTCGGCCAGAGGTCGGACTCGTCCTCCACCTCGACCCGCAGCCGGGCCCGGCCCTCCCCGGAGCCCTCCCGGTAGAGCCGGGCGGTGAACATGGCGTCCCGGTCGGTGTGCCGGATCGCGTTGGTGACCAGCTCGGAGGCGAGCAGCTCGGCCGAGTCCACCAGCTCCGCCACGCCCCAGCGGCGCAGCGCGTCCCGCAGCTCGCCGCGCAGCTCGGAGATCCGGGCCAGGTCGGCCTGGCCGATCCGGCGGCGCAGCTGCTGCGCGGCCAGCCCGCCCGCCGGGCCGTCCCAGCGGAGCAGCAGCAGCGCTATGTCGTCCTCGCGCTCGGTCGAGTCGGCGGCCAGCGAGGCGATCCGGTCGGCCAGTTCGTCCAGCGGGTCGCGCGGGCCCTCGCCCCGGCCGGGCAGCTCGCGGGCGACGGTGTCGCAGAGCCGGGCGTATCCGGTGTCCAGGTCCATGTCGCGGGCCTCGACCAGGCCGTCGGTGCAGAGCACCACCGTCTCCCCCGGATCCAGCGAGAACCGGGTGACCCGGTACTCCTCGTCCGGGGAGACGCCGAGCGGCAGCCCGCCGGCCACCGGGACGGCGGTGGCGGTGCCGTCGGCCCGGCGGACCACCGGGTCGAGGTGGCCGGCCCGGACGGCGTAGACCACGCCGTAGTCCACGTTCACCTCGGCGTAGGTGCAGGTGGCGAAGTGGTCGGTGTCCAGGTCGGCCAGGAAGCGGGAGGCCCGGGCCATCACGGCGGCGGGCGGGTGGCCCTCGGCCGCGTAGGCGCGCAGCGCGATCCGCAGCTGGCCCATGATCCCCGCCGCGTGCACGTCGTGGCCCTGCACGTCGCCGATCACCAGGCCGACGTGGCCGCCGGGCAGCGGCACCACGTCGTACCAGTCGCCGCCGATCTGCAGGCCGGAGCCGGCCGCCAGGTAGCGGACGGCGGTGGTCACGCCGGAGACCGAGGGCACGGTGCGCGGCAGCATCACCCGCTGCAGGCCGGCCGCCAGCTCGTGCTCGGCGTCGTGCAGCCGGGCCCGGGCCAGCGACTGGGCGACCAGGCCGCCCAGGGTGGAGAGCAGGGTGCGCTCGTCGGCGTCCAGCTCGCGGTCGTCGTCGAAGCCGACCACGCAGACGCCCGTCACCCGGCCGCTGGCCACCAGCGGCAGGAAGGCCCAGGCGCTGCGCTGGCCGTTCTCGGCCATCTGCGGGTAGGCGTCCGGGTAGCGCTCGCGGTACTCCTCGCGGCTGGAGATGAAGACCGGGGCGCGGTTGCGGATCGCCTCGGCGGCCGGGTGGCCGGGCGGGACGGGCGCGCGGTCGTACTGGCGCAGGTCGCCGTCGCGGTAGCCGCTGGCGCCGAGCACCTGGAACCGGCCGGCCTCCAGCGAGGCCAGGATCAGGCCGTCCGGCGGCAGGCCGGGCAGCGGCAGCTCGGTGAAGACCCGCGCCACGTCCCGGACGGTGACGGCCTCGGAGAGCGCCCTGGCCGCCTCCTTGATGAACCGCGAGCGCTCCTCGCGCAGCGCGGCCATCGCCCCGGCGCGCTCGCGCTTGTGCAGCTCGACGGTGGCGTCCCAGACGAAGCCGACCATCCGGGACGGCCGCCCGAAGGCGTCGGCCAGCACCCGGCCGCGGAAGCGGGCGGCATGCAGCTCGCCGCCGGGGAAGACGGTGCGGTAGTAGGCGCCGCACTGGCCGAGCTCGGCGACGGCCCGCTCGACCCGGCGGCGGACCACCGGGGCGTCCTCGGGGTGCAGCATCGCCAGGAAGGAGGCCGCGCTGCGGTCGAAGCGGCCCGGGTCGAGGCCGAGGATGGCGCAGGCGCGCGGATCGCCCTCCAGCACGTCGCGGCGGATGTCCCAGTCGAAGGAGCCGATGCCGTTGGCGGCCATCGCGGGTTCGAGCCAGTCGGGGGTGGAGTCGCCCGTCCTGGTGGGCAGGCCGCGCGGGACCACCGGGGCGATCCGGCCGGCCGCCAGCCCGCTGCCGGCGGCGGCGGGGCGCAGCGCGTTGACCGCCGACCGGCCGTGGCCGGCCGTGCCGCGGGCCGACTGGGCAGGCGGGGTGCGGCGTGCGGGCCCCGCGGACTCGGGCTCAGTCGCCATTTTTCTCCTGCCGCTGCCGTGCCGTCCGGTCCGGGCGGACCGTGACAGCCGTGTGCCGAGTGGGTGGGCGGTGCTCGGGTCGAGGGCGGTCAGTCGAGGCTCGGATCTCCCCGCTGCCTTCCCGGGCACACATTCTCACTATCCTGCCGAAAGATTACTAGTACCGCCTCACCAGCGGGCTTTCGGGTGACGGGGCCGGCCGCACGCGCGGGACGTACCCGAAAGGCCAGGACCAGATGAGCACAGGACGGCGGTGCGGGCAATGAGCCGGGTGCATTTCGTGACCGGGCGGTGACGCGGCATATGCACGGGGGACGGTCGCGGGGTCGGCCGGGAGGGGCGGGCGGGGAGGGGTCGGGCCGGGAGGGGCGGGGCGGAACCGCTCAGGCGGCGCCGAGCTCGAACCAGGTGACCTTGCCGTCACCGCGCAGCTGGACGCCCCAGTCGTCGGCCAGCGCCTCGACCAGCTGCAGGCCGCGCCCGGAGGTGGCGGTCTCGCTCGCGATCCGGCGGCCCGGGAGCCGGGTGGTGCCGTCCTGGACCTCGATCCGCAGCCGGTGCTCGGGGCTGAGCACCGCGTCCAACACCGCGCCGCGCTCGGTGTGCAGCAGCGCGTTGGTCACCAGCTCGGAGGTCAACAGCTCCGCCGTGTCGGCGAGTTCGGGGACGCCCCAGAGGTCGAGGGCGGCCCGCAGGCGGCGGCGGACGGCGCCGACTCCGGTCAGGTCGGCCGGGCTGAGCGCCGCGTGCAGCCTGCGGTGCAGGGCGCAGCCCGGCTCCTGCGGCGCCCGCCCCTCGTGGGTGTGCTGGTCGTGGCCCCTGGCGCGGGCGGAGTCCCCGCCGGCCGCCGTGCTGCTCGAAGCCGTCCGCTGACGCGGGAACCTGGCCTTGCCTTCCATCACGTAACGCCCCCCACAGCCCTTCTCACGGACAGTTGGCCGCGTCGCGTCCCCCGCTGGCGGACTGTCCCGATACCGACGACCATCCTCATGCCCACTGGCGGGGACACGCAACAGTGTGCGGACGGTCACCTGTGGTGAAGCGGGGCTCAGGGGGCTCCGAGTGATCCTTTCCGGGGCTGCCGGGAGGTTTGGACCGCCACCGGCCCCCTGCCGGTGGACCGCTACGGGCGCAGGGCGGTCGCCGCCCGCCGCAGCAGGGCGCACAGCTGCTCGCGCTCCTCGGGGGCGAAGGCCGACCAGAGCGCGGCCTCCACCCCCACCGCGCGGTCGTCGGCCTCGGCGAGCAGGCCCTCCCCGGCCTCGGTCAGCCGGGCCAGCATCACCTTGCCGTGCACCTCGGACTGCTGACGCTCGATCAGGCCCTTGGTCTCCAGGTTCGCCAGCACACCGGCCATGGTCTGCGGGGTGACGGCGGCGCCCCGGGCGAGCTGGGCGCCGGAGCGGTCGGTCCGCTCGGCGAGCTGGAGCAGCACGGCGTACTGCGGCACGGTCAGGCCGAGGCCCCGCAGCGCCTCCACCTTGGCGGCCGTCACGCTCTGCTCGGCCTGCCTGATCGCGGGGCCGAGGCGGAGCCGCGCCCCCTTCGGTCCGGCCAGCAGGACGGCGGGGTCGGTGGCGGCACTCATCAGCCGGGGCTCCATTCACTGGGCTGTGCACGGACGGCCCCAGTATCGACCCGCGCCACCCGCGGTGTCCGGCCCTCCCGCAAGCATCCGCCACACGATTGCGACGCCCGGCGCGCAGAACACCCCGGAACGGACAAGGCTGGACACGGCGGCGCCGTCCGGGTTCAATGGCCGGACAGAGAGTTTGAACGGCGTTCTAAGTTGAGCGGCCGCCGCCACGGCGAGGAGAGCGAGGCACCGTGCGACTGACCCCCACCGAGCGGGACCGGCTGCTGATCTTCACGGCCGCCGAACTCGCCCGCGCCCGGCGGGCCCGGGGCGTGAAGCTGAACGTCCCCGAGGCCACCGCCCTGATCGCCGACGCCGTCTGCGAGGCCGCCCGGGACGGCCGCCGGCTGGCCGAGGCCGTCGAGGCCGGCCGCACCGTGCTCTCCGCCGCGGACGTGCTGCCCGGCGTGGCCGACGTGGTGACGGTGGTCCAGGTGGAGGCGGTCTTCGACGACGGCACCCGCCTCGCGGTGGTCAACGACCCCTTCCGGGGCGCCGGTTCGCTCGGCGACGAGGCCCCCGGCGGTGCGCTGCTGGGCAGCGGCGAGGGGTACGACCCGATCGAGGAGACCCTGCTGCTCCCGGTGCACAACACCTCGGACGTGCCGATCTCGGTCACCTCGCACTTCCACTTCTTCGAGGCCAACCCGCGGCTCGCCTTCGACCGCTCCGCCGCCTACGGCACCCACCTCGCCGTACCGGCCGGCTCCTCGGTCCGCTTCGACCCGGGCGCCACCGTCGAGGTCGGCCTGGTGCCGATCGGCGGGGCCCGGGTGGCGATCGGCTTCGCCGGCCTGGTGGACGGCCCGTTGGACGCCCCCGGCGCCCGCGAGGCCGCGCTCGCCAAGGCCCGGGCCACCGGCTACCTGACCGGCTTCGACGACGCGGAGCTGGACTCGTGACCGCGCCCGAGCTCGCCCCCGCCCCTGCCCCTGCCCCGCTCCAGGAGGCCGGCCGATGACCGCCATCACCCCGCACGACTACGTCTCCGTGCACGGCCCCCGGGCCGGCGACCGGATCCGGCTCGGCGACTCCGGGCTGATCGTCCGGGTGGAGTCCGACTCGCAGGCCCCCGGTGACGAGTTCCTGGCCGGCTTCGGCAAGACCGCCCGCGACGGCCTGCACCTCAGGCCCGCCGCCGTGCGCGACACCTGTGACGTCGTCATCTCCAACGTGCTGGTGATCGACGCGGTCCTCGGTATCCGCAAGACCTCGATCGGCCTGATCGGCGGCCGGATCGCCGCGATCGGCCGGGCCGGCAACCCGGACACCCTGGACGGCGTCGAGGTGGTGGTCGGCACCGGCACCACGATCGTCTCCGGCGAGGGGCTGATCGCCACCGCCGGCGCGATCGACACCCACGTCCACCTGCTCTCGCCCCGGATCATGGAGGCCTCGCTCGCCTCCGGCGTCACCACGGTCATCGGGCAGGAGTTCGGCCCGGTCTGGGGCGTCGGCGTCAACTCCCCCTGGGCCCTGCGCCACGCCTTCAACGCCTTCGACGCCTGGCCGGTCAACATCGGCTTCCTGGGCCGCGGTTCGTCCTCCGACCCGGCCCCGCTGGTCGAGGCACTGGCCGAGGGCGGTGCCTCGGGCTTCAAGGTGCACGAGGACATGGGCGCCCACACCCGCGCGCTCGACACCGCGCTGCGGGTCGCCGAGGAGCACGACGTCCAGGTCGCCCTGCACACCGACGGCCTCAACGAGTGCCTCTCGGTCGAGGACACCCTGCGCGTCCTGGACGGCCGTACCATCCACGCCTTCCACATCGAGGGGTGCGGCGGCGGGCACGTCCCCAACGTGCTCAAGATGGCCGGGGTCCCCAACGTCATCGGCTCCTCCACCAACCCCACCCTGCCGTTCGGCCGGGACGCCCTGGGCGAGCACTTCGGCATGATCGTCTCCGCCCACGACCTCAAGGTCGACCTCCCCGGCGACGCCGCCATGGCCCGCGACCGGATCCGGGCCGGCACCATGGGCGCCGAGGACGTGCTGCACGACCTGGGCGTCATCGGCATCACCTCCTCCGACGCCCAGGGCATGGGCCGGGCGGGCGAGACGGTGCGCCGCACCTTCGCCATGGCCGGCAAGATGAAGCTCGAACTCGGGCCGCTGGACGGCGGGTTCGGCACCACCGAGGCCGGCGACGACAACGAGCGGGTGCTCCGCTACGTCGCCAAGCTCACCATCAACCCCGCCATCGCGCACGGCCTCTCCCACGAGGTCGGCTCGATCGAGGTGGGCAAGCTCGCCGACATCGTGCTCTGGCGCCCGGACCACTTCGGCGCCAAACCGCAGCTGGTGCTGAAGTCCGGCTTCCCCGCCTACGGCGTCACCGGTGACCCCAACGCCTCCACCGACCGCTGCGAACCCCTGGTCCTGGGCCCCCAGTTCGGCGCCCACGGGGCCACCGCCGCCGACCTCTCGGTGGCCTTCGTGGCCCGGGCCGCCGTCGAGAACGGGGACGCCATGCCCACCCGGCGCCGCCGGGTCGCCGTCCGCGGCACCCGGGGCATCGGCCCCGCCGACATGGTCCGCAACGCCCGCACCGGCACCGTCCAGGTCGAGGCCACCACCGGCCTGGTCACGCTCGACGGCGAACCGATCCGCTCGGCCCCGGCCGACTCCGTCTCGCTCAGCCGCCTCTACTTCCTCTGACCAACCCCCGTCCAACCCCCGTCACCCACCGAGGACTTCACACCCATGACCGCCGCCACCCCCGCCCAGCTCGGCTTCCGGATGCCCGCCGAGTGGCACCCGCACGACCGCACCTGGATGGCCTTCCCCACCGACAACCAGACCTTCGACACCCCCGAGCAGCTGCACGCCGCACGGGAGGCCTGGGCCCGGGTCGCCAACACCATCGTCCGCTACGAGCCGGTCACGATGATCGTCAACACCGGCGAGCTGGACGCCGTCCGCCGCTACGTCGACGGCGCGGTCGAGCTGGTCGAGCGCCCGCTGGACGACGCCTGGATGCGGGACATCGGCCCCACCTTCCTGATCAATGGCTCCGGCGAACTCGCGGCCACCGACTGGGTGTTCAACGGCTGGGGCGCGCAGTCCTGGGCCCGGTGGGACAACGACCAGCACATCGCCGAGGAGGTCACCAAGCTCACCGAGGTGCAGCGCTTCGCCTCCCGCCTGATCAACGAGGGCGGCGGCATCCACGTGGACGGCGAGGGCACCGTGCTGGTGACCGACACCGTCCAGCTCGGCGAGGGCCGCAACTCCGACTGGACCAGGGAGCAGGTCGAGGCCGAGCTGCACGCCCACCTCGGCACCACCAAGGCGGTCTGGCTGCCGCGCGGACTCACCCGCGACTACGACGACTTCGGCACCCGGGGCCACATCGACATCGTCGCCTCCTTCGTCCGCCCCGGTGTGGTCGTCGCCCACGTCCAGCCCGACCCCGCCCACCCGGACCACGAGGTCTGCCAGGAGCTGGTCGCCATCCTGCGGGCCTCCACCGACGCCCAGGGCCGGCAGCTGGAGGTCATCGAACTCCCCGCCCCCACCGTCCTGTTGGACGAGGAGGGCGAGCCGGTCGACTACTCCTACATCAACCACTACGTCGCCAACGGCGCCGTCGTCCTCTGCGCCTTCGACGACCCGCGCGACCAGGTCGCCGCCGCGCTGCTCGCCGAGGCCTACCCGGGCCGCACGGTCGAGCTGGTCGACGCCCGCGAGATCTTCGCCAACGGCGGCGGGATCCACTGCATCACCCAGCAGCAGCCCAAGCCCTGACGCCCCGCCAGAGCCACGAGGGCCGTCCGGCACACCACGTGCCGGACGGCCCTCGGCCGTTCGAAGCTCAGAGCCCCGGGGCCCACTCCCGCCGGTAACCCGGGTGGTCCACGTACGGCAGGGCGAGCAGGCGCAGGGTCGCGAGCGGGGTCACCGGCGGCGGCGCGAAGCGGGCCCCGGTGTCGTCCCGGAGCCAGCGGCCGCCGTCCTCCTCGACGTGCAGCGGCCCCATCCACCGCAGGCCGCACCCGGCGTCGAAGGCGTGCTCCACCCGGCAGGCGGGTGCGCACTCCGCGTTGGCGAGCTCCAGCAACTGCTGCTTGGCGGCGGTCTCGGCCAGCACCCGCGAGGGCCTCCAGCGGGCCAGGTACCGCTCGACCGGCGTCGCGGCGTCGGCCGCCCACCACCCCGACGCCGCCTGCGGGTGCGCCTCCAGGGCGGCCTGCCGGTCCTCGGCGAAGCGGGCCCGCAGGAAGGCGGGCAGGTCCTCGGTCATGCGGACATCATCCCCTGACCTGACACAACCGCAGGCCGTTTCGGACCACCCTTGTGCGGCGGGACGTCGGCCTGCGAAGATCACCAGCCCGACCGGTGCGGTCGGGCTGGAAGGATCACGGGGGTCCCGATGAACATCCGCGCCATGGCCGCAGCAGCGGCCGCCATCGCCATGGCGGCCTGCCTCACCGACGCCACCTCCGCCTCGGTGGCCCACGTCCTCAGCGGCGTGACCCCCTACGCCAACTACACCACCCCGGTCGCCGAGCACCTCGACCCGCAGCAGCAGATCTACGTCGGGGACTGAACTCCCCTCCACCCTGGGCCGGTTAGGCTGACGGCATGTCGGGACACGTCGAACCGCTGCTGCCCGCCGGGTACCGGAGCCACCCCGTCCGACCCGAGGACGTACCCGCGGTCGAGGCCCTCCTGGCCCGCTGCGAACAGGAGTTGTACGGCAGGGCCGGCCACGGCGCCGGGCAGGTGACGGCCGACCTGGCGCGGCCGGGGCTGGTCGCCGAGCTGGACACCGTCGTGGTGCGGGAGACGGCCGGGGCGGTGGCGGGCTGGGCCTGGGTGGACCGGCGGTCCGTGGTGCGGGTGCATCCGGAGCACCGGGGGCTCGGACTCGGGGCGGCACTGCTCGACTGGGCCGAGGCCCGGGCCAGGGCGGCCGGCGGGGAGCAGATCACCCAGGTCGTGCCGGACGCCGACGCCGCGGCCGTCTCCCTGGTCCGCTCGCGCGGGTACCGGCCCCGGGTCACCGAATGGCTGTTGGAGCACACCGCGACCCTCGCGGACCTCCCGCCCGCACCGCCCGGCAGCACCGTCCGCCCGTACCGGGAGGGTGACGGCCCGGCACTCCACGCCCTGGTCCAGGACGCCTTCGACGAGTGGCAGCAGCGCCGCCACGGCTACCACGAGTGGGCCGCCCACACCCTCGCCCACCCGTCCTTCGCCCCGGCCGCCACCCTGCTCGCCTTCACCGGCGGCCACCTCACCGGCGCCACCGTCTCCCTCGACTCCCCCGAGCCGGACGAGGGCTGGATCGAACAGCTGGCCGTCCACCCGGCCCACCGCCGCCGCGGCCTGGCCCGCCACCTGCTGGCCGCCACCTTCCAGGCCTTCACCCGGGCGGGCCGCCCCACCACCACCCTCGGCACCCACTCCGAGACCGGCGCCCTCGACCTCTACCTGCACGTCGGCATGCGGGTCCGCCACAGCTCCACCGTCCACCGCAAGGAGATCAGCCACACCCCGGAGGGACCGTGACCGAACGCTTCGCCGCCGCCTACGACGCCCTGCTCGCCCGCTGGCCCGCCGGCACGGCCGAACTGACCGTCCCCACCCCGTACGGGCCGACCCGGGTGCACGCGTACGGCCCGCCGGACGGCGCCCCGCTCCTCCTGCTGCACGGCGGCGGAGCCACCGGCACCGTCTGGTACGCCAACGCGCCGGCGCTCGGTGCGCACCACCGGCTCTACGCCGTGGACATCCTCGGCGACGTCGGACGCAGCGTCCGCGCGGGCCGGCCGCTGCGCCGCCCCGCCGACCTGACCGCCTGGCTCGGCTCCGTCCTGGACGGCCTCGGGCTCTCCGCCACCGCCGTCTGCGGCCACTCCTACGGCGCCTGGCTGGCCGTCACCTTCGCACGGCACGCCCCGCAACGGGTGACGAGGCTGGCCCTGCTCGACCCGACCCAGGTGTTCGGCGGCTTCCGCCCCGGCTACCTGCTGCGCGCACTGCCCGTGCTGCTGCGCCCGACCGAGACCCGGGTCCGCGACTACCTCCGCTGGGAGACCGGTAGTTCGGCTCCCGACCCGGCCTGGGCCGATCTCTACGTGCTCGGCGCCACCGCACCCAGGGTCGGCCGCCCGGTCAGCGGCCGCACCACCCGCCCACCCGGCCCGGCCGTCCCCACTCTGGTGCTGTTCGCCGAACGCAGCCGCACCCACGACGCGGCCGCCCTCGCCGCCCGGGCCCGGCGTCAACTGCCGCACGCTGAGGTCGCGTTGCTGCCCGGCCTGTCGCACCACGCGATCCCGACCGCCGACCCGAGCGCGCTCGACGGCCGACTGCTGGACTTCCTCGCCCGGGACGGCGGACCCGCCGCCGCCCCGGGCGAGACCTCCGGCTAGGCCACGCCGCCGAGCGCGTCCTCTGCGACCGCGGCGGCACGCTGGTCGCGGAAGTTCTTCAGGTAGGCGTCGTGGACGGCCGCGTCCTGGTACTTCAGCAGGGCCTCGTCGGTCTCGGTGAGGCCCATGTTGGTGTAGGGGTGGCTGCCGGTGAAGACGAGCTTCTGGTCGGCCTGGCCCTGGTAACCGCCCTCCACCAGCAGGTACTTGGTGTGGGTGGCGGAGCCGCCGCGGGTGTCGTTGTTGAGGCGGTGCAGCGAGATCTTGCCGTTCTTGGTGGAGCGGGTCAGCCAGAAGCCGATGTCGCGCTGCGGGCCGGGGGCGTCCCAGTCGTTGAGCAGGCGGTAGACGACGTCCACGTAGCAGCCGGCCTCGGCCAGCTCCCAGAGCTTCTGCGCGACGGCCGCCCGCGAGATCTGGTGCTGGGCGATCCGGATGACGGTGCGGCCCTCGGGGTTCTCGGCGGTCCTGGTGTTGCCGTAGCAGACCGGGGCGGTGCCGATCGGGTCGTCCACCGTGTTGAGGAGGTCCACGATCGGGTCGGAGGTGGCGCGCGGGAAGAAGTAGGCCCGGGCCGCCCCGGCCTGCACCTCGACGGGGTAGTCCTTGGTCTGGAGCGAGCCGTCGGGGGCGGCCTGAGAGGCCGTCAGCTTCTCGAAGTAGGTGCGGTAGGCGGCGTGCAGCTCGGCGTTGCCGACCACCGTCATGGCGTCGTTCCAGCCGTACTTGAGGTCCCAGAGGGTGAGGTTCCCCGAGGACTGCACGGTCACGTCGTCCAGCGGGACGCCCAGGGTGGGCGAACCGCTGCCGGTGGTGCGGGAGAACAGGAAGAACTTGTTGTGGTTGTTGCTGAACGGCGCGTACTGCTCGGCGTTCTTCGCCAGGCAGGCCTGGTCCGGCGCGCAGACCCGGATCCAGGAGGTGCCGTAGGTCTTCCCGGCGGGTGCGGTCTCGGCGAACGCGGCGTCCAGGGTGTTCTTCACCTTCAACCCGGGGGTGGCCCCGGAGCCGTCGGCCTCGATGCTGGTGTGGTCCACCAGGACCTGGACGTTGACGCCGTTGCGGTGCGCCTCGGCCAGCTTGCCCGCGTACCAGTCGGAGCGCAGCGAGTAGATCGAGATCCGGACGGTGGAGCCGGGCAGCGCCCCGCCGGTGAGCCGGCCGAGGTGGCCGAGTATCGCGTTCTGGCCCGCGGTGTCGGGCGCCTTCGGGTTGTTGAAGACCGGTCCGGTGGTCACGTAGGTGGTCGGCTCAGCGACCGCGGCGGTCGGGACGGCGGTGGCCAGCAGGAGGCCGCAGAGCAGCGCGGGCAGCAGCCGCCGGGCCTTCGGCGCCGTGGCGCCGAGCGCCCTGAGGGTCAGTCTCTCGGTGATCATGGCGGGCCACTCTAGACCAGCCCGCGGCTCACTGACGCGCCGTCAGGCTCCGCCACCGGTGGCCGCCGCGCGGGCAGTCGCGATCCAGCCGGGCACGGGCGGCCCCGGGGGTGTCGGTGATCACCGCGTCCGCCCCGTGCTCGGCCGCACGGCTCCAGCCGTCCGGGTCGTTCACGGTCCACACGTAGACCCGGCGGCCGGCGGCGTGCTCGGCCCGGATCCGTTCGGGGGTGGCGAGCACCTGCTCCAGCGAGACGGCGTAGAGCGGCAGCTCCTCCGGCTCGCGGGCGGACCAGGAGGCCTGGAGCAGGGTGACCGGGAGGTCCGGCGCGGCGGCGTGGGCGGCCCGCAGGTACTGGGGGTGGAAGGAGTACAGCTCCACCTCCGTCCCGGAGGCGGCCGCGGCACCCGCCAGCCGGCCGATCAGGGCGGCCTCCTCCGGGCGGCCGACGTCCTTGATCTCCATCAACAGCCGGACCCCGGTGCCGCGCAGCCGGTCCAGCAGTTCGGCCAGGTGCGGGATCGGCTGCGGGCCGCCGGGGCCCACCGTGACGCGCAGCCGGTCCAGTTCGGCGATCCGCAGGTCGGCGACGGCGCCGTGGCCGGTGCCGCCGGTGACCCGGTCCACGGTCGGGTCGTGCATCAGCACGGGGACGCCGTCCCTGCTGACCAGGACGTCCGTCTCCAGCCAGTCGGCACCCTCCCGGAGGGCGGCCTCGAAGGAGGCCATGGTGTTCTCGGCCGCGACGGTGGGCGCGCCGCGGTGCCCCACCACGGGGACCCGGGAGCAGGCGGTGGCCCGCTCCCCCGCCCCCGTGGTGGCCGCCGGCACCACGTCGGAGGAGATCGGCAGGGCTGCCGCGAGCGCGAGCAGCGAGGTGAGGAGCACGGTACCGGTTCGTCCCATGCGTCCAGTGATGACCCGTCAGGGCCTCCCCGGCCCGGGAACCGGCGGACAATCAGACGAACGGGTGAGCGCCGACGGCGCGCTCACCCCGGCGTGCACGCCCACGGCGGGCCGCCGGGCGGCCCGCTCCCGGCAGCCCGCGGGACGGCTCCGTCAGCCGATGGTCGCGGCGTACGAGGTCTGCGCGGCGAAGCCGTAACCCGGCGCCGCGTCCCAGGGGTTGGGCAGGGTGTCGTCGGTGGCGTAGGCGTAGCCGGCGCCCCGGGCGAACGCGGTGTCCAGCGCGCTCTTCATCTCCACCTGGCCGGGCACGCCGTAGACCAGGTGCCAGAAGGCCGTACCGCTCGGGTCGAAGGAGGCGCCCGAGTAGTAGCCGGCCGTCAGGTTGAAGACGTTGCCGCCGAGCCAGCCGCCTCCGGTGTAGCCGGCGTAGGTGCCCTCGTACGTCACGAAGGTGTCGGCGGTGCGGTGGCCGGGCTCCAGGTAGCAGTCGGCGATCGCGGTGCCGGGGTTGTCGATCACCAGCTCGTCGGTGCCGGGCGCCACCGACTCGACGGTGGACTGGACGTACTGACGCAGCGCCAGGTAGTGGTCGCGGGTCGCGTCGCCCGCGCCGCAGTCCCGGCTGACCACGTCGAAGAAGATGCCGTCCACGTGCAGCCTGCCGTCGGCGGTCTTCAGGTAGTTGTCCACCGAGGCCTTCACGGCGGCCGCCGAGCGGGTGCCGTTGCCGGTGTGCACGTAGCCGAGCACCTTGGTGTGCGCGCCGGTCGCGGTGACCCCGGCGCGCAGCGCGTCGGCCTGCGCCTGCCAGGCGGCGGTGAACGGGCTGTCGCCGTTGCCCGGGTTGAGCACCACCACCGAGGCGGCGGGCGAGGTGCCCTGCAGGGCGGTGGTCATCGGGTCGCCCGGCCAGACGTACGCCGGCACCGCGATCTCCAGGCCCCGGCTGCCGGCCGCGGCCGCGCCGGTGGCACCGGTGGTCGAGACGGCCGTCAGGGCCAGGACCGAGCTGAACGCGAGGGCCAGCAGGCCCTTCGCACGTGCACGCATGAATCCCCCATGGGTTGGTTGTGGCGTTCCCTCCGCCCCGAGCCGGATGCTACCCGGCCGAGATGACCTTCCCCCCGTCCGCCGCTCCCGCACCAGCCGCCCCGGCCTCGATCACGGCGATCAACGGCCGCAGGTCCTGCTCCACCGTCAGTTCCCGCAGCAGGGTGGTCCATCGGCCGCCCTCCCGGCGCCAGGTGAAGTCGTACAGCGTCGGCACGCCGTCCTCCTCCCGCCGCATCACGATCGACCCGTGGTCCGCCCGCACCGTCGTCGCCAGGAACGACACGTCGGCCAGCGAGTCCCCGATCACCCGGCCCTCCGCCCGCAGCGCGCGGAACCGGTGCATGAACTGCTCCTTCACCAGCCGCACGCTCAGCCCCGACCGGTCCACCCGCAGGTTCTCGAACTCCGGGTCGTACAGCGCGTCGAGGGCCTCCAGGTCCATCGCCAACCCCGCGTGCAGGTAACGCCACATCCGGTCCACCAGTGCCTGATCCATCGTCAACTCCCTCTCGTTCACCGGGAGTCCAGAATCACAGGGCCCACCCACGACTCACCGACGGGCGGATGACGGATCGCTGACAGCCCGCCGACACCCCGCTGTCACCCCTCCACCGGCCGCCGCAGCTCCTCCTGCCGCACCCGCATCAGTCCGGCCGCCCGCGTGAACCAGTCCGCCAGCACGGCGACCTCATCGGCCGTGTAGTCGGCGAACAGCTCGTTCAGCCGCGCGTAGAACGGCCCGTACACCTCGTACAACCGCCCCGCCGCCGTCCCGTCCGCCACGATCCGCACCCGCCGCCGGTCCGCCGGGTCCGCCTGCCGCCGCGCGTAACCGGCCTTCTCCAGGCGGTTGACCACCCCCGTGACGGCCCCGGTGGTCAGGTTGGCCCGCTCGGCCAGCTCCCCGGCGGTGATCGGCTCGGCCCCCGCCCCCAGCACGTGGCCGAGGCAGGTGAGGTCGGTGACCCCGAGCCCCAGACGCTGCGCGATGTCCTGCTGGCCGGTCAGGCTCAGCGCGATCAGCTGGTCCATCGCCGCCAGGGCCTGCTCCGGGGACGCCTCGGGACGCGGCTTGCCCTCCACCAAAAATCTCCTTACAGTCTAAGATACTTAGCAACTAAGACATCTGCCCTACGTCCCCCATCATGACGAAGGAGCACCGCCATGAGCGGCATCCACGGCCACCACGACATGGGCCACACCCTCGCCGGCTGGACCGGCACCGCCATCGTCACCCTCGGCACCGCGCTCGCCGGCACCGGCCTCTGCGCCGCCTCCCCCGCCCTCCTCCGGTCCGGCGCCGCCACCATCCTCCTCGGCGCCCTCACCACCTGGGTCCTCCACCTCACCGGCTGGGGCAAGCCCAGCGGCCCCCGCCCCGAATCCCAGTGGCCCTGGCGCGTCCGCGACACCACCGCCCACACCGACTGCCTCGGCTGCCGCCTCGCCGGCCGCCGGGACCGCCAGGACTCCGCGACCGCGCGTCGGCGCCGCGAGGCCGCCGGATCATCGGCGCGCGCCCTTCCGTGAGAGGCTGACCGGGCCCAGCACCACAGCGACCCCGAGCAGGGAGGACAGCCCGATGGCCGAGCCGCGGACCCGTCGGCCGGCGCGTCCGCGCGAAGAGGTCTTCGCCACCGCGCGGGCCGCCATCGCCGAGCACGGGCTGGCGAAGCTGACCATGGCCGGGCTCGGCAAGCAGCTCCAGATGAGTGCGGGTCACCTCCTCTACTACTTCGGCAGCAAGGACCAGCTGCTGCTGGAGACCCTGCGCTGGAGCGAGGAACAGCTCGGCGAGCGGCGCCGGGCCGCGCTGGCCGACCGCGGGGTGACGGTCCGGCAGCGGCTGGCCGCGTACGCCGGCCTCTACCTGCCGGAGGGGCCGGGCGATCCGCGCTGGGTGCTCTGGCTGGAGGTCTGGGGGCGCTCCCCCGCGAGCGCGGAGATCCGGCAGGGGCAGCTGGAGATCGAGGCGCCGTGGCAGGCGGATCTGGTCGCCCTGCTCGAAGAGGGCGTCGCGGAGGGCGAGTTCGGGGTCGGGAGCGCCGGAGTGGCCGAACGCGCCGTCCAGTTGCGGGCGATGCTGGACGGCTTGGCCGTCCCGGTGGCCATCGGGCTCCCGGGCGCCGACCGCGCCACGGCCGAGTCGCAGCTCGACTCCGTCGCCCGCGCCCTGCTGCGCGACTGACCTCCGACCGGACGCCCTGCCAGGCCGGCCGGACGCGGCGCGCCGCGACCCCTCTGACGCGCCGTCACTCGGTCCAGAGGGCGACGGCGGTGCGGTCGGCGGCGTAGCCCTTGGCGCGGACCTGGATCTGGCGGAGGAAGTCCACGGTGCCGGGCGGGTGCGGGTGAGCCCAGTGGTTGGCGAGGAAGTGGGCCACCGAGGGCTCCTCGGCGAGGGGGTCGGCCAGGCCCGGGGTGGAGAGCAACAGGATGTCGCCGGGGGTCGCGGGGACCAGCCGGAAGCGGAACGAGCGGGGGGACGGGCCCGCCGGGTGCGGGGGCTGGCCGTCCGGGTGGTGGAGCAGGCGGGCCGCGTAGGCGTCGATCCAGTGGCCGGAGCGCAGGAGGTAGAGGCCGCCGGGCCCGAGGCCGAACGCCGCCCGGTGGGTGGCGGTCGGGTCGAGCGAGATCATCAGGCAGTGCAGCGCGGCTTCCTGCGGAGCGTCAGGAGGCGTACCCGGGGCGCGCAGTGGGGCGAACGCGCCGGTGGCCAGGCGCTGGAGCCCGTAGCGCAGCCGGTCCCGCGCGCCCGCGCGCAGGTCCGCGGCGAGCTCCGCCCGGCTCCGGCCGACCGCCGCCGCCAACTGCCGGCAGGCCTCCGCCGCCAACGGCGAGGGCTCGGGCGTGGTGCCGACCACCGCCAGCAGCAGCCCGTCCTCCCCCTCCCCGAACCGGGTCAGCAGCAGCGCGTCCCGCCGCCCCTCGCCGCGGTACCGGGCCGAATCCCCCCGCACCGAGACGGCCCGGACGGTCGCCCCGCCGTACTGCGCGCCGTCCACCACCGTGTCGGGGGTCAGCAGGGCCAGCTCGTCCGGCTCCACGGCGGTGACGGCGGTCGGCTCCGGCCCGTACGTCGGCGGGCGGTCGCCCACGTGCGGCACCGGCTGCTGCGCGTACGCCCGCCGCGCGGGCGGCGTCAGCGGCGGGACGGACAGCTCGGCGGACACGGACGGCGGGACGGTCTCGGCTTCGGGTTCGACCTCGGTCTCGGCCTCCGGTTCGGGGTCGGCCACCACGGTCTCGGCCTCGACCGCCTGAGCCACCGTCACGCGCTCCGGCTCCGGCTCGACGGCCGGCTCGGGTTCGACAATCGGCTCGGGTTCGACAATCGGCTCGGGTTCGACAATCGGCTCGGGTTCGACAATCGGCTCGGGTTCGACAATCGGCTCCGGCTCGGCCTCGGCGGCCGGCGCCTCCGCCGCATCTGACGGAGCCTCCGCCACCCGCTGGGCCCCGATCATCCCGAGCGCCGAGTCGAACCACTCGTCCACCGTCGGCTCTGCCACGACGGGCTCGACCGGCTCCTCGACGGCCTCCGCCTCCGCCGTCCGCTGGGCGCCGATCATTCCGGCCGCCGAGTCGAACCACTCGTCCACCGTCGCGTCCTCGGCCGCCGCGTCGGGCACCGCCAGGGCCTCCGGCAGGGTGGCCGCCGGACCGGTGTACACCTCGTGCCACCAGCCGTCGCCGCGCTGCAACGGTGTGCCCTGGTTGCTCATCCGGCTGCTCCTCGTAGGTCTCTGGCCGTCTGCCGAGCGGGCCTGCTCCCGGACTCGGCGTCATTCTTCCGAACGGAGAACGACGCTGTCCGGCATTCGGCGACAACCGGTCACTCCATGGGCTCAGCGGCCGGAACGGCACCCTCCGGACCGAGCGGCAGCGGCCTCGCACGGTGCCAGCTGGGTGAATTCCCGGCGGCGAGCCGGGAGGGGGGTGGTGATCAGACCCCCGAAGGGGCTCTACCCTCACCCGTTCGGCTGATTAATATGTGCGCATGACCGCGCCAGGGGCCACCAGACCACAGCCGGGGAGGGCCCGCGCGGGCCACCACCCCGTCGCTGCGCTCTGGGCGTTCCTGCTCGCCGGTCTTCTGCTGGCCCTGCCGTGCTCGGGCCCGGCCCACGCGGTGGCCCGGGCGGCCGCCGCGCCCGCCCCGCTGACCACCGTGACCGCGCTCCCGGGCGCCCACGTCCAGCTCCGGTTCCACCAGGACGGGCAGCCCACCGCGCACCACCGGTCGGACGCCGCCGGGCTCCCGTCGGAGCTGGTCTGGTGCTCGGTCGACGGCGAGCGGCCGTTCCCGGGCAGCGGTTGCTCCGGGCACACGTACTGCGGGCCGGAGGCCCAGCTGCCGAACGCTCCGCCGCAGCCGGTCCCGGCCGTCGCGGCGCGGCTGGTCCCGCCGCAGGTGCTGCCCGCGCCCTCCCGGCCCGTGCCGGTGGGCGATCTCGACCTCGCGCCCGACCTGCACGTCCTCCAGGTCCAGCTGAGCTGAGCGGAACCCACCGCCCGGACCACTCCGGCCGACCGGCCGGACCGGGCGGCTCCGCTTCCCCTGCCAATCCGCATACCGCCGGCCGGACACCGCCCGGCGGGGACAAGGAAACACTTCCATGGGTTCCGCTTCCAAGCAGCCGACCAAGCAGCAGTCCGCCAAGGGCAAGGGCAACGTGAAGGGCAGCACCGCCGACCGGCGTGCCCGGATCGCCGAGCTGCGCGCCGAGGAGCAGCGCCGCGACCGCCGCAACAAGATCGTGGCGATCAGCCTCGGCGTGGTGCTGGTCGGCGGCATGATCGGCGGCGGTGCGTGGATCGCGCTCGACGCCAAGGCGAAGAAGGACAAGGAGACCGCGGCCGCCAAGGCCCCGATCGACGGCGTCCAGACCTTCGACAACCTCTCGCGCAACCACGTCACCACCACCGTGACCTACCCGCAGACCCCGCCGGTCGGCGGCGACCACAACCCGCAGTGGCTCAACTGCATGGGCACCGTCTACGACAAGCCGGTCGAGAACGAGAAGGCCGTGCACGCCCTGGAGCACGGCGCGGTCTGGGTGACGTACAGCTCGAAGGCCTCGGCCGAGGACATCACCACGCTCTCCACCAAGGTGAAGTCCACCCCGTACTCCTTCATCAGCCCCTACCCGGACGAGAAGGGCACCATCACCCTGACCGCCTGGGGCACCCAGCTCACGGTGGAGAGCGCCTCCGACCCGCGGGTCGGCACCTTCTTCACCAAGTACGTGAACGGCCCGCAGACCCAGGAGCCCGGTGCCTCCTGCAGCGCGGCGGTGATGTGACCGTGACCGTCGAGGACGGAGCCGTCCGGGACGAGAGCGCCGTGACGGAGGGTCAGGAGCCCGCCGCGCAGGCGCGGGGCAGCCGCCGACGGGTCTGGTGGCCGGCCGCGCTGGCCGCCGCCGTGGCCCTCGGGCTCGGCGTGCCCGCACTGGTCAGCAGCAGCTCCGGCGGGCCGGCCGCCGCGGCGCCCGCGCAGGAGTCGGCGGACGCCGGCTTCGCGCGGGACATGTCGACCCATCACCAGCAGGCCGTGGACATGTCGTTCATCGTCCGGGACCGGACCCAGGACCCCGACGTCCGGACCCTGGCCTTCGACATCATCAACACCCAGGCCAACCAGCGCGGCATGATGACCGGCTGGCTGGACCAGTGGGGGCTGACCCAGCACTCCGGTGCCGCCCCCATGGCGTGGATGAAGATGGACCACCAGTTCACCGCCCACGACGGCGCGCTGATGCCGGGCATGGCCACCAACACCGACCTGGACAAGCTGCGTTCGCTCAGCGGCCGGGACGCCGAGGTGCTCTACCTCCAGCTGATGATCGAGCACCACAAGGGCGGCGTCGGGATGGCCCAGGGCTACCTGGACACCGGCTCCGACGCGGTGGAGAAGCGGCTCGCCCAGACCATGGTGAACGGGCAGACCGCCGAGATCGACCTGATGACCTCGATGCTGGACAAGCGCGGCGCCAAGCCGCTCTCCTGACCGGAGCGGCGGCGGGCACCGGCCCGACGGGGCGCGGCACGGACGGTACGCCGTCCGCGCCGCGCCCCGTCGGCGTCTCCCGACGCTCCGTCAGCCCTGCCGGGCCCGGGCCGACTGCCGTGGCAGGGCGGGCCGATCGGCCGGGCCGCGCGCCGGGGTCCGTACCCGCCCCGCGGCCAGGGCGGCCGCCAGCGCGACCAGGACCAGCAGCGCGAAGACCGCACGGCCCCCGGCGGCGGGCCCGGCCAGGTGGAGGCCGAGCACCGGCAGCGCGGTGCCGAGCGCCGTACCGAGGCTGCGCACCATGTTGACCAGCCCGCCGCCGACCGCTGAACTGGCGGGCGGGATGGCCCGCATCACCTGCGCGTTGTTGGCCGGCAGCAGCAGCCCGAGCCCGTACCCGGCGGCCGCCAGCGGCACCGCCATCGCCACCGGGGCGGCGGGCAGCGCGGCGGCCCCGGCCAGCCCCAGCGCCGCCAGCAGTGCCCCGAGGCGGCAGCGGGCGCCGTCCGTCCAGCGCGTGGGCAGCAGCGCGCCGCCGACGGTGGCCGCCACCGCGAACGCCGCCGGCAGCGCGGTGATCACCAGCCCCGCGGCCGCCACCGGCACCCCGGCCCCCGCCAGCACCACCGGGCCGAGCACCAGGGGGCAGAACAGCAGCAGGTAGCCGACCAGGGCGATCAGCAGGCCGGTGCGGATGCCGGGGGTGTTGACCAGACCGGGCGGGATCAGCGGGCGGTCCGCGCGGCGCTCCTGACGGGTCAGGGCGAGCGCCAGTGCGGCGGCGAGCAGCAGCAGGACGGCCACCGCCCAGGCGGGGAGCGGGAGTCCGGAGGCGGCGGAGAGCCCGAGCAGGGCGGAGGTGGTGGCCCCGGCCAGCAGGAGGAGCCCGGCCAGGTCGAACTTCCCTTCAGGGCGCGGGGGTCGGCGCGAGCAGCGGTCCGGGTGGGTACGGGGCAGCAGGAACCAGCCGGCCACCAGGCCGACCAGTCCGACGGGCACGTTGACCCAGAACGCCCAGCGCCAGGAAGCGTGTTGGACCAGCAGGCCGCCGAGGGTCGGGCCCAGCGCGAGGCCCAGTGCCTGGGCCGCCGCCTGGACACCGAGCGCCGTCCGCATGGCCCGCTCGGGCACGCCCCGGGCGACCAGCGCGACGCTGTTGGCCTGCATCATCGCCCCGCCGACCGCCTGCACCGCCCGGCAGGCCACCAGTACCCCGAGGCTCCCGGCCGCGCCGGCCCCGAGGCTTGCGAGCGCGAAGACCGCGAAGCCGCCCAGATAGACGGTCTTGCGCCCGATCAGGTCGGACAGCCGCCCGACCGGGGCGAGCAGCGCCACCAGCACCAGCAGGTACGCCAGCGAGACCCAGGCGACGGCCGCGAAGCCCGCGTCGAAGGCGGACTCCAGGGCGGGGAAGACCAGTGCGGTGACGCTCGCGGTGAGCTGCCCGAGGAAGGCCCCCAGGCAGACCGCACCGACGGCCAGCCAGTGCGCGTACGGCCGGGAGGCGATCAGCCGGGGCCGGGGACGCTCGACCAGCAGGCGTCCGGTCAGCTCTCGCACAGTGGTCATATGACAAATGTATCTGTCACCGATCCATTCGGTCCACAGAGCTACCCGTCCAACCAGCGGAACGTGACCGGATCCCCCCGCACACCGCGAGCTACGCTGTCGCCCATGTCCGTACAGCCCGACCCCGCGCCGCCCGCCCCCACCCCCGCCCACCCCGAGGCCGAGGGCACCACCCTGGAGCGGGCCCAACGGCTGACGGACGTGATCACCCGGCTGCGGCGGGCGCTGCGCAGCAGCATCCGCACCGACTACCCGTGGGAGTCCCTGCCGATGGCGCAGGTCGAACTCCTCCAGACCCTGGCCGCCGCCCCGCTCCGGGTCGGCGAACTGGCGGCCCGTCAGCGCCTCGCCCCCAACACCGTCAGCGGCCTGGTCGGCAAACTCCTCGACGCCGGCTTCGTCGACCGCCAGCCCGACCCCGGCGACCGCCGCACCGCCCGCATCGCCCTCACCGAAGCCGGCCGCCGCCAGCTCCGCGACTGGCAGCTCGCCCACGAACGCCGCCTCGCCTCCGCCCTGGAGAGCCTCGGCGAGACCGACCGCGACGCCGTCATGAACGCCCTCCCCGGCCTGGAACTCCTCGCCCGCGCCCTCACCTCGGTGGACGACCGCCACCCCTGAGCCGGCACCGGGCGGCCGCCCCTGCCCGGCGCTCAGAACAGGGCGGGCCGCTCCAGCGCCAGCAGCTGCCGCTTCCGGTCCACCCCGGCCGCGAAGCCGGTCATGGCGCCGTTCGCGCCGAGCACGCGGTGGCAGGGGAGGATCACCAGCAGCGGGTTGGCACCGACCGCGCCGCCCACGGCGCGGACGGCGGCCGGGGGCTGGCCGGCCATTGCGCCGAGCTCGCCGTAGGTGACGGTCTCGCCGTACGGGATCTCGGCCAGGGCGGCCCAGATCGCCCGGCGGAAGTCGCTGCCCTCGGGGTCGAGCGTCAGCGAGAAGTCGGTCCGCTCCCCCGCGAAGTACGCGTCGAGCTGCGCAATCACCTCGGCGAAGGCCGCGTCGTCGGCCACCCACCCGTCGGCCGGCCCCTCCGGGGCGCCCTTCTGGCCCGGCGCGGTGACGGAGCGCAGCGCGACCCCGCCGGTGCCGTCCGGCACCCCGCTGAGCAGCAGGCGCCCGAGCGGGCTCTCCATCGTGGTGTACACCGTCGCCGTCATGCCGCCGTCCCACTTCCTGACGCACCGTCAATCACAGTCCCCCGCTTGCCCTTCCGAGGATTCTCCCCGACCGGCGGGGTGAGCGAGGCCCACAGCCGGTGCACCGCGTACGAGCGCCAGGGCGCCCAGGCCGCGCCCGCGACCGCCGCCGACTTCGGGTCACCGGCGTGCCCGAGCCGGAGCAGGCCGTGCTTGACGCCGATGTCGCTGGGCAGGAAGACGTCCGGATCGGCCAGCGCCCGCATCCGCAGGTAGCCGACCGTCCAGGGGCCGATGCCGGGCAGGGCGAGGAGTTCGGCGGCGGCCGCCTCCCGGTCGACGCCGCCGTCGAGGCGCACCGTGCCGTCCGCCAGGGCCGCGCAGAGCCCGCGCAGCGCGCGCTTGCGCGCGTCCGGCATGGCCAGGTCCTCGGGGGCCGCCCCGGCCAGTGCGCCGGCGGTGGGGAAGAGCAGCCGCAGCCCGCCGTTGGGCTCGGCCAGCGCCGCGCCGTACTTCTCGGCCAGCCGCCCGGCCAGCGTCCGGGCGGCGGCCACCGTCACCTGCTGGCCGAGGACGGCGCGCACGGCCAGCTCGTGCGGGTCGACGTGCCCCGGGGAGCGCACCCCGGGGCGGGAGCGGACCAGGGCGCCGAGCACCGGGTCGGCCCCGAGCTGTCCGTCCACCGCGTCCGGGTCGGCGTCCAGGTCGAAGAGCGCGCGCAGCCGGTGCACGGCGGTGGTGAGGTCGCGCAGGTCGGTGAGCTGGAGCCGGCAGTCGAGCCAGCCGCGGTCAGCCCGCTCGCCGGGGCCCAGGCCGTCCACCTCCGCGACGGCGTGGCCGTAGGGAAGGTCGAGCGTGCGCCGGTAGGTCCGCACCCCTGACGCGGGGTCGGCCGCGACCTCCTCCACGCCGGGAACGGCGCGCAGGGCGAGGAAGTCCAGCAGGTGGTCGCTGTCCAGCGAGCCCCGGTAGGCGAGGCGGAGCCCGATCTGCCCGGCGGTCACGGCGCCCGGGCGGTGGCCGTTGGCCTCCGTGCGCAGGCCGCTCGGGGTGCGGTCGTAGACCTCGCGCACGGTGTCGTTGAACTGACGGACCGAGGAGAACCCGGCCGCGAACGCGATCTCGGTGACCGGCAGCTGCGTGGTCTGGAGCAGCAGCCGGGCGGTCTGCGCGCGCTGCGCCCGGGCCAGCGCGATCGGGCCGGCACCCAGCTCCGCGCTCAGCTGCCGCTGCAACTGCCGTGCGCTGTAGCCGAGTCGGTCGGCCAGACCGGAGACCCCCTCCCGGTCCACCACACCGTCGCCGATCAGCCGCATGGCCCGGCCGACCAGGTCGGCCCGGTGGTTCCACTCCGGCGAGCCGGGCACCGAGTCCGGACGGCAGCGGCGGCAGGCCCGGAAGCCGGCGCCCTGGGCGGCGGCCGCCGTCGGGTAGAAGGTGCAGTTGGCGCGCTTGGGCGTGACGGCGGGGCAGCTCGGACGGCAGTAGATGCCGGTGCTGCTGACGGCGGTGAAGAACACCCCGTCGAAGCGGGCGTCCCGGCTGTCCACCGCCCGGTAGCGGGTGTCGTCGGTCAGGGTCTCGGTCACGTCCTCCAGTCTGCGCCACCCCGGAGGGTGCGACTGGCGGAAATCGGACGCCACCGTCGCCTGCCGCGCGCCCCTGGAGGATCACCTCTTGAGAGCGCTCTCACACCCGGCCCGATACGAGTAAGCTCTGTACCGGCACATCCCCCACGTCCCTGCCCACAGCCCTCCCGAGGAGTACCGAGGTGGCCCAGCCGCAGCCCGAGGCCGAGTCGGCCGCCCCGCTCCCCCGCCCCACCCTGGAGTCCGTCGCGGAGCGGGCCGGCGTCTCCCGCGCGACCGCCTCCCGGGTGATCAACGGCGGCACCGGAGTCCGGGAGCCCCTGCGGGAGAAGGTCCAGAAGGCCGTCGAGGAGCTCGGCTACGTGCCCAACCTGGCCGCCCGCACCCTCGTCACCCGCCGCAACCAGGCCGTGGCCGTCGTGGTCGCCGAACCGGAGAGCCGCCTCTTCTCCGACCCCTTCTTCGCCCAGCACCTGCGCGGCATCAGCCGCGAACTCTCCGCCGCCGACAACCAGATGGTGCTCCTCTTCATCGAGGACCAGCAGGACTACCAGCGGGTCGGCCGTTACCTGGCCGGCGGCCACGTGGACGGCGCCCTGCTGTTCTCCCTCCACCAGAGCGACCCGCTCCCGGAGATGGCCCGCCGGGTCGGACTGCCCACCGTGATCGGCGGCCGCCCCGGCTGGCCCGGCGCCGAGTCCGACCGCGAACTGGTCTACGTCGACAGCGACAACCGCGGCGGCGCCCGCACCGCCGTCCAGCACCTGCGCTCCCTCGGCCGCACCAGGATCGCCACCATCACCGGCCCGCTCGACCAGACCTCCTCCATGGACCGCCTCGACGGCTACCGCGACCTCCTCCCCGACGGCGACCCCGCCCTGATCGCCGTCGGCGACTTCACCCCCGAGGGCGGCCGCCGCGCGATGGCCGAACTCCTCGAGCGCCGCCCCGACCTCGACGCCGTCTTCGCCGCCTCCGACCAGATGGCCTCCGGCGCCCTCCACGTCCTGCGCACCCACGGCCGCACCGTCCCCGACGACGTCGCCGTGGTCGGCTTCGACGACGTCGAATCCATCGCCGCCTGGACCGAACCCCCGCTCACCACCATCCGCCAGGACATCGAGGAGATGGGCCGCCTGATGGCCCGCCTCCTCCTGCGCCGCCTCAACACCCCCTCCCAACCCCTCACCCCCACCTCCGTCATCACCCCCACCCGCCTGATCCTCCGCGGCTCCGCCTGACCGTCGGACGGGTACCCGGACCGGAAACGGGAGTGACCTGGGCACCGGACCCACGGTTGTCACCGGCCCAGCGGAGCGTGGACCCCGGGGTGTCAGAGGCCGACGGCCCCCTTCGTCAGGGTGCTGAGCCCACCCGCCAGGGCGATGCCCAGGACCGCCCGCCGGGCCCAGTGCTCCGGGACTCGTCCGGCCAGGGCCGCGCCGATCAGCGCGCCGGCCGCGGTACCGGCCGCCGCCGAGGACCATCCGGCGCGGGAGAGGTGGGGCAGGCCCTTGGCTGCGACGGAGAAGACGTTGACGACGAAGCCGTAGAAGAGGGCGTTGGGGAGGAACTCGCGGACGGTCCAGCCGGCGTTGACGGCGTAGAGGGAGAGGGCCGGGCCGCCCACGCCCGCCGAGGAGTTCATGAAGCCGCTGGCCGCGCCGGCGACCACCGCCCCGCCGGTGCCGCGCAGGGCGGCGGCCCGCGCACCGGCCAGCACCACCACCACGGCGAGCGTCACCACCAGTCCGATGCCGACCAGCAGGACGGGGCCCGGCAGGCGTTCGGCGACCCAGACGCCTGCCGGGACGGTGCAGCCGGCCGCCAGGACCAGCGGGACCATGGCCCTCGGCCTGACCTCCCGCCAGTTGCCCGCCAGCCCGAGCAGGCTGATCACCCCGGACGCGCAGTTGGCCAGGGCGACTCCTTCTCCCGGGCCGATCAGCAGGGCCAGTACCGGTACGGCGACCAGCGCGAGCCCCATCCCAGCCATCCGCTGCACCGTCGAACCGAGCAGCACCACCCCGCCCAGCGCCAGTTCCGCCACCCAACCGCTCGTCATGACGGGCACTCTGCTCCGCTCTCCCCGCATGATCAACGGAATTCCGGATGCGGGTGCCGGCAGGGTGGGATGATGCCCCGTCATGGACGAGGAGACGTGGAGTGCCCAGGCCGGGTACGGGGTGCGGTTCGAGTGGGGGCCGGTCGGCGCGGCGCGGCTGGTGCGGGCCGGGGCGGCCGCGCTGGTGGTGGTCGACGTGCTGTCGTTCACCACGGCGGTGAGCGTGGCGGTGGAGCGCGGGACGCGGGTGTATCCGTACCCCTGGCGGGACGGCACCGCGCGGGAGTTCGCGGCCGGGCAGGCGGCGGAGCTGGCGGTCGGGCGGCGGGAGGCCTCGCCCCGGGCGCCCTGGTCGCTCTCCCCCGCGGCGCTGCGCACGGCACCGTTCACCCCGCGCCTGGTGCTGCCGTCCCCGAACGGGTCGGCGATCGCGGCCGCCGCCCGGGGTCTGCCGGTGTACGCCGCCTGCCTGCGCAATGCCACCGCCGTCGCCCGTCACCTGCACCGGGAGGGCCTCGGCACGCCGGAGCGGCCCCTCGCCGTGGTCGCGGCCGGCGAGCGCTGGCCGGACGGTTCGCTCCGCCCCGCCGTCGAGGACCTGCTCGGCGCCGGTGCGGTGATCGCCGCCCTCGCGGGGACGGCGTCGCTCTCCCCCGAGGCCGTGCTCTCCCCCGAGGCCGCGCTCGCCGCCGCTTCCGCCACCGGGACGCCCGACCCGGCCGCCACCGTCCGGGCCTGCGCCTCGGGCCGCGAACTGGCCGACGGCGGCTGGCCGCAGGACGTCGAGGCGGCCGTCGAGATCGATTCGTCCACCGTCGTCCCGCTGCTGGACGGCCTCGCCTTCGGGAGCGCCCGATGACCCCCACCACCTGGGACCCGACCACGGCCGGGATCCTCCGTCTGCCCTCCGGGCGGCTGGTCCGCGGCCGCGGCCTGAGCCACCCGCAACCGCCCGGCCCGGAGCCGGAGTTCGCCCTCTACCTGCTGGGCCGTCAACCTCCGCCCGTCCCCTGGGAGTTCCGCTGGCTCCGCTGGCCCGACTTCCGCCTCCCGGCCGACCCGGCGGCCACCACCGAGGCGCTCCGGGAGGCGTGGCGCCGCTGCTCCGCCGAGCGGGTCGAGTTCGCCTGCGCCGGCGGCCGCGGCCGTACCGGTACCGCCCTGGCCTGCCTCGCCGTCCTGGACGGGGTCCCCGCGGACCGCGCGGTCGCCTACGTCCGCGAGCACTACTCGCCGCACGCCGTCGAGACCCCGTGGCAGCGCCGCTACGTCGCCCGGTTCGACCCCTCGGACTGACCCCGGCCCCGGCCCTCGCCCCGGCCCTCGCCCTGCCCCTCGACCGTGGTCCCCGTCATCGTGTTCCCAGCCGTCCCGGCCCCCGTCATCGGAGCCTCGGCGAAGGCCACCCGGGGCAGCGCGGCGGGGTGGTGGTGGCGGAGGTGACGGATCAGCTCCTCCCGTGCCCAGCAACGGAGTTCGAAGGCGTCATCGGCGTTGCGGGCGGTCATCAGCGCGCGGACCACGATGGTGCTGGGCGTGGTGTCGACGACCTGGAGGGCGCGGCCGGCGCCGTCCCACAGGGGGTGCTCGGCGATCCGGCGCTCGAACTCGGCGCGCAGCTCACCGACCGGGGTGCTGTGGTCGAGGTGCAGGACGGCGGTGCCGGTGATGCCGGGGCCGCGGCGGGACCAGTTCTCGAAGGGCCTGCCGACGAAGTGCGAGACGGGCATGACGATCCGTCGCTGGTCCCAGGTGGCGACGGCGACGTAGGTGAGGGTGATCTCCTCGATCGTGCCCCACTCACCGTCGACCACCACCACGTCGTCGATGCCGACCATGTCGCTGAAGGCGAGTTGGAGCCCGGCGAAGAGGTTGCCGAGGGTGCTCTGGGCGGCCACCCCGAGCACCAGTCCGACCAGTCCGGCCGAGGCGAGCAGGCTGGTGCCGACGGTGCGGACGGCCGGGAAGGTCATCAGCACCCCGGCCAGCGTGAGCAGCGCGATGGCCGCCCCGCAGACCCGGCCGAGCAGGCTCGCCTGGGTCCGCACCCGCCGCACCCGCGCCGGATCGCGGTCCGGCCGCCCGCTCGCGTACCTGCTCAGCCCGGTGACCAGCAGCAGGGCCACCATCCGGGCGGCCAGCCAGCCGCAGCTCACCAGCAGGGCGATCAGCAGCCCGTGCCGCACCACCCCTGCGGCGGGGAGGGCCACCCATCCGCCGGCCAGCAGCAGCGCCGCGCCGGCGGCGGCCAGGAACGGCACCCGGCAGCGCCGCAGCACCGGCCAGGCCACGGCCTCGGGGTGGGCGGCGGTCAGCCGCCGCAGGGCGCGGCGCACCACCCGGTCGACCACCACCAGCACCACCAGGACGGCGGCCACCGCCACGGCGGGCCGCAGGACGGTCCAGATCTGCACGCGTGAACTCCTCGAGTGGGAAGGGCGGAAGCGTCCGGGCCCGCCGGGCCGACGCCCGCCGGACCGACGCCCGCCAAACCAGCGATGGTCGGGCCACCGACCGTCAGGCCGCCGCGCGGCGACGGCGACGCGAGGCGCGGAACAGCCGCTCCCGCTCGTCCTCGGTCTGCCCGCCCCAGACGCCGTAGGTCTCGTGCGCGAGCAGGGCGTGGCGCAGGCAGGCCTCCCGCACGGGACACCGCGCGCAGACCTCCTTGGCGCTCGCCTCCCGGGCCTCGCGCTCGGGCCCGCGCTCGCCGAGCGGGGTGAAGAACAGGTCGGTGCTGACGGTGCGGCAGGCAGCGCGCAGCTGCCAGTCCCACTCGTGCTCGAAGGCGCCGGGCAGGCGCGAGACGACGGTCATGGGGGGCTCCTTCGCTCGTTCCGGTGGTACGGCCCGGCGTGCGTCTCACCCGGTTGCGCCGGGCGAAACCCACCATCCGTACACTCACCGTCCTTGTGGCGCAGGCCACTTGCCCCGTGAAGACCGACAACCGGAATCCGTGCGCTCCGTGCCGACCCTGTGACGATCGCGTGTGCGCGGACATGGCACGGAGCACCCCGGGTAACCGCGGTCTCGACGCGGAAGCCCGAGGAGAGGAACGACATGGCGATCATCACCACCGCCCTGGCGGACACCGCCCCCGTCCCGCCCGCCCCGTCGGGGCTGCGCCGGAGCGCCCTGTCCGGGCTGCCCGAGCTGCAGGACGGGCCCGCACTGGACCGCCCCCGCGAGGTGGCCGCACCGGACGCCCGTCAACTGTCCCGCGTGCTCTTCGCCCGGCTGCGCGAACTGGAGGAGGGCACGCCCGAGTACTCCTACGTGCGCGCCACGCTGATCGAGCTGAACGTCTCGCTGGTGCGCTTCGCGGTCCGGCGCTTCTCCGGCAGCCGGGAGCCGCTGGAGGACATCGTGCAGGCCGGGACGGTCGGCCTGATCAAGGCGATCGACCGCTTCGAGCCCGAGCGCGGGCTGGAGTTCACCACCTTCGCCGTCCCGACCATCGTGGGCGAGGTCAAGCGCTTCTTCCGGGACAGCACCTGGGCGGTGCACGTCCCGCGGCGCCTCCAGGAGGCCCGGCTGGCCGTGGTCCGGGGCAGCGACGAACTGGAGCAGCGGCTGGACCGCAGCCCCACCGTGCCCGAACTCGCCGAGCACCTCGGCCTCTCCGAGGAGGAGGTGCTGGAGGGCATCGGCGCGGCCGAGGCCCGGACGGCCAACTCGCTGGAGGCCCGGCTGGACGACGCCGACGCCGGGGAGGGCCCCTCGCTGGAGGCACTGCTCGGCGCGGAGGACCCACGCTTCGAACGGGTCGACGCCGTCCAGGCGTTGAAGCCCACCATCTCCGCGCTCCCGGAGCGGGACCGCCTGCTGCTCGCGATGCGCTTCAGCGAGGAGCTCACCCAGTCCCAGATCGGCGAGCGGCTCGGCGTCTCGCAGATGCACGTCTCGCGGCTGCTCGCCCGGGTCCTCGGCGAACTGCGCGCCGCCCTGGTCGCGGACCCGTCCTGACCCACCGTACGCAGCCGGACGAGAACAGGGAGGCGACCGGTGACGGCATCACGGACCGCACCCCCGCCGTCGGCGCGGGTGCGACGGATCGACCTGGCGGGGCTGCCCGCCCCGGTCACGGCAGCCCGGCACGTGGTCCTGGCGACCCTGGCCGACTGGCTGGTCCAGCGGGCCGGGCGCGGCGACGTCGCCCTGGTGGCGAGCGAGTTGGTCGCCAACGCGGTCCTGCACGGCGGCGGCCCGCACCGCCTGGTGCTGACCGAACTCGACCGCGCCGACCCGGGCCCGGCCGCCGTCCGGGTCGAGGTGACGGACGGCAGCCCGCACACCCCGGCCCAGCGCCCCGGCGGCCACGGCCTGCTGGTCGTCCGCCACCTCAGCCGCGCCTGGGGCCACCGCCCCACCCCTCCCGGCAAGACGGTCTGGGCCGACGTCCCGCACGGCTGAGGCCGACGGGCCGCACGCCGAAGGCAACGGACCGTCAGACCTCGATCGCGCCGCCGACCAGGCGCAGGTGCTCGCGGAAGGTGTACGCGGGATCGGCGGCGCGGCGGGCCAGGTAGTCCTCGAAGGAGGTCTGGCGGCGCAGCGTGTCACCGGCCCGGATGCGGTCGGCCTGGGCCCGCTCGGTGGTGTGGATCGCGGCGGCGGTCTCGGCCAACTCCCGGGCGTGGGAGGCGGGGAGGAAGAGCACGCCGTCCCGGTCGGCGACCACCAGGTCCTCCGCCGTGACCAGGTGGGGGCCGAAGCGGGCGGAGGCGAGGGCCTCGGGTTCGCGCGGGTCCACCCGGAGCGGGCCGAGCGGGTTGCTGCCGTAGCTGAACACCGGCAGGCCGATCTCCTCCAGCTGCGGGGTGTCCCGGTGCAGGCCCCAGATCACCACGCCCGCGATCCCGGCCGCAGCGGCCTCCAGCACCGCGAGGTCGCCCGCGCAGGCCTCGTCCGCCCGGCCGCCGTTGTCGATCACCAGCACCTGGCCCGGGCCGGCCGTGCCGTACGCCTCCAGGAAGACGTCCACGCTCCCGTAGTGCCGCACCGGAAGCGCCCGCCCCAGCACCCGCTGCCCGGGGGTCACCGCCGCGATCCCGGGCGGTGCCACCCGCACCGGCAGGCCGAGCCGCACGGCGGCGTCGGCCAGCTCGGGGGTGGAAAGCTCCAGGGCGGACAGCTCCGCGAACTCCTGCGGCATGAAGGTCTCCTGACCGTGCATCAGCCCGAACCGGACGTCCGCAGCCTACTCCCGCCCCCGCCGCCACCACCGCTTCGGCGGCCGGTCCTCCGGAGGCGCCGGCGGCGGTGCGGTGTCGTACGCGCGCGAGACCACCTCGACCCGGCCGGTGGCGTGGTCCACCCGGACGGTGTCCAGGCCCATCCGCTCCAGCTCGGCGATCTGGTCCGCGTGGGTGGTGCGGTTGAGGGCCAGCGCGGAGACCATCGGGTCGCCGTCGCCGATCAGCAGCTCCTCGGTGAGCAGCGCCTGCATGAGGGGGTGGCCGGCGTTGCCGGGCGGGTCGGCGTCCACCGCCAGGTGCACCAGCAGGTGCTCGGCGCCGGTGTCGAGCCAGCGGGCGTGCGAGACCCAGACACAGTGGATCTCCGGGAAGTCGCGCACCCGGGCGGCCGCCGCGTCCCGCAGCGCCACGGCGAGGGGGTGGGTGGACCAGGTCAGCCGGAGCCGCTGCCCCGCTCCCCTGACGCCGCGTCCGGCCATCGCCTCGAACAGCGCCTCCACCGGCAGCAGCACGGTCGCCCCGTCGGGACCGAAGAGCACCAGGCGGGCCGCACCGTGCTCGCGGATCAGCTCCAGCAGCCGGAGCGCGTCGCAGTAGACGGTGCCGGCGGCGTGCGGGAGGTGGGCGGCGCAGTCGGGCTCGGCGGTGAAGCCGGGCAGCGCGGGCACACCGTCACCGGACCGCTGGACCAGCAGGACGCCGCCGTCCTCCCGGACCGGGACGTAGAGTCCCTGGTCGATGACGGCGCCGAGCACCTGGGGCACCAGCTCCTCGGGCCCGCCCCGGGCGATGAAATCGGCCAAGGCCGCATCGAGAGTCACCGGCCGATGATAGGACAGTCCTACGACCCTTCCCCGGGCGCCGCACGGGCTCCCGTGGTGGTCACCATCCACCACGGGAGCCCGTACGCCGGCGACCTGCCGTCCCGTCAGTTGAACGGCAGGCGGACCACCGAAGCACTGCCCTGGGCCTGGGTGGCACCCACCCGCAGCGAGGCCGGGGCGTTGCCGATCGCGGACCAGACCTCGATCCGGACGGTGCCGTTGCTCAGGTTGCCGAGCGCGCCGGTGGAGGCGGCCAGCCCGGCGGTGGCCGAGTAGCGCTCCCAGCCGGTGACCGGGTCGGTGGCGAAGTACCGGTAGGTCTCGGTCCGGTCGAAGCTCCCGTCACCGGTCAGGTCGTAGGAGACCCGCAGCTGCTGGCCGAGGCCCACGGCCGGGCCGGCGTCCAGATAGAGGTCGAACTCCGTCGCGGCGCCCGCCCGCAGGCTCGCGTTGACGTTGCGCACCTCGTAGACGGTCGGCTGGTACGGCGTGCCGTCGTGGTTGGTGCCGCCCGCCGAGGCGACGGTGTCGGAGGAGGCCCCGGCCCCGTACCCGGTGGTCAGCTTGCCGCCGGGCTGGAGGTAGAAGGTGTTCCCGCCGACCGGCGGCACCGACGGGGACGAGGTGGGCGAGGGGGAGGGCGACGGCGAGGGGGACGGGGTCGGCGTGGGCGTCGGCGTCGGCGTCGGCGAAGGCGAAGGCGAGGGCGTGACCCCGCCCGTGCCGCCGTCCTGGAAGCTGCCGCGCTCGCTGGCGGTGGACCGGGCCGGCACGTTCAGCACCGCGCCGTCCGAGAAGCGGACCGTCCGCGCCGCCGTCGAGAAGTTGTGCGCGACGTGGGTCCGGGTGGAGCCGCTGACGAAGACGGCCGCCGTCGGCAGGTCGGCGGTGACCGCCGGGTCGAGGGTGCCGAGCACCGCCAGGTTGCCGATCCAGTGCTGGACGTGGGCCTTGGACTCGCCCTCCTCCGGTGTGTAGGAGTCCTTGCCCGCCTGCCAGTTGGCCTTGGCCCCGGCCGGGTCGGCGAGCGCCTGGAACTCCCAGGCCAGGTCCCGCCAGTCGGTCAGCACGCCACCGTTGTTGGCCTTGTGCTCCGCGAGGTTGGCCAGCAGGTCGTCCTGACGTCGCGCCAGGTAGAGCGAACCACCGGTGATGGGCAGGTAGTTGATGCCGTGGATCATGCCCGGGCTGGCGGTCCACCAGGTGGAGTAGGCGGCGCCGCTGCCCCACACCATGCCGACGGTCTGGTGGCCGAAGGAGGACGGGAAGACGGCCTGGTCGGCGTTGAACCAGTACTGCTCCACGGCCCGCGACTCGGTGGTGTAGAGGTAGAGGCCGAGGTCGCGCAGCGCGGTGTCACCGGTGGCGGAGCCGTAGAGGATCAGCCCGGCGCTGAAGTTGAGCGATTCGGAGGAGGACTCCTCGTTGTTGCCCGCCGCGAAGCCGGCGTGGCCGGAGGCCCAGCCCATGCCCGCGTACGGGTCGAAGCTGCGCAGCCAGGGGAAGCGGGTGTCGGCGCGGTCGGCGTTGGCGGCGTCCTTGGCGAGCAGCTTGACCATGCCGCCCCAGGCCGAGTCCGCGGCCCAGGCCGCGTCGTAGCGCGCCACGGTGGCGGCGGCCTGGATGTAGTAGCCGTAGTGGAAGTGGTGGTCGTTGAGCTCGCCGTCGGTGCCGTAGGAGGCCGGGTAGCCGATCAGGGTCTTCCACTGGTCGTCGTAGGCGAAGACGGTGGAGCCGGTGCCGGCGAACCACTGCTGCAGCTTGCCCTTGATCAGGCCGAGCAGCTTGTCCCTGGTCGCGGTGTCGCCCAACTGATCGGCGATCGGCACCAGTTGGGCCAGGCGGCCGAGGGCCTTGCCGGTCCAGTAGGTGTCCGTGGCGCCGCTGAACGGATCGGCCGCGTCGGCCGCCTCGCGGACCAGCGCGCCGAGCGTGGCGCGGTCGGCGCCGCCGACGTCCGGCAGCGAGGGCAGGATGGCGTCGGCCTTCATCACGGTGGAGAAGCCGCTGCCCTGGCGGACCTTCATCTGGCCGCGCGGGGAGGTGTAGCTCAGTGCGGTGAGCTGGTCGGAGGTGGCCAGCCACTGGTGCCGGTACAGGGCCAGCAGGGTGCCGCTCTGGCTGCCCTCGACCGGGGTGGTGGTGGCGGTGTAGTTCGTGGTCAGCGAGCCGTTGTCGTAGGCCCAGGAGACCTTGGTGTCGGTGACGAAGCTGTACGCGTAGGTGCGGTAGAGCGCCAGGTCACCGGGCGAGGGCAGGACGGCGACGGAGTAGTAGTCCTTGGCGCCGAGCGCGGCCGACAGGGTGGAGCCGTTGACGTTCCAGCTGGTGCCGGTGGGGGCGAACAGGCCGTAGTGGTGGCCGCCGACGGTGATGCCGAGGACGTTGCCCTGGCTGGCGAAGACCGTCGGGGTGCCGGCCGCGGTGATCTGGGCGGCGCCGCCGGTGGCCCGGGCGTAGACGTAGGGCAGGCCGTGGCCGATGGTGGCGGTGAAGCTGTGCCCCGCGTCGGCCCAGGCGGGGGTGACGGTCCAGTCGGTCCAGCCGTCCACCTTGGTGTCGGGCGAGTTGAGCCCGGCCACCCCGAGGGTGAGGTCCTTGGTGTGGGTGAAGTCGTACTGGCGGCCGTCGGAGGTGACGGTGGGCGAGGTCGGGTAGCCCACCTCCAGGCCGGAGTTGACGGCCTTGAAGGTGAACGGGTGGGCGTACATGTTCTCGGAGTACGGGTTGCCCGCGTAGCGCTGGAAGACCAGCGAGGACCACCAGTCGTTGGTGGGCACGGCCTTGCCGGCCATCCGGGCGGTGACCTTGGGCGCCACCGGGGCGCCGGCGGAGTTGCTGGGGCCGACGGTGCCGGCCGGGCGGGTGTCGGTGTACCCGCCGAGGCCGACCTTGACGGTGGCGGCGGAGGCGCTGGGCGCGCCGACGGTCGCGGTGAGCGCGGCGGCGGCGAGGGCCAGGGCGGTCAGGACGGCGGCGGGGCGCCGCGGTGGCTTCACGATGAGTCACCTCAACTGGAAGTGGGGGAAGGTGAGAGCGCTCTCAGCCCCGGACCGTAGGGGCGGCCCCGGAAGGGTGTCAACGGGCCGGACGAAACCTTCCTGACTTCGGACTGTGAAACCAGGACTCCCCGAACTCCCCAGATCACGTTCAGGTTTCGACCACTTGACGGCCGGGACGCCGCCCGGCACGCTCCTTCCAGCGCTTGAGAGCGCTCTCAGAACTCGATCAGGAGGCACCCCCATGCGCCCGTTCAGAGCCGCCACCCTCGGCAGCGCCGCCCTTGCCGCCGCCCTGCTGCTGACCGCCTGTGGTTCCGGTTCCACCGGCTCGTCCGATGGCGGCGGCGACGGCAAGGTCACGCTCACCGTCGACCTGTTCGGCACCTTCGGGTTCAAGGAGGCCGGCCTCTACGACGAGTACATGAAGCTGCACCCGAACGTCACCGTGAAGCAGACCGACACCCAGGACGAGGCCCAGTACTGGCAGGCGCTGCAGACCAAGCTGGCCGGCGGCGGCGGTCTGGCCGACGTGCAGGGCCTGGAGGTCGGCCGGATCGCCAGCGTGATGCAGAAGCAGGCCGACAAGTTCCAGGACCTGCGCTCGCTGGGCGCCGCCGAGGTGAACGACGGCCTGGTGCCCTGGAAGGCCGCCGCCGTGAAGACCGCCGACGGCAAGGTGCTGGCCGCGGGCACCGACATCGGCCCGGAGGCGATCTGCTTCCGCACCGACCTGTTCAAGGAGGCCGGTCTGCCGACCGACCGCACCGAACTGGCCGCCAAGTGGTCGACCTGGGCGGGCTACCTGGAGCTCGGCAAGGAGTACGTGGCCAAGGCCAAGCCGGGCAACGGCTGGACCGACAGCGCCGCCGGGATGTTCACCGCCGAGGTCGGCCAGCAGAAGGTGCGCTACTCCGACGAGGCCGGCAAGCCGGTGCACGACACCAACCCGGCCGTGCAGACCGCCTGGGCGGACGCCACCAAGCTGGTCGCCGACGGCCTCTCGGCCAAGCTCCCGCAGTGGACCCCGGAGTGGAACAAGGCCTTCTCCACCGGCAAGTTCGCCACCCTCAGCTGCCCGGCCTGGATGATCGGCTACATCAAGGGCCAGGCCGGCACCTCCTTCTCCGGCAAGTGGGACATCGCGCCCGGCCCGGGCAAGACCGGCAACTGGGGCGGCGCCTACCTGGCGATCCCGAAGACCGCCAAGCACCCCAAGGAGGCGGCCGAGCTGGTCAAGTGGCTGAACGCCAAGGAGCAGCAGGCCACGCTCTTCGCCAAGCAGGGCTCCTTCCCGTCCTCCACCGCCGCGCAGGCCGAGATCAAGTCGGTCAAGGACCCGTACTTCAACGACGCCCCGATCGGCGAGATCTTCAGCGAGTCGGCCGTCAACATGCCCGCCCAGGTGCTCGGCACCCAGGACGGCGTGGTCACCAAGGCGTTCACCGACGCCCTCGGCGAGGTCGAGCGCACCGGCACCGCCCCGGGCACCGCCTGGCAGCACGCGCTGGACAACGTCAAGAAGGCCTCCGGCAACTGACGGCCCCTCCGACGCCCGACTCCCCCGGGGCGGGGCCGCTCCGCTCTGCGGCCCCGCCCCGGGAAAGGACCCCCATGGCCACGCTCACCGCCCCCCGCCCCACGACCAGGCCCGCCCCGCGCCCGGGCCGGCTCGCCGGGCGGCTGGCCCCGTACGGCTTCCTCGCCCCGTTCTTCGTCCTGTTCGCGGCCTTCGGCCTGTTCCCGCTGCTGTACACCGCGTACGTCTCGCTGCACCGGGTCGAGCTGCAGACCTCCGAGCAGATGGACTGGCTGGGACTCCAGAACTACACCCGGCTGTTCGAGGACCCGTACTTCTGGAACGCCCTCGGCAACACCTTCACCATCGGCGTGCTCTCCACCGTCCCGCAGCTGCTGATGGCGCTCGGCCTGGCCCACCTGCTCAACTACCGGCTGCGGGGCCGGACGTTCTTCCGGGTCGCGATGCTGATGCCCTACGCCACCTCGGTGGCCGCCGCCACGCTGGTCTTCGCCCAGCTCTTCGGGCGCGACTACGGGCTGATCAACTGGGCGCTGCAGTCCGTCGGGTTGAGCCCGGTGGACTGGCAGGCGTCCACCTGGGCCTCGCAGTTCGGCGTCTCGGCGATCGTCACCTGGCGCTGGACGGGCTACAACGCGCTGATCTACCTGGCCGGGATGCAGTCCATCCCGAACGAGCTCTACGAGTCCGCGGCGGTGGACGGCGCCTCCCGCTGGCAGCAGTTCCGGCACATCACCGTGCCCGGTCTGCGGCCGACCATCGTCTTCACCGTGGTGGTCTCCACCATCGGCGCCACCCAGCTGTTCGGCGAGCCGCTGCTCTACGAGGGCAACTCCGGCGGCGGCATCTCGCACCAGTACCAGACCCTCGGCCTCTACCTCTACGAGCAGGGCTGGACCTTCTTCCACCTCGGCCGGGCCGCCGCCGTGGCCTGGGTGATGTTCCTGCTGATCGTGGTGCTGGCCCTGACCAACGCGGCCGTCGCCGCCCGGCGCAACCGTACGGACGGGTGAACTGCCATGGCTTCCACGACCCTTGTGCTCAAGCGCGGCAGCAGCCGGGCGGCGGGGCGGCGCTCGCCGCTGCAGGGCGGACCGCTGGCCTACGCGGTGCTGGCCTTCGCCACCCTGCTCTTCGTCTTCCCCTTCTACTGGACCCTGGTGGCCGCCAGCCGCTCCAACTCCGAGCTCAGCTCGGCGACTCCGGCGCTCACCCCCGGCCCCAACCTGTTCCACAACATCGGTGAGGCGCTGGAGCAGGCCGCGATCGGCACCGCGCTGCTCAACTCACTGGTGGTCTCCGCCGCGGTCACCGTCGGGGTGGTGCTCTCCTCCACCCTGGCCGGCTTCGCCTTCGCCAAACTCCGGTTCCGGGGGCGGGGGTTGCTGCTGGCGATCACGGTGGGCACGATGATGATCCCGCCGCAGCTCGGGGTGATCCCGCTCTTCATGGTGATCGTGAAGCTGGACCTGCAGAACAAGCTGCCCTCGGTGATCCTGCCCTCGCTGGTCTCCGCCTTCGGCGTCTTCTTCATGCGCCAGTTCCTGCTCCAGGCGCTGCCGGACGAGCTGATCGAGGCCGGCCGGATGGACGGCGCCTCGTCCCTGCGGATCTTCCGCTCGATCGTGCTGCCGGTGGCCCGCCCCGGCATGGCGGTGCTCGCCATGCTCACCTTCATGGCCACCTGGAACGACTTCTTCTGGCCGGTGGTCGCACTGAGTTCGCAGAACCCGACCGTGCAGGTCGCCCTGAAGTCGCTCGGCCAGGGCTACGTGCCGGACCAGTCGATCGTCATGGCCGGCACCCTGATCGGCACCCTCCCCGTGCTCCTGGTCTTCGCCCTGTTGGGCCGTCAGATAGTCGGCGGCATCATGCAGGGCGCCGTCAAGGGCTGAGCCCTCTACCGTAGTCACCCATGGAAGGCGACATGTCCGTAGCAGCCCTACCGGCCCCCGTCCGCTCCGACCGTCCCACCGACTTCCCCACCGGCTTCGTCTGGGGTGCGGCCACCGCCGCGTACCAGATCGAGGGCGCCGCCGCCGAGGGCGGCCGCTCCCCGTCCATCTGGGACACCTTCAGCCGCACCCCCGGCAAGGTGCGCAACGGCGACACCGGCGACATCGCCTGCGACCACTACCACCGCTACCGCGAGGACGTCGCGCTGATGGCCGAACTCGGCCTGGGCGCCTACCGGTTCTCGCTCTCCTGGCCGCGCGTGCGGCCGGGCGGCACCGGCCCGGCCAACGAGACCGGGCTGGACTTCTACGACCGTCTGGTGGACGAGCTGCTGGGCAAGGGCATCACGCCCGTGGTCACGCTCTACCACTGGGACCTGCCGCAGCAGCTGGAGGACGCGGGCGGCTGGCTGAACCGCGACACGGCGTACCGCTTCGCCGAGTACGCCACCGTCGCGGCCCGCCGCCTGGGCGACCGCATCCCGACCTGGACCACGCTCAACGAGCCCTGGTGCTCCGCCTTCCTCGGCTACGGCTCCGGGGTGCACGCCCCCGGCCGGACCAGCCCGGTGGAGGCGCTGACGGCCCATCACCACCTGCTGCTGGCCCACGGCCTGGGCACGGCCGCGCTGCGCGCCGAGCTTCCGGACTCCGCGCAGGTCTCCCTCACCCTCAACCTGGCCGCCGTCCGCCCCGCCGGCCAGTCCCCCGCCGACCTGGACGCGGCCCGCCGGATCGACGGCCTGGCCAACCGGATCTTCCTGGACCCGGTGTTCAAGGGCAGCTACCCCGCCGACGTGCTGGCCGACACCGCGCACGTCACCGACTGGGGCTTCGTCCACGACGGCGACCTGGCGGAGATCTCCCGCCCGGTCGACTCGCTCGGCATCAACTACTACACGCCCACCGTGGTCGGCGCCGACGACCCGTCGGCACCCGCCGCCCGCCAGGACGGCCACGCCGGGGAGATCTCCCCCTGGCCCGCCGACGAGGGCGTGCGCTTCCTGCCCGCCGAGGGCAGCCGCACCGCGATGGGCTGGCCGGTGGACGCGGACGGCCTCTACGAGCTGCTCACCCGCCTGCGGGACGAACTGCCCGGCCTGCCGCTGCTGGTCACCGAGAACGGCGCCGCCTACGACGACTACAGCGACCCGAGCGGCGCGGTGCACGACCCGGAGCGGGTGGCGTACCTGCACGGGCACCTGGACGCGGTCCGGCGGGCGGCGGCGGACGGGGCGCCGGTGGGCGGGTACTTCCTCTGGTCGCTGCTGGACAACTTCGAGTGGTCCTTCGGGTACGGCAAGCGCTTCGGCATGGTGCACGTGGACTTCGCCAGCCAGCGCCGCACGCCCAAGGACAGCGCGCGCTGGTACGCCGAGGTGATCCGGACCGGGCGGCTGCCCGAGGCGTGAGACGGCGTACCGCCACCGTGAGACGGCCGAGGGCCGCGACCCGCTCCGGGTCGCGGCCCTCGCTCGCGCTACTTCTTCGGCGAGCCGCCGGCCCGGACCGACTTGGTGATGGTCTTCCACTTCTTCAGACGCTCGGCCGCCAGCCGGGCGTCCGTCCGGGAGGCGATCCAGTCGTTCTCCTTCTGGAGCTTCTGGTAGCTCTCCCAGCGGCGCACCGGGAGGGTGCCCTCCTCCAGCGCGGCCTGCACGGCACAGCCCGGCTCCCCGGCGTGGCGGCAGTCGTGGAAGCGGCAGTCGGCGGCCAGCTCCTCGATCTCGGCGAAGGCCGTCGCGAGGCCCTCGCCGCCGAACAGGCCGGCGCCGCGCAGGCCCGGGGTGTCGATGACCACGCCGCCGCCGGGCAGCGGGATCATCTCGCGGGTGGTGGTGGTGTGACGGCCCTTCTCGTCCACCGAACGGGTGGCCTGGACGACCATCGCCTCGGAGGAGGAGAGCGCGTTGGTGAGAGTGGACTTGCCCGCGCCGGACTGGCCGATCAGCGCGCTGGTGGTGCCCAGGCACGCCCGGAGCACGTCGATGCCCTCGCCGGTCTCGGCGCTCACCGCGAGCACCGTGACGCCGGGGGCCACGCCCTCGACGTCGTCCCGGACGAAGTCGGCGTCGCCGACCAGGTCGCTCTTGGTCAGCACGACCAGCGGCTCGGCGCCGGACTCCCAGGCGAGCGCCACGAAGCGCTCGATCCGCCCGAGGTCCGGGTCGGCGGCCAGCGAGACGGCGATCATGACGGTGTCCACGTTGGCCGCGAGCACCTGACCCTCGGAGCGCTTGCCCGCGGTGCTGCGGATGATCGCGGTGGTCCTGGGCAGGACGCTCGCCACGCTCGGCAGCGGAGCGGTCGTCAGGTCGACGCCGACCCAGTCGCCGGTGCAGACCCACTCGGCCGGATCGGAGATCCGCACCGGGCGGAGGTCGGCCCGGACGGTGCCGGGCGCGCCGGAGCCGTCGTCGTCGAGGAAGACGTCGCACAGACCCCGGTCGACCCGGGTGACCCGGCCCGGACGCAGGTCCGTGCCGGCGAAGAGGGAGAACTTGGAGGCCCACTCGTCGTTCCAGCCGTAGCCGGACAGCGAGCGGTCAGAGGTGGTGGAGGTGTTCAACTTCGGGGTGACCCTTCGAGGGGGTGGCCCCGGCGTCCCGCGCGCGGCGCGGGTGGTGAAGGAGTGTCAGCCGGAGACCACGGAGGTGAGAACGAGGACCTTCTGGGTGCGGACGGAGTCCGCGACGACGACAGTCAGCACGGTCGTCACCTCCTTGTTCACTCAACGGCTTTCACAGGGGGCGGTACGCCCCCGGCCCGGGCGACGATAGCGAACCGCCGCACGCCCGCGCACCCCTTTTTTCCACCGCCCGTCAGACGTGCCAGGAGCCGCCCGGCCGGTCGCTGTCCGGCGGGGGCGGCGGACGGCGGCGGCGGTGCGCCCCGGCGTTGCCGAGACGGCCGCGCAGGTTGCCCGGGGGCAGGAAGTCCGCCCAGCGCTCGGGGTACTCGGAGGGCGGGTGGTCACCCTCGTCGTCCTCGTCCAGGTCGTCCTCGTGGCCCTCGCCCAGGCCGAGCTCGCGGGCCAGCCGGGCGCGCTCCACGGCCCGGCGGGCGGTGGCCTCGCGGACCACGGCGGCGGCGGCCTCCTCGCTGGCGCGCTCGTTGGCGGCGCGGGCGTCGGCGGTCTCGGTGGTGGGCCAGCGGCGGTCCAGCGCGGCGTTCATCGCGGCGCCGATCAGCACCGCGAGGGCCACCACGCCGATCCAGAGCAGCACCGCGACCGGCGCGGCCAGCTGCCCGTACACCGAGCGGCCCTCGATCGAGCTGACCAGGTACAGCCGGAGCAGCACGCTGCACACCACCAGCACCACCAGGGCCACCAGGGCGCCGGGGATGTCCTCCCGCCAGGGCGTGGAGACCGGCACGGCCACGTGGTAGAGGGTGGTGAGGAAGACGACCAGCAGCATGATCGCCACCGGCCAGTAGAGCGCGTCGATCACCCCGGCCGAGTCCGGCAGCGCGTTGCGCACCAGCCCGGGCCCGGCCAGCAGCAGCGGCAGCACCAGCGAGCCGATCACCAGGGCGCCCAGGTAGAGGCCGAGCGACATCATCCGGGTCTTCACGATGCCGCGCTTGCCGTCGAGGCCGTACATCACGGTGATGGTGTCGATGAAGATGTAGAGCGCCCGCGATCCGGACCAGAGCGAGAGCAGGAAGCCGATCGAGATCAGGTCGGGCCGGCCGCCCTCGTCGAAGACGCTGTCGAGCAGCGGCTGGACGATCTGCTGGATCGAGCTGGGGGCCAGCACGGTGGCGCTGGCCTGGAGGATGTCCTGCTCCAGCTTCTGGATGGTGCCGGCGCCGAGGATGTCGTCCAGGTAGCCCAGGGTGCCGGCCAGGCAGAGCAGCAGCGGGGGGATGGAGAGCAGCGTGAAGAAAGCCGCCTCCGCCGCGAGTCCGGTGACCCGGTACTCGACGCACGTGTTGGTGGTGTCCTTGACCAGCGTCCAGGCGGTCGTGCGCCACGTCGACTCGCGGCGGCGCCGTCCGCGACGGCGGCGCCGGGAGGGGCGCTCGGCCCCCGTCCTGCTGGTTTCCCCTGCTGCTTGCACGCCCCTAACCTATCGGTCCCGGGGCGGCTGACCCACGTGCAACCTGACGGGGTCTCACCAGGCGCCCGGGCTGCGGCGGAGCGGGCGGTGTCTCAGGAAGCGAAACTCACGAGTCCACCATCCGGACGTTGGTGGACCGGGGGTCGTGCGGCGTGCGAATCTCTTGCCATGCCGAGCGCCGGAACCACCCTAGTAGGTCGACTTCACGTCGATCTCCTTCGCGTGTCCAGCGCCATCTGTCCGGTGACCTGAGCCCACCCCGCCGCCTTCCACCGCACGCCGGCGCGAACCTCTTCGCCGTCCCCGCCGCTGCGGATGCGCGAGCCCCTGGCAAGGTCACTGCTCCCCCGTACCTCGCGGAGAACCCGCAGGTCGTCGCAGGTCCGTGCCCGGAAGCCCCGCAGCCGCCCCCAGAGCCACTGCCGTAAGGACTTCACCATGGCCAGCACCCCCGAAACGGACGAGCCCCAGGCCGCCGGCGCCCCCGTGCGCCGCCCCGCGGCCGCCCGCAAGGTGACCCGCCACCGTGGCGAGGGCCAGTGGGGTCTCGGGCACCGCACCCCGCTCAACGCCAACGAGCAGTTCAAGAAGGACGACGACGGTCTCAACGTGCGGACGCGCATTGAGACGATCTACGCCCAGCGCGGCTTCGAGTCCATCGACCCGGCCGACCTGCGCGGCCGGATGCGCTGGTGGGGTCTGTACACCCAGCGCAAGGAGGGGATCGACGGCGGCAAGACCGCGATCCTGGAGCCGCACGAGCTGGACGCCGAGTTCTTCATGCTCCGGGTCCGGATCGACGGCGGCCGCCTGACGGTGGCCCAGCTGAAGGCGATCGCCGAGGTCTCGGAGAAGTACGGCCGCGGCACCGCCGACCTGACCGACCGCCAGAACGTCCAGTACCACTGGATCCGGATCGAGGACGTCCCGGCGATCTGGCAGACGCTGGAGGCGGTCGGCCTGTCCACCACCGAGGCCTGCGGCGACACCCCGCGCGTCATCCTGGGCTCCCCGGTCGCCGGGATCGCCGAGGACGAGATCATCGACGGCACCCCGGCCATCGACGAGATCATGAGCCGCTTCATCGGCAACAAGGACTTCTCCAACCTGCCGCGCAAGTTCAAGTCGGCGATCTCCGGCTCGCCGCTGCTGGACGTGGCGCACGAGATCAACGACATCGCCTTCGTCGGCGTCGAGCACCCCGAGCACGGCCCGGGCTTCGACCTCTGGGTCGGCGGCGGCCTCTCCACCAACCCCAAGCTGGGCGTGCGCCTGGGCGCCTGGGTCCCGCTGGACGAGGTGGCCGACGTCTACGGCGGCGTGATCGGCATCTTCCGCGACTACGGCTACCGCCGCCTGCGCAACCGCGCGCGGCTGAAGTTCCTGGTCGCCGACTGGGGCCCGGCGAAGTTCCGCCAGGTGCTGGAGGACGAGTACCTCAAGTACCAGCTGGTGGACGGCCCCGCGCCGAAGGAGCCCAGCGGCACCTGGCGCGACCACGTCGGCGTGCACCGCCAGAAGGACGGCAAGTTCTACGTCGGCTTCGCGCCGCGGGTCGGCCGGGTCAACGGCAAGCTGCTCGGCCAGATCGCCGAGCTGGCCGCCGAGCACGGCTCGGACCGCCTGCGCACCACCGCCGAGCAGAAGATGCTGGTCCTGGACATCCCCGAGGACCGGGTCGAGTCGCTGGTGGCCGGCCTGGAGGCACTGGACCTGCGGGTCACCCCCTCGCCGTTCCGCCGCGGCACGATGGCCTGCACCGGCATCGAGTTCTGCAAGCTGGCGATCGTCGAGACCAAGGAGCGCGGCCGCACCCTGATCGACGAACTGGAGGCCCGCCTCCCGGAGTTCGCCGAGCCGCTGACCATCAACATCAACGGCTGCCCGAACGCCTGCGCCCGCATCCAGGTCGCCGACATCGGCCTCAAGGGCCAGCTGGTGACCGACGAGAACGGCGAGCAGGTCGAGGGCTACCAGGTCCACCTGGGCGGCGCGCTCGGCCTGGAGGCCGGCTTCGGCCGCAAGGTCCGCGGCCTCAAGGTCACCAAGGACGGCCTGCCGGACTACGTGGAGCGGGTCCTGACCCGGTACCAGGAGGACCGTCAGGAGGGCGAGCGCTTCGCCCAGTGGACGGCCCGGGCCAGTGAGGAGCAGCTGTCGTGAGCGAACGCGCCGCACCCTTCCACTGCCCGTACTGCGGCGACGAGGACCTGCGGCCCTCGGAGGCCGGCCACGGCGCCTGGGAGTGCCACTCCTGCCGCCGGGCGTTCCAGCTGAAGTACCTGGGCCTGCTGTCAACCACCCACGGGGGAACGGCACATGAGCGAGCGTAGCGAGCGAATCAATCAAGCTGCGCGTTGTGCGAAGCACCCGACGAGCGCCAGCGAGGAGGGGGCATGAGCAGCGTGACTGACTACGAGGCGATAGCGGCCAAGGCCGCCGTCGACCTCGAGGAGGCCCCGGCGCAGGAGGTCCTGCGCTGGGCCGCCGAGACCTTCGGCAAGCGGTTCTGCGTCACCTCCTCGATGGAGGACGCCGTGGTGGCCCACCTGGCCTCCTCGGTCTTCCCCGGGGTGGACGTGGTCTTCCTGGACACCGGCTACCACTTCGCCGAGACCCTGGGCACCCGGGACGCGGTGGCCGCGGTGATGCCGGTCAACGTCATCACCCTCAAGCCGCTGCAGACCGTGGCCGAGCAGGACGCCCAGTACGGGCCGAACCTGCACGACCGGGACAACGACCTCTGCTGCGCGCTGCGCAAGGTCGAGCCGCTCAACCGCGGCCTGGCCGCGTACGACGCCTGGGCCACCGGCCTGCGCCGGGACGAGTCGCCGTCCCGGGCCAACACCCCGGTGGTGGCCTGGGACGCCAAGCGCCGCAAGGTGAAGATCGCCCCGATCGCCCGCTGGACCCAGGACGACGTGGACGCCTACGTCGCCGCCAACGGGGTACTGCTCAACCCGCTGCTGTGGGAGGGCTACACCTCGATCGGCTGCTCGCCGCTCTCCTGCACCGCCAAGCCGGGCGAGGGCGAGGAGGGCCGGGCCGGCCGCTGGGCCGGCTCGGGCAAGACCGAGTGCGGCATCCACCTCTGATCCACCGACCGACCGTCAACCACCCCTAGGAGTACGACCCGTGAGCACAGTCCACACCCTGGCCGCCGACGGAGCCGCAGAGGCGGCCCCGCAGGCCGCCCCCTGCGAGCGCGGCGCCACGGTGTGGCTGACCGGGCTGCCGAGCGCGGGCAAGACCACGCTGGCCTTCGCGCTGGCCGGGCGGCTGCGCGCCGAGGGCCACAAGGTCGAGGTCCTCGACGGTGACGAGATCCGTGAGTTCCTGTCCAAGGGGCTGGGGTTCAGCAAGGAGGACCGGCACACCAACGTGGCGCGGATCGGCTTCGTCGCCGAGAAGCTGGCCCGCAACGGCGTGAAGGTCCTGGCCCCGGTGATCGCCCCCTACGCCGACTCCCGGGCCGCCGTCCGCGAGCGGCACGCCGAGCTGGGCACCGAGTTCCTGGAGGTGCACGTGGCCACTCCGGTGGAGCTGTGCTCCGAGCGGGACGTCAAGGGCCTGTACGCCAAGCAGGCGGCCGGTGAGATCTCCGGCCTGACCGGCGTGGACGACCCCTACGAGGCCCCGACCGCACCGGAGTTGAGGCTCCAGACGCAGGGCCGCCTGGTGGAGGAGTCCGCCGCCGAGCTGTACGCCTTCCTGACCGAGAGGGGCCTGGCATGACCACCGCGACCCACACCCCGCAGCTCACCGAGTCGCCGTTCGCGCTGTCCCACCTGGACGCGCTCGAAGCGGAGTCGGTGCACATCTTCCGCGAGGTGGCGGGCGAGTTCGAGCGGCCGGTGATCCTCTTCTCCGGCGGCAAGGACTCCATCGTCATGCTGCACCTGGCGCTCAAGGCCTTCGCCCCGGCGCCGGTCCCCTTCGCCCTGCTGCACGTGGACACCGGCCACAACTTCCCCGAGGTCATCGAGTACCGCGACCGGGTGGCCGCCAAGCACAACCTGCGGCTGTACGTGGCGAACGTGCAGGACTTCATCGACGACGGCCGGCTGCGCGAGCGCCCCGACGGCACCCGCAACCCGCTGCAGACCGTCCCGCTGCTGGACGCCATCGAGTCCCACAAGTTCGACGCCGTCTTCGGCGGCGGCCGCCGCGACGAGGAGAAGGCCCGCGCCAAGGAGCGCGTCTTCTCCCTGCGCGACGAGTTCGGCGCCTGGGACCCGCGCCGCCAGCGCCCCGAGCTGTGGTCGCTCTACAACGGCCGCCACGCGGCCGGCGAGCACGTGCGCGTCTTCCCGCTCTCCAACTGGACCGAGCTGGACGTGTGGCAGTACATCGAGCGCGAGCAGATCGAGCTGCCGGGCATCTACTACGCCCACGAGCGCGCGGTGTTCAAGCGCGACGGCATGTGGCTGACCGCGGGCGAGTGGGGCGGGCCCAAGGAGACCGAGCAGGTCGAGACCCGACTGATCCGCTACCGCACCGTCGGCGACATGTCCTGCACCGGCGCCGTCGACTCCGACGCCGCCACCAACGCGGACATCATCACCGAGATCGCCGCCAGCCGCCTCACCGAGCGCGGCGCCACCCGCGCCGACGACAAGCTCTCCGAGGCCGCGATGGAAGACCGCAAGCGCGAAGGGTACTTCTAAGATGAGCACCACCCAGGAAGCAACCGCCACCTCGCTGCTGCGCTTCGCCACCGCCGGATCCGTCGACGACGGCAAGTCCACCCTGGTCGGCCGCCTGCTGCACGACTCCAAGTCCGTGCTGGCCGACCAGCTGGAGGCCGTCGAGCGCGCCTCCCTGAGCCGCGGTCAGGAGGCGCCGGACCTGGCGCTGCTCACCGACGGTCTGCGGGCCGAGCGCGAGCAGGGCATCACCATCGACGTGGCGTACCGCTACTTCGCCACCGCCCGGCGCCGGTTCATCCTCGCCGACACCCCCGGCCACGTGCAGTACACCCGCAACATGGTCACCGGCGCCTCCACCGCCGAGCTGGCCGTGGTGCTGGTCGACGCCCGCAACGGCGTGGTCGAGCAGACCCGCCGCCACGCGGCCGTCGCCGCCCTGCTGCGCGTGCCGCACGTGGTGCTGGCGGTCAACAAGATGGACCTGGTCGAGTACGCCGAGCCCGTCTTCGCGGCCATCGCCGAGGAGTTCACCGCCTACGCGGCCTCGCTCGGCGTCACGGACATCGTCGCCGTCCCGATCTCGGCCCTGGCCGGGGACAACGTGGTCGAGCCGTCCGCGCACATGGACTGGTACGGCGGCCCGACCCTGCTGGAGCACCTGGAGAACGTGCCGGTCGGCACCGACCCCAGCGACGAGCCGGCCCGCTTCCCGGTCCAGTACGTGATCCGTCCGCAGACCGCCGAGCTCCCCGACTACCGTGGCTACGCGGGCCAGTTGGCCTCCGGCGTGCTGCGCGTCGGCGACACCGTCACGGTGCTGCCGGCCGGGCGGACCACCACCGTCACCGGGATCGACGCGCTCGGCACCGAGACCGACATCGCCTGGGCCCCCCAGTCGGTGACGGTCCGTCTGGCCGACGACATCGACATCTCCCGCGGCGACCTGATCGCGGCCGGTGCGACTCCCGTCCCCACCAAGGACGTCGAGGCCACCGTCTGCCACCTCAACGAGCGCCCGCTGACCATCGGGGCCAAGGTGCTGCTCAAGCACACCACCCGCACGGTGCGCGCGATCGTCAAGGACATCACCTACCGCATCGACATCGACAGCCTCGAACGGCGCTCCGGCGCCCAGGGGTTGGAGGTCAACGAGATCGGGCACGTGGTCCTGCGCACGGCGGAGCCGCTCGCGCTCGACCCCTACACCGACAACCGCCGTACCGGGTCCTTCCTCTTGATCGACCCGGCCGACGGCACCACCCTCACCGCCGGCATGGCGGGCGAGGCCTTCGACACCACTCCCAACGCACAGGAACCGGACGAGGAGGACTGGGTCTGATGCCCAGCGACGCGTTCTCGGGCATGGACAAGGAAGGCGGCCGCATCGGCAGCGGCGTCCTCGGCAGTGGCCAGGGCGGGCTGACGCGATGTGCAGGCGGACAGGGGCTCTGAGCCCCTGTCACCGGGGCGGCCGCTTCCCACAGCGGCGGTCGCTCCGGATCCGCAGGCACCCACGCCCGACTTTCTTTCTTTCTTCCATGAACTTGCCAGAGGACGAAGCAATGACTGCGCAGAACAGCACCTCCGCCCGCTTCAGACGGACCGCTGCCGCCACCGTGGCCGGTCTGACCGCGATCAGCCTGCTCTCCGCCTGCGGCTACGGCTCCAAGAGCGAGGACAAGGCGCCCGCCGCCGCCCCGGCCTCCTCGGCGGGCGCCGCGAAGCTCTCGGCGGACACGGTGAAGATCGGCTACTTCGCCAACCTGACCCACGGCACCCCGCTGGTCGGCCTCAAGGAGGGCCTGATCCAGAAGGAGCTCGGCGCCACCCAGATCAAGACCCAGATCTTCAACGCCGGCCCCGCCGAGATCGAGGCGCTCAACGCGGGCTCCATCGACATCGGCTGGATCGGCCCCTCCCCCGCCATCAACGGCTACACCAAGTCCAACGGCGAGGCCCTGAAGATCATCGGCGGCTCGGCCTCCGGCGGCGTCAAGCTGGTCGTCAACCCCGACAAGATCAAGTCGGTGGACGACCTCAAGGGCAAGAAGATCGCCACCCCGCAGATCGGCAACACCCAGGACGTCGCCCTGCTCTCCTTCCTGGCCGGCAAGGGCTGGAAGGTCGACGCCAACTCCGGCGCCGGTGACGTCTCGGTGGTCCGCTCGGACAACAAGGTCACCCCCGACGCCTACAAGTCCGGCTCCATCGACGGCGCCTGGGTCCCCGAGCCCACCGCCTCGAAGCTGGTCACCCTGGGCGCCAAGGAGCTCCTCAACGAGAAGTCCCTCTGGCCGGACAACAAGTTCGTGATCACCAACATCATCGTCTCGCAGAAGTTCCTCAAGGAGCACCCGGACGTGGTCGAGGCCGTGCTGCGCGGCTCGGTGAACACCAACGCCTACATCAAGGCCAACCCGGCCAAGGCCAAGGAGGCCGCCAACGCCGCCATCAAGGAGGCGGCCGGCAACGCGCTGGAGCCCGCCATCCTCGACCCGGCGTGGGCGGACATCGACTTCATCGACGACCCGCTGGCCTCCACCCTGCAGAAGGAGGCCGACAACGCGGTGACCGCCGGTCTCCTCAAGAAGCCCAACCTGGCCGGGATCTACGACCTGACCCTGCTGAACAAGGTGCTCAAGGAGAAGAGCCAGGCCGCCGTCGCGGACGCCGGCCTGAGCGCCAAGTAAGCAGCGCCCGTCAAGCTCCGAGGTCCGTGCCCCCGCCCAGCCCGGTCGATGCCCAGTCAAACGGGCCGGGCGGGGCCGGACCCCGGCTCCCACTCCCTTCGCCAGCCGCCAGACCAGTCACCCAGGAGGTGCCCGGAGATGACCACGGCACTGACCACCTCGAAGAGCGCGCAGAGCGCCGAGGTCCCGACCGGCGTCCCCGCCGTCCGGATCTCGCACGTCCACAAGTCCTTCGGCCGCCCGGGCGCGGCCACCCACGTGCTGGACGACATCACCCTCGACGTCGCCCCGGGTGAGTTCGTCACCCTGCTCGGCGCCTCGGGCTGTGGCAAGTCCACCCTGCTCAACCTGGTGGCCGGGCTGGACAAGCCCACCGCCGGTGACATCCAACTCGCGGGCGGACGGCCCGCGTTGATGTTCCAGGAGCACGCGCTCTTCCCCTGGCTGACGGCCGGCAAGAACATCGAGCTCGCCCTGCGCCTGGGCGGCACGCCCAAGGCCGAGCGGCGCGCCGAGGCCGAGCGGCTGCTCGAACTGGTCCGCCTGCACGGCGCGCACGGCAAGCGCGTCCACGAGCTCTCCGGCGGCATGCGCCAGCGCGTCGCGCTGGCACGGGCGTTGGCCCAGGGCAGCGACGTGCTGCTGATGGACGAGCCGTTCGCCGCGCTCGACGCCATCACCCGCGACGTGCTGCACGACGAGCTCACCCGGATCTGGGCGGAGCGCAAGCTCACCGTCCTGTTCGTGACCCACAACGTGCGCGAGGCCGTCCGCCTCGCCCAGCGGGTCGTCCTGCTCTCCTCGCGCCCCGGACGGGTCGCCAAGGAGTGGCGCATCGACCTGCCCCAGCCCCGCCGCATCGAGTCCGCCGGCGTGGCCGACCTGTCCATCGAAATCACCGACGAGCTGCGTGGGGAGATCCGCCGCCATGGCCAGCACTGAGACCACCCCCCTGCTCGACAAGAGCCCGAGCCCCAGCAGCGCCGACGTCGGCGCCGGCCTGGACGCCCTGGACGCGGTCGTCGCCACCCGCACCCCGCTGCTGGTGACCCTGCGTCAGAAGGCCCTGCCCCCGGTCATCGCCATCGCCCTGGTGCTGGTCGTCTGGCAGAGCGCCTTCAGCCTGGAGCTCACCGACGAGTACAAGCTCCCCAGCCCCGGCATGGTCTGGGCCTCGCTCGCCGACCTCTGGGGCCAGGGCACCCTGTTCAGCATCATCTGGACCAGCCTCTGGCGCGGCCTGTCCGGCTTCGTCGCGGCCGTGGTCATCGGCACCCCGATCGGCCTGCTGGTCGCCCAGGTCAAGCCGGTGCGCGCCGCGATCGGTCCGATCCTCTCCGGCCTGCAGTCGCTGCCCTCGGTCGCCTGGGTCCCCGCCGCCGTCATCTGGCTCGGCGTCAACAACCAGACCATGTACGCCGTCATCCTGCTCGGCGCCGTCCCCTCGGTCGCCAACGGCCTGGTGGCCGGCATCGACCAGGTGCCGCCGATCCTGCTCCGGGCCGGCCGGACCATGGGCGCCAGCGGCCTCGTCCAGGCCCGGCACATCCTGCTGCCCGGCGCCCTCCCCGGCTACCTGGCCGGCCTCAAGCAGGGCTGGGCGTTCTCCTGGCGCTCCCTGATGGCCGCCGAACTCATCGCCGCCTCCCCCGACCTGGGCATCGGCCTGGGCCGCTACCTGGAGAACCAGCGCGAGTTCGCCGACATGTCCGGCGTCCTGCTCGGGATCATCCTCATCCTGATCGTCGGCGTCGCCATCGACCTGCTCGTCTTCAGCCCGCTGGAGCGCCGCGTGCTGCGCAACCGCGGTCTGCTGCACGGCACCCGGTAAGGCCGCTCCGATGCTGCTGCACCACGGCCGCCCGCCCGCGCCCCGCCACCCCGGCGGCGGCGCGGGCGGCCCCGCCCTGCTGCTCATCGCCCACGGCAGCCGGGACCCCAGGCACGCCGCCACGGTGGAGGCCCTCTCCGGACGGGTCCGCGCTCTACGCCCGGACCTGGACGTCACCACCGCCTACCTGGACCACTGCGCGCCCCGCCTCGGCCAGGTCGCGCCCCGGCTGCGCGGCGCCGTCGCCGTCCCCCTGCTGCTCAACCGGGCCTTCCACGCCCGCAGCGACATCCCCGCCGCCCTGCGCGAGGCCGGCGCCACCACTCTCCCGCTGGCCGACGTGCTCGGCCCCTCCCCGCTGCTGCTCGCCGCCCTGGACCGCCGCCTCACCGAGGCCGGGCTGGACTTCGCCGACGCCCCGCACACCGGCCTGGTGCTGGCCGCCGCCGGCTCCTCCGACCAGACCGCCAACGCCGCCACCCGCGCCGTCGCCGAGGAGTACCGCCGCACCCGCGGCTTCGCCGCCGTCGAGGTCGCCCACGCCTCCGCCGTCCCGCCGCACCCGGCCGACGCCATCGCCGCCCTGCGCGCCACCCCGGGCGTACGCCAACTCGCCGTCGCCCCCTACCTGCTGGCCCCCGGCCTGCTCCCCGACCGCATCACCGAGGCCGCCCGCACCGCCGGCGTCGACCTGGTCGCCCCGGTCCTCGGCGCCGCCCCGGAGATCGCCGAACTGCTCCTGCACCGCTACGACCAGGCCCGCCACACCGCCCTGCGCGCCGCCTAGCGCGGCTCGGCCGTCCAGGGCTCCTCGGCCGCCCGGGCCCCGCGGACGTTCGCCACCATCCGGCGCAGCACCCTCAGGGCGGCGGCGTACTCCTGGTCGTCGACGCCCTCGTGCACCACCGCCCTCAGCTCGGTCACCAGCGCCCGCAGCCTCAGCCGCGCCGCCTCGCCGTCGTCCGTGAGGTACAGCCGGTCCTCGGCGTCGGAGCGCAACCAGCCCCGGTACAGCAACTGGTCGACCGTCCGCCCGATCTCGTCCGGCCCGGCCGCCATCGGGGTCAGCTGGGCCAGCGCCTCCGCGCGGGCCGGGGCGGCCGGCCCGCCGTGCACCCGGTTGAGCACCCAGTACTGCGGCTGGGTCACGTCGATCCTGGCCATCGCGTCCCGCAGGTGCGCGGTCACCACCTTGTGGGCCAGCCCGGCCCAGTAGCCGACCGGTTGGGAGGCCAGTGCCTCGTCCGCCACCGCCGGGTCGGCCGGCGCCTGGTCCGTCACGGAGCCGCCACTCCGCCGGCCGCCAGCGCCTCGGCGATCGCCCGGTGCATCTGCCAGCGGGTCTGCCACCTCCGCCGGGAGACCCGCTCGACCACCCGGGACAGCCAGGCCTCGTCGGCGAGGCGGTGCAACTCCTGGGCCTCGGTGAGGTGTCCGAGCAGTGCCTCCAGGATCGACACCTCCATCAGCGCGTACCAGTGCGGGTGGCGGTCGAAGAAGACCGTGTGGTCGTCGTAGGGGTGACGCACCGTCATGTGCAGGTAGCCACCACCGCGCCCACGGAACGGTCCGGGCATCGCGGCGACCAGGCCGAGCGGGCTGACGGTAGCACCGTGCTGCGTGTACCTGGCACCGATCCTGACCCCCATGCCGTTCATGATCCGGGTCCAGGGCAGCAGCTCCTCCCCGCCGTCCCGCGCGTGCGCGAGCATCCCCTCCGGGCGGAACTCCACCCAGGCGCCCCCGCCCCGGCGCTCCGGATCACCCAGCGCCCAGCGGCCGTCGGTGAACTTCAGCGGGCCCAGGGAGGTACGCATCGTGGTCATACTTCCATTCGATCATCCTGACATCCCGTCAGGCCAGGGAGAATCCACTCGTCAGGACCGCCCCGGTCGGCCAGCATGGGCCGCATGACGCTTCTCCTGCTCGCCCCCCGGATCAACGAGACCGGTCTGCAGCTGCTGACCCGGGCCCGGCGCCGCGGGCTCACGGCCCACACCGCCGTGCGCTGGGAGGTGCCGTCCGAGCTGGCCGGGGTGCGGCCCGCGCACCTGTACGGCGGGCCGCTGTTCGCCGACGTGGCGGCCGGGGTGCTCGGCGTCGCGCCGCTGGAGCCGCCGGACGACTGGCTGACCACCCTGCCGCAGGAGCTGCTGGGGCGTCAGGTGGCGGCCGTCACCCTCGCCGAGGCACGGGAGCTGCGCCGCCCCGCCTTCCTCAAGCCACCGGGCGACAAGCTCTTCGCGGCCCGGGTCTACCCGGACGGCAGCGGCCTGCCCGGCCAGGACGCCCTGGACGACGACACCCCGGTCCTGGTCAGCGACGTGGTCACGTTCGCCACCGAGTACCGGCTGTTCGTCCTCGACGGCACCGTCCGCACCGCGAGCCGCTACGCGGTCGGCGGTGAGCTGGCGGTCTCCCCGGAGCTGCCGCCCGCCGCCCTGGCCTTCGCCGCCGAGGTGCTCGCCACCGGCGGCCTGCCGAGTGCGGCCGTGGTCGACGTCGGACGGCTCGCCGACGGCAGCTGGGCCGTGGTCGAGGCCAACCCGGCCTGGGCCAGCGGCGGTTACGCCTGTGACCCGGACGCCGTCCTGGACGTGGTGCTCCGCGCGGCCGGCCCGGCGGAGGCGCTCGCCCTCACCGACCGGTCGTACGTCCGGCCCGTGCCCGAAGTGGTGCGTTAGTCCGGCAGGGCCCAGCGCAGCGCCGCCGCCGAGGCGCCGGCCGCGTCCAGGTCGGCCCGGGCCCGGCGCGGACCCACCGCGTCGGCGAGGACGGCCACCAGGAAGCGCGGCGAGCTCGGGTCGGGGTCGGCGGCCACCGCCCGCAGCAGCGCCGGGTAGTGCTCCAGGACCCGCTGCCGCGGCCCGGCCTCCAGGGCGCGGAACACCAACTGCCGCTTGTGGCCCACCCGGTGGTACTGCGGGTAGAGCGGCTGGCGCGCGGCCAGCGCCTCGACGCGCGGGTCGGCGGGCTCGTCCCAGGCCAGGCCGAGTGCGGTGAGCAGCTCGTCCAGGCACCGTTCCTGCTCACCGAGGCTCTGCTCGTCAAGGCGCTGCGCGTCGAGTTCCATGGGTCACAGCCTACGCAGGGTGAACCGGTCGTCCGTGGTGCCGCCGAACAGCAGGTCCATCCGGCCGGACAGCGTGAAGACGGAGCCGTGCGGGCCGGCCACCACCGCCGTCGGCGCCGGGTCGGCGGACGGACGGGCCGTCAGGACGGCGGTGCGCCAGCCGTCGGTGGAGCGGATGTCCACCAGGGTGTCGGCCCCGGCCCCGCCCAGGGTGTTGGTGACGCCCAGCAGGCGGCCCTCGGAGGCGCTGTACAGACCGTCCAGACCGATCGCCTTCGGGCCGGTCAGCCGGACCTGACGGAAGTCCTCCGGCCGGTCGACCGGCACCCGCCACAGCGTGCCGTCGTCGTACTTGGCGATCAGCAGCGTCCGGCCGTGCCGCACGATCCCGTTCAGCCCGAAGCCGCCCACCGGAGCGGCCAGTCGCTGGTCCCGCAGGATCACCGAGGCCCGGCCGTCCGGCCGCACCCGGTACAGCACCGGGGCGAAGGAGTCGGTCACGTACGCCTCGCCGTCCGGGCCCAGCACCATGTCGTTGGCGAAGTGCCGCCCGCCGTCGGCGGCCACCGCCGCCAGGTCGGTGTAGAAGATCCGCCGCCCGGTCTCCAGGTCGTAGGCCCCGATGCCCGCGACCACCTTCGCCGCGTCGTGGCGCAGCCCGAAGCCGGGGTCGGCGTTGGCGACCAGCACCCGGTTGCGGGCCCGGTCGATCTGGATGCCGATCACCGAGACCAGCTTGGCGGGGTCGTCCACCAGGGTGCGCACCGAGCCGTCGGGGCGGACCACCGAGACCGTGCCGTGCCGGATCGAGCCGACCAGGAAGCGGCCGTGCCCGGCGTCCCAGACGGCGTCCTCGGGGTGCAGGCTGTCGGCGTGCCCGGCCAGCACGGGGGCGGAGGCCACGGCCTGCGGACGGGGGCGGGCGGCCACGGCCGGGGCCACGGCGGTGCCCAGCAGGGCGGCGGCCACCACGGCCACGGCGGCGGCACGGATCGGACGGTTCGTCATCTCGGTACTCCTTCAAGAGCGGTGCTGCTACACCAGCGGTGCTGCTTCACCAGCGGTGCTGCGTCCTTGCGATGCCTCCACCCTCCCGCCCGGCGCCGGAACGCAGCAGTGCGTGGTGATACTGGTAGTGGCGCTACCAGGACCAGGGGGAACCAGATGACCGTCACCGAGCTGCGGCGCAGCGAGCTGTCCGACTTCCTGCGCACCCGCCGGGCCCGGCTGACCCCCGAGCAGGTCGGCCTCGCCCCGGGGGTGCGGAGGCGCACGCCGGGCCTGCGCCGGGAGGAGCTGGCGCTGCTCGCCGGGGTCGGGGTGACCTGGTACACGTGGTTGGAGCAGGGCCGCAGGATCAACCCCTCCGCCGAGGTGCTGGGCAGCCTGGCCCGGACCCTGCGGCTGGACCGGGCGGAGACCGACTACCTGTTCCGGCTGGCCTCCGACCCGTCCGCCGCCCAGGACCCGGCTCCCGCCGAACTGCCGGGCCCGCTGGCCCGGTTGACCACCGCTCAGTCCCCGGCCCCGGCCTTCCTGATGGACGCCGACTGGCAGGTGCGGGCCTGGAACCCGGAGGCGGACGCCCTGTTCACCTTCTCCCGGCACGCCCCCGCCGACCGCAACCTGGCCTGGCTGGCCTTCGCGCACCGGCCCAACCGTGACCGCACCGTCGACTGGGAGCAGCACGCCCGCCGCCTGATCGCCCAGCTGCGCGCCGCCGCCGGCGACCGCCCGGCCCTGGCCGCCACCCTGGAGCGCCTGCGCGCGCACTTCCCGGAGGCAGGCCGCTGGCTGGACGAGCACCAGATCAGCGAACGCTCCGGCACCGCCAAGGACTTGGCCCACGAGACGCTCGGCCTGCTCCGGATCGACCAGCTGGTCCTGCAGGCCCCGGACGGCTTCCAGCTGGTGGTCTTCTCCCCGCGCGACCAGGAGACCACCGAGCGCCTGCGCGGCCTGGCCCGGACCTGCTGAGCTCCCGGCGTGCCGATCTCCCGGCGCCCCGGCCTCCCCGCCTCCTGACGCCCGCTCAGCCGTGGAAGGCCGCCACCAAGGGGTCGGCGTTGCGCGGCAGATCGGCCGTCACCCCGGCCCAGGAGCCGTCCGCGAACAGCAGGTCGATCCGCCCGCGCTGGAGGACGCCGGTGGCGTTGCGCCGCAGCTCCCGCACCTCGTGGCGCGGGACGGCCCAGTGCAGCGCGTACTCCTCGCTGAACAGCTGCCAGAGCGCCGAGCGGTCCACCGCGACCGCCACCCGCCGGTCGGTGACCGCGAACAGGCCGCTGGTGTGGCCGCCCTCGGTGTGCAGTCGGATCACGAACCGGCCGGCCGCGCTCTCCCAGCCTCCGCCCATCCCGGTGCCGTGGAAGACCGAGTCGGGCACCGCGCCCACCATCCGGTCCTCCACCGCACCGACCGCGCTGGAGAGCGGATTGACGGCCGTGTAGGCGCGACGGAGCAGGCCGAACGGCTTGGCCAGCCGCTCCTCCACCGCACTCGGCCGGGCCGGGGTCAGGTACTGCTCGGGTGGCCGCGGGATGCCGGGCACCAAGGTCACCCGAGCCGCCTCGATCAGCTTCTCGCCCGGCTCCAGCAGCGGCTGCACCACCACCCGCACGCTCTCCAGCATCGGCCCGCCCTCCCCGTCGACCCGACCGGCCGTCAGCCGAAGGCCTGGTCGAAGCGCCGCTTGCGCTCCTCGGGGCTCAACTCTACGGTCGGGGGCAGGTTCTGCGGGTTGATCCGCTTGTCCGCCTCGTCCGCGCCGTAGATCAGGCCCTGCTCGATCGCGGTCTGCCCCGCCTCGCCCACCGGATCGCCGGTGAGGCCGACCGCGCCGAGCGCGGTCTTGCCGACGGTCTTGACCACCTTCTTCGCCGCGTACGCCTGGAGCATCGCGGGGTTCCGCCAGGTGGAGGGCCGCAGCACGCTGGCGCGCGGGCCGGCGGAGATCTCCTTGAGCTTCTGCATGGCCTTCGCGACCTTCTCCAGGGCGGTCGCCAACTTCCTTACCAGCATGGCGATCCGGGCGCTGGCGATGGCCCCCTCGGCAGCGGCGGCCGCCGCCTCGGCAGCCAGCGAGACGCCGGCGGTGACCACGCTGAACGCGGCCGCCGCGGCCAGGCTGATGATGGCCCACTCGATCAGCTCGCGGATGACGGTCTCGACCATCTCCTGGGCGAACCGGCACTGCTCGGCCGCCTCCTCCAACTGGAAGGCGGTGTTCTCCATGTCGTCCGCCTCCTCCTCCAGCCCCCGCTCGAAGGTGTCGAGCTCCTGCTGGAAGCGGTCGGCGGCCTCGCCGGTCCACTCGTGCCGCAGCGCGGCCCGGTCCCGGCGCTGGTCGGCGATCACCTCGCGGAGCGCGTCCGCCTGCTCCTTCCAGAGCTTGGACGCCTCCAGCAGCCCCTCCGGGTCGCCGGTGACGAACTCCAGCATCTCCGCGAGCGGTTCGACGATCGGCCGCATGATCTCGTCGATCACGCTGCCGAGCGGGCTCATCCAGTCACTGACCTTGGCGTAGGCGTTGGCCGCCTGCGAGGCCGGTCCGCCGCTCATGCGCCCGTCCCCCCGGCCATCGTGGTCAGCTCGTCGGAGAGCCCCTGCTCGATGCCGTCGTAGGAGCGGGCCAGGCCCTGCGCGTACTCGTCCAGCCGCTCCATGGACTCGGCAGCGGCACCGGTGTTCTCGATCGCCGCTTCGCTGCGCTCCTGGTAGTCCCGGGTGATCTCGTCCGACTCCGGCAGCTTGCCGAACGCGCCGGCGGGCAACTGGTGCGCCCCCAGGCGAGCCCGGATCTCCCGCAGCCTGGCCGCCCGTTCCTCGGAGGTGCGGCCGAAACGCCGTATCGCCTCCGGATCGACCTGGTACCCACCCGACATGTCAGGCTTCCTTCCCCCGTGCCCCGTCGTCAGCCGCCATCCTGCGGCGGCGCAGAACGTAGCACACCCCCGACGGCCGTTCCGGTGCGCGTCCGTGACGGAACGTGCACGCGAACGCCACAGGGGCGGCGGACCGCGAAGGTCCACCGCCCCTGTGGGGAGCCCGTGCCGACGCTCAGTCGGACTTGCGGCGCTGGCGGCCGGTGCCGTAGTTGGAGCCGCTCTTGGAGCCGGAGCCCGGGTTGCGGCCGGAGGACTTGCCGATGAAGCCGGCCGCCGTGCGGCCGCCGCCGGAACCACCGGAGCCGGAACCGCCGGCGCCGATCCGCTGCTTGGGGCGGGGGCGGCGGGCGTTGCCGTTCATGTCCACGTCGGCGGGCAGGCCGGAGCGCTTGGGGGCGCGGCGGCGCGGCTGGGCCGGGGCGGCGTTCGGGTCGGCGGCCGGGGCGGCCACCACGGGCGGGGCCAGGGTGACGGCGACGCCGCTCGGGGTGCGGGCACCGGTGATCTTGGCCAGCTCGGCGTCGCCGGGGCGCACCTTGGTGATGGTCGGCCGGATGCCGGCCGTGGTCATCAGGCGGCTGACCTCGCGGCGCTGCTCGGGCAGCACCAGGGTCACCACGGTGCCGGACTCGCCGGCCCGGGCGGTGCGGCCGCCGCGGTGCAGGTAGTCCTTGTGGTCGATCGGCGGGTCCACGTTGACGACCAGGTCGAGGCCGTCGATGTGGATGCCGCGGGCCGCCACGTTGGTGGCGATCAGCGCGGTGACGTGGCCGTCGCGGAACTGGTCCAGCACCCGGTTGCGCTGGGGCTGGGACTTGCCGCCGTGCAGCGCGGCCGCCCGGACGCCGCTGGCCAGCAGCTGCTTGGCGAGGCGGTCGGCGCCGTGCTTGGTGTGCACGAACATGATCAGGCGCCCCTCGCGGGAGGCGATGTGCGCGGCGGCGGAGACCTTGTCGGTCGCCTCCAGCTGCAGCACGTGGTGGTCCATGGTGGTCACGGCACCGGCCGAGGGGTCCACGGAGTGGGTGACCGGGTCGGTCAGGAAGCGCTGCACCAGGCGGTCGACGTTGCGGTCCAGGGTGGCGGAGAACAGCATCCGCTGCCCGCCCGGGGCGACCTGCTCCAGCAGCTTGGTGACCTGCGGCAGGAAGCCCATGTCGGCCATCTGGTCGGCCTCGTCGAGCACGGTGATCTGCACGTCGCCGAGCTGCACGTCCTGACGGTTGATCAGGTCGTCGAGGCGGCCCGGGGTGGCGACCAGCACCTCGGCCCCGCGGCGCACCGCGTTGGCCTGGCGGTTGATCGACATGCCGCCGACCACGGTGGCGATCCGCAGGTTCACGGCGGTGGCGTACGGGGTGAGCGCGTCGGTGACCTGCTGGGCCAGCTCGCGGGTGGGCACCAGCACCAGGGCCAGCGGGCTGCGCGCGGAGGCGCGCTTGCCGGCGGTGCGGGCCAGCAGCGACAGGCCGAAGGCCAGCGTCTTGCCGGAGCCGGTGCGGCCGCGGCCGAGCACGTCGCGCCCGGCCAGCGAGTCCGGCAGGGTGGCGGACTGGATCGGGAAGGGCTCGGTCACGCCCTGCTGCCCGAGCGCCGAGAGCAGGCCCTTGGGCATCTCCAGCTCGGCGAAGGTGGCGGCCGGCGGACGGGCCGGGGTGCCCTCGACCACGGTGAAGTCGGCGGGGGCCTGCGGAGCGGTGCGGGCACGCGGGGCGCGGCGGGCGCCGCCGCCCTGCTGGCCACGGGCGCCCTGCTGGCCGCGGCCGCCGGTGCGGGACTGCTGGGTGCGCTCGCCGGACCGCTCGCGGCTCGGGGCCTGGGCGCGGTCGGCGGACTGCTGCGGGCCGCGGCGGGCGCGCGGCGGACGTGCGGGGGTGCTCATACGGGGTGGTACTCCGTCCTGGACGTCCGATGGCCACCGGCGGGCACATGGGTGCGCGCGTGGCGATCGTCCTGGTGATCGGCCGTCAGGAAGGTGTTGCCGCCCCGGCCGTTCGGCGGCATGAGGGAGGGCCCGCACCGAGCGGTACGGGCCCTCGCTCTCGCGTGGATCAGCTTCAGCCGATGACGCGGATGTTCTCGGCCTGCGGGCCCTTCTGGCCCTGGGTCACGTCGAACTCGACCTGCTGGCCCTCGACGAGCTCACGGAAGCCGTTGGCCTGGATGTTCGAGTAGTGGGCGAACACGTCCGGGCCGCCACCCTGCTGCTCGATGAAGCCGAAGCCCTTTTCGCTGTTGAACCACTTCACGGTGCCGGTAGCCATAACCGTCTCCTCTAAAAACTGGGGCAAGGAACCCACACCTCGTAGGCTCCAAGTAGCCGCGATCCCCATCCGGAGACAAAACACCGGACAAAACAAATGCGCCTGTTGGTTGGTACCAGCAGGCGCACACATACGTTCATGGGAACCAAAACTGCAACTGCTTCGACTGTAGCACGGGTGGAGCCGAGAAGATCAGAGATTTTTTCCCGCACCCGGGGCGGGGGCTACGGCCTGCGGCGCCTCAGTGGCGGCCGGGCGGCTCCGGGGTCCGCAGGTCCGCCGGCACGGCGCCGGGGCGCGGCCGGGGGGCGTTGCCCGGCCACCCCGCCCACCTGCC
>NZ_JBSFGS010000017.1:0-192058 GCF_053596675.1 Kitasatospora sp. NPDC001664
AGCGCGGTCGACCTCGCCGAGGAGATCCGCACCCGCCGCCACGATCAGGGCCTGGCGGACCAGGGCCGCCGCCGCTTCCTGCTGGGCGTGGGCGGGGTGGGAGCGGCGATGGTGCTGGCCGCCTGCTCCAGCGACCCCAAGAGCTCGACCGCGTCCCCGTCCGCCTCCGGCGGGAGCGGCTCCGGCTCGCCGATGGCGTCCGCCTCCGGCCAGTACACCGGTGACCTGAAGGTGGTCGCGCTGGCCACCGCGCTGGAGAACCAGGCGGTCGGCGCCTACCAGGCGGCGCTGGACGCGGCCAAGGCCGGCAAGCTCGGCACCGTGCCGTCGGCGGTGGCCACCTTCGTGACCACCGCGATGGCCCAGCACGCCGACCACGCCAAGGCTTGGAACGCGGTGCTCACCGGGGCGGGCAAGCCCGCCGTCACCAACGTGCCGCTGTCCAACCAGGCCGACGTCACCGCGGCCCTCGGCAAGGTCACCGACGTCGGGTCGGTCGCCAAGCTGGCCCTGCAGCTGGAGGACCAGGCCGCGCAGACCTACCTGTTCGCGACCTACAACGTCACCAGCCCGGCAGGGATCGCCACCGCCGCCACCATCGCGCCGGTGGAGGCGATGCACGCCGCGATCCTGCACTACGTGCTGGGCGAGTACCCCGTCCCGGCCGACTTCCTGCCCGTCGACAAGGCCGCCAGCCCCAGCCTCCTGACGGTCTGACGACTCCGGGGCAGGGTCGCGGACGGGAATCGCGCGACCCTGCCCCGGCCCTGCACCTGGAGAGCACGCCCGTGCACACATCCCCCGCCCGTGCCCTGATCGCCGCTGCGGTCACCGTCCTGCTGATGCTCGCGGTGGGTTGTTCCGGCTCGACCGGTCCCACCCGGGTCAACCCGGTCGCCACGGTGAGCACTTCGCCCCCGACCGGGGAGACCTCCACCGCCTCGGCCGTGAACCTCACGATCAAGGACTTCGCGTTCGCCCCCGCCGACCTCACCGTCGCCCCGGGGACCCGGATCGTGGTCGCCAACCAGGACAGTGCTCCGCACACCGTCTCCGCCACCGGCAAGGCCTTCGACACCGGCCGGGTCGAGGCCGGTGCGTCCGCGACCTTCACCGCCCCCGCCGCCCCCGGCAGTTACCCGTACCTCTGCGACATCCACCCGTTCATGGGCGGCACCCTCACCGTCCGATGACCACGCCGTACGCGGCGGAGCCCGGCCTGGGCAGTCCGCGGCCCCGCGGGATCCGGTCCGGTACCGAAGGCAGAGTGCGATCCACCGCCGCGGGGCCGAGCACCCGTCCAGGAGTCCCGAGCGTGACGCCCGCCCTCGTGCCCGTCCCGATCCGCTGCGGCAGCCGCCACCCTCAGGAGTGCGCCCTGCTCCTGCGGCGCTCCGTCGCCGAGTCCACCGGGTGGCGACCCACCGCGGCCGTCCTGGCCGTCGGTGAGCGGGCCGCCTGCCTGGCGCACCGGCTGGCCGAACGCCACACGCCCGCCTTCACGCTCGGCACCGGCCGGGCGGCGTCCGGCGTCCGGGGGCCGTACACAACCGACCTCGGTGCCGAGGCGCTGCTCCTGCCGACCCTCGGCCTGCCGCGGCTGTCCCTCGCGCTGGTCAGCGGCTACTCACCGGGCCGCACCGAACAACTCCTGCTGGACCTGGACGTGTTGCTGCGCCCGGACGCGCCGGTGCTGTTCCTGCCGAGCCGGCGCGTGCCCGGTCTGCGACCGTACACGGCTCCGGCCGGTGCCTCGGCGTTCCACCGGCTGCGGGTGGTGCGGCTCGCCCACGTGGGCTGTGCCGACCCGGGCGACCTGGCACCCGTCGGGCTGCCGTACCAGCACGACAGCCCCGTCCTGGCGGCGGGCCGTCCGTCCCGGCGCACCGTCGGGTGACCGGGGCACGGCCGTCCGGTCACCAGCCGGGACGGGCACCGACGCCGCCGTCGACGACCAGGTCGTGGCCGGTGATCCAGGAGGCGAGGGGGGAAGCGAGGAAGAGGCAGGCGTCGGCGACGTCGCGGGGGGTGCCGAGGCGGGTGAGCGGGGCGGCGCTCCGCCAGCGGGTGACGCCGTCGGGCCAGGCCTCGGTGAGGCCGGGGCGGTCGATGAGGCCGGGCGAGACGGTGTTGACCCGCAGGCCGCGGGGGCCGAGTTCCAGGGCGGCGGCGCGGGCGAACATCAGGAGGGCGGCCTTGGCGGTGGCGTAGTGGGCGTGGCCGACGGCCGGCCGGCTCCCCTCGATGGAGGCCAGGTGGGTGATGGAGCCGCCCGGGGGGAGGAGGGGTACGGCGGCCCGGGTGAGGCGGACGGGGCCGTGCAGGTCGGTGTCGACCACCGACTGCCAGTCGGAGTCGGTGAGTTGGTCGAGGGCGGTGACGGGCTGGATGCCCGCGCAGTTGACCACGGCGTCCAGGCGGCCGTGGTGCTCGGCGGCGCGCTGGACGGCAAGGGCGGTCTCGGTCTCGCTGCCCAGGTCGCCGTGGACGGTGGCGGCGCGGCCGCCCCGGGCGGTGATCCGGTCGGCCATCCCGGCCAGCGCCGGGGTCGAGCGGCGGCCGTGCAGGACCACTGCCGCGCCGACCTCGGCGAAGCGTTCGGCGACGCCGGCGCCGATCCCGCCGGTGGCGCCGACCACGAGGACGGCCAGGCCGGCCAGGCCGAGGGGGTCGGCACCGCCGGAGCCCGAGGGGTGGCGGGGGTCAGTCACGGCGGCCCTTCCAGTGGTCGTCGGTCGCCATGGTGAGCGGCCCGTCAGGGCGGCACAACTGCCGGATCAGCTCCGCCCGTTGCGGGTAGGCGGCCGCCAACTCGGGTGCGGTGCCGCCGTGGTAGTCCGAGGGGAGGAAGCCCGGGGCCATGCTGGCGCCGAACAGTGACCAGCCGCCGCCGGGTGCGACCCGGGCGCCCATCCAGCTGCCGCCGGGCACCACGTGCTGGACGCGCGGGGCGGGGCCGTCGCCACCGAGGAGCACCAACTCGTCGGTGCCGTCCGGGTGGAGGAGCAGCAGCTCCAGCGGATCGCCCCGGTAGAAGTGCCAGACCTCGTCCCGGGGGAGCCGGTGCAGGGCGGAGAAGTCGCCGGGTCCGGGGCCGAGGAGGGCGAGGATCACCGAACCGGCGGGACGGCCGGCGGCGTCCTCGGGCCCGGCCCAGATCCGGTCGAACCGCCCGCCCTCGGCGGGCAGCGGCACCAGCCCGTACGCCCGGGCCACCTCGTCCGCGGTGCTCATCCGGCACTCCCCTCCTCCGCCCGTCGGTGCGACGGCACCGGACGATCCTAGGGACACGGAGGGCCCGGAGGTGGGAGGCCACGCCTGGTCCCGGTCGAGGGCTAACGCTGTTATGGCCCGGACAAGTTGGGGGTTATCCCCTTCCTGAACAGCCAATGGGCGTGCAATGGTACATGTCACCCAGCACCCCCCACTGCTGTCGGAGGACCTTCACCATGCGCTTCACACGCATGCCCAGAGCACTGTTCACAGCGGCGCTCACCTGCACGATGGCGCTCGGCGCCCTCTCGGCCCAGAGCCAGGCTGTCCCCAACAGCCCGTTCCAGGCGCCGAGCAGCGCGAACAGCGCGAGCACCGCCGGCCCCAGCCGCCCGGCCCCGCAGCCCGCCGCGGCCACCGTGGCCAAGGAGCAGGCGGCGCACGCCAAGGAGGACGCCAAGCTCGACCTCAGCCTGCGGGCGCCGCGCACCGCGCCCCGTACCCAGGACGCGGTGGACGTCAAGTCCAAGACGCAGCAGGCCCCGAGCGCCCAGGCCGCGGCCGCCTGCAACACCTCGGACTTCACCTCCCGCACCGGAAGCGCGCTGGTGACGGCGGTCAAGGGCGCCACGGTGGACTGCGTGAACACGCTGTTCACCCTCACCGGCACCGACGCCAACAAGGCGTTCCGCGAGGCCCAGATGGTCACCATCGCCAACGCGCTGCGCGACGTGGCCGTCAACTACCCGGGCAACAACACCACGTCGACCGCGCAGCTGGTGCTCTACCTGCGCGCCGGGTACTACGTGCAGTTCTACAACTCCGGCGCCGTCGGCAGTTACGGCACCACGCTGAAGAACGCGATCCGGCCCGCGCTGGACGCCTTCTACGCGGCCCCGCGCTCCAGCGACGTCACCGACGCCAACGGCGACATCCTGAGCGAGGCCGTCACGCTGATCGACAGCTCCGGCGAGAACGCCCGCTACCTGTACGTCGTCAAGCGCCTGCTCAACGGCTACGGCACCTCGTACGACGCGTACTGGGGCATGAAGGCGGCCGTCAACAACGTCTACACGGTGCTCTGGCGCGGCCACCAGGTGCCCGAGTTCGTCACCGCCGTGCAGAACGACACCAGCGTGCTCACCCAGCTGGACTCGTTCGCCACCAAGTGGAACGCCAAGCTCGGCTCCGACACCGGCTACTTGGTCTCCAACGCCGGCCGCGAGCTCGGCCGCTTCCTCCAGGAGGCGCCGCTCCAGCCCACCGTCCGCCCGCTGGCCAAGCACCTGCTCGACCAGAGCCAGCTGACCGGCCGCACCTCCGCGCTCTGGATGGGCGTGGCCGAGATGGCCGACCAGTACGACCAGGCCAACTGCTCGTACTACGGCACCTGCGACCTGCCCAACCGGGTCAAGGCGGCCATCCTGACCGTGCGTCAGACCTGCAGCCCCAGCCTGAAGATCCAGGCCCAGCAGATGAGCGCCGCCGAGCTCGGCGCCACCTGCACCAGCCTGGCCAACCAGGACGCCTTCTTCCACAACCTGGTGCGCGACAACGGCCCCGTCGCCGGTGACAACAACACCAACCTCGAGGTCTCGGTCTTCGACTCCAGCAGCGACTACCAGACCTACGCCGGCGTCATCTTCGGCATCGACACCGACAACGGCGGCATGTACCTGGAGGGCAACCCGGCGACGGTGGGCAACCAGGCCCGCTTCATCGCGTACGAGGCTGAGTGGGTCCGCCCCGCCTTCCAGATCTGGAACCTCAACCACGAGTACACCCACTACCTCGACGGCCGCTTCGACACCTACGGCGACTTCGACGCCGGCCAGGTCAAGCCGATCATCTGGTGGGTGGAGGGCTTCGCCGAGTACGTCTCCTACCACTACCGCGGCGTCAAGTACGACGACGCGATCACGGAGGCGGGCACCCACCGCTACGCGCTCTCCACGCTCTTCGACACCACCTACGACAACACCGACCAGACCCGCACCTACAACTGGGGCTACCTGGCGACCCGTTACATGCTCCAGTCGCACCGCTCCGACGTGGACGCCGTGCTCGCCAAGTACCGCACCGGCGACTACGCGGGCGCCTACACCTACCTGAAGTCCACCATCGGCACCCGCTACGACGCCGACTTCAACAGCTGGCTCACCGCCTGCAACGCCGGCAACTGCGGGACCGTCACCACCCCGCCGGCGAACGAGTGCACCAACGCGGACAGCCGCCAGCTCGACAAGAACTGCGGCCGCTCCAACCTCTCCGCCACCACCGGGAACCTCGCCTACCTGTACATCTACCTCCCGGCCGGCACCCCCAAGCTCACCATCACCAGCACCGGCGGCACCGGCAACGCCGACCTGTACTACAACGCCAACGGCTGGGCCACCAGCACCTCGTACACCGCGCGGTCCACCGGCGCCACAAACGCCGAGACCCTGACCATCAGCAACCCGCCGGCGGGCTGGAACTACATCAGCCTCTACGCCCAGCAGGGGTTCAGCGGGGCGTCGGTCGTCACCACGTACTGACCGACCCCCGCGTGACCGGCGGGACCCCGGGCGGAGCGGGGAGTGGGTAACCCGCACCGCCCGGTACGCAGGACGGCCCGGCCCAGCACGGTGGGCCGGGCCGTCCGGCACGTCCGGCCCCGGCGGCAGTGCGGTCCGGCCGCATCCGACCCTTGGGAGAGCAAGTGGAGCGGGCCGGATAACAGGAATCTCCGGACGGTGTTTCAGCAGGTCGGGACGGGTTTCGGCCGCGCTCGACGGGTTCGCCTCGGGCTCTTGGCGGGACGGCGGATCTCCCATAACCTCCCGGCGGGAGCAGTGGTGCTCACCCGAGGAGATGGGGGACCGCGCGTGGAACTGGAGCTGCGGCACCTGCGCACCCTGTGCGTGATCGCCGAGGCGGGCAGCCTCGGCCGGGCGGCGGCCGTGCTCGGCCACAGCCAACCGGCCGTCAGCACCCAACTCGGCCGGATCGAGCGGCACTTCGGCGAGGACCTGTTCCTGCGCACGCCCACCGGCGTGAAGCCCACCGCGTACGGCGCCCAGGTGTTGGCCCGGTCCCGCGAGGTGCTCGCCGCCGTGGAGCGGATCGGTCGCCGGGAGGACGAGGCCCCGGCCGCACCGACCGGACGCGCCCTGCGGCTGGCCGCCACCAACACGCCCGTGCTGCCCGGCCTGGTCCGGCGGCTGCGCGGCCAGCTGCCCGAGGTCCCGCTGACCGTCAGCAGCGTCTACGCCTCGTCCGCCATCGTGGACCTGCTGGAGCACGAGGAGATCGACGCCGCGCTGGCCGTCGACTACCCCGGCCAGGAGCTCCCGCACTCCGCCGCCGTCGAGCACCGCGGCATCATCACCGAACCGGTCTTCCTGGCCCTCCCCGCCGGGCACCGGCTGCGTCACCGGGCCGAGGTCTCCCTCGCCGAGCTCGCCGACGAGGCCTGGTTCCTCACCCCGGACGACGGGGCCGGCTGGCCCGGCTTCTTCCACGCCGCGTGTGCGGCGGCCGGCTTCACTCCGGCGGTGGTGCACGAGTTCCTCGGTGACCAGGTGCAGCTGCAGCGGATGATCGCCGAGGGCCTGGGCGTCTCCGTCGTGCAGGCCACCATCCAGCCGATCCCCGGGGTGATCGTGAAGCCGCTGACCGGCACCCCGCTGTGGACCAGGTACCTGCTGGTCTGGCGCCGGGACGGCCGGGCCGGGGAGGTGGCCGAGACCCTCTACCGCTCGGCCGTGGAGTCCTACCGGGAGCTGATCAGCCGGGCCCCGCACTTCCAGACCTGGATGGCGCGGACCTACGGCTGAGCAGGGCCGGAGGCCGACGAGGGGAGGGCCGGGGCGGACCGGAAGGCGGGGCTCCGCCCATTAAATAGGTACCCGTGACTTGGGCACCCCCGGTTGATCCGGTGCCGGGTTCGGGCGAGGCTGTCCGGCAGGAGGCCCGCCCCACACGCCTTCAGGAGTCGCGAATGATCGCCATCGACCAGACCGCCCCCGACCTCGCGGTACGCGAGGGATCGGCAGCGTGCGCCATGCCGGCCGATCCCGCCGCCGTCCCGGCCCTGAGGCACTTCGCCCAGGTGCTGGCCCGGCAGTGGGGGGTGCCCGACAGCGTCGAGGAGGCCCTCGCGCTGATCGTGACCGAGCTGGTGGCCAACGCGGTGCGGCACAGCGGGAGCCCCGAGGTGGCCGTGCTGCTCGCCAGCGACGGTCTCACCGTGGTCGTCCAGGTGCGGGACAACGGCCACTGGCGCCCGCAGGCCACCACCGGCCCCGAGGACTGCACCGGCCGCGGCCTGATGCTGGTCGAGGCCTACGCGGCCGGCTGCACCATCCGGCGCACCGCCACCGGCACCCAGGTGACGGCCGAGCTGCTGGTGCCCGAGGCCGCGTGAGCACGTCACCGCCGCGTGCGAAGCTGCCGGGATGAGATCACGCACCAAGGGCATGTGGTGGGGCACGACGATCGAGGCCCCCGACCCCTCCGCGCTGGCACGGTTCTACGTCGACCTGCTGGGCTGGCACCTCGGCCACGAGGAACCCGGCACCGCCGTGGTCGCCTCCTCGCCCCAGGGCCCCTTCCTGGTCTTCCAGCAGGCGGACGGCTACCGGCCCCCGGTCTGGCCCCCGAGCGAGGGCGCGCAGCGCCCGATGATGCACCTCGACTTCCAGGTGGGGGACCTGGAGGAGTCGGTGGCCGAGGCCCTCGCCCTCGGCGCCACCCTGGCGGACCACCAACCGCAGGCCCACGTCCGGGTGCTGTTCGACCCGGCCGGTCACCCCTTCTGCCTCTGCCGCGACGACGGCTGACCACCGGGCCAGCCGCACCCCCCGGGTCGGCTGGCCCGCCGGGCCTGCTGAGTCTCCGCGCCGGCGGTGCGGGGAGGCCCCGCCGGACGGCCTCGCCGTTTGCCCCCTGACCTGCGCCGATCTAGCGTGGCCAGGACAGGGAAGGTGATCGCGTGGCAGCAGGCCCCGGGCGACCGGCCCCCGGCAGGAGCTTCGAGTTCGTCGGCCGTCAGCGGGAGCTCGGGCTCCTGCTGGCGGCCGTGCGGCACCCGCCTGCCGTGGTCCTGGTCGAGGGGGAGGCCGGGATCGGGAAGTCCCGGCTGGTCCACGAGGCCGCGCTCGCCCTGACCGCGGAGGGCCACCGGGTGCTCACCGGCCACTGCCACCCGCTGCGCGAGCCCTTCCCCTACGGCCCGGTGATGGACGCGCTGCGCAAGGGCGGCCGCTGGCTCCCCGCCGAGGGCGTCCCACCCACCGCCGGTGCCCTCGCCCCGCTGCTGCCCGACCTCGCCGACCGCCTGCCCTCCCCGCCGCCCCGGGCCCGCGACGCCCAGGCCGAGCGGTACCAACTCGTCCACGGTGTAAGGGCGTTCCTCTCCGCGATCGGCCCGGCCGTGCTGGTGGTCGAGGACCTGCACTGGGTCGACGAGGCCACCCGGGAGCTCCTGCTGCTGCTCGCCCGCGACCTGCCCGAGCGGCTCGGCCTGGTCGGCACCTACCGGGCCGAGGACCTGCCGCCCCGCACCCCCGTCCTCGGCGCCGCCTACCGGCGCCCGCCCGGCACCAGCGGCGCCGTCATCCGGCTCGCCCCGCTCTCCGAGGCGGCGATCGGCGAACTGGCCGCCGCCGCCCTCGGCGGGCAGGCCACCCCCGACCTGACCGCCGCCCTCTACCAGCGCAGCGAGGGCCTGCCGCTGGTCGCCGAGGAGGACCTGATCACCCTGGCCGAGCAGAGCCTGCACGGCCGGGCGGCCGAGGCCGCCGCCCACCTGGCCCACGCCGAGGTGCCCCGGGGCCTGCGCGAGGCCGTCACCGAACGCCTGGCCACCCTCTCCGAGACCGGCGCCGCCGTGGTGGACGCGGCCGCCGTGCTGGCCGTCCCCGCCGGCGAGGAGCTGCTCGCCGCCGTCGCCGGGCTCGACGCGGAGCGCGGCGCGCAGGGGCTGACCGAGGCGCTCCAGGCGGCCGTCCTGCGCGAGACCGGGCACCGTGACGGTGCGCGGGGAGAGGGGCCGCAGCGGGAGGACGTGCCCCCGCCGCACGGGGTCCGGCACGGGGCGGGGCACGGCGGGCAGTACGTCTTCCGGCACGTGCTGGCCCAGCAGGTGGCGTACCGTCACGTGCCCGGACCGCAGCGGGCCCGGCTGCACCGCCAGGCCGTCGAGGCGCTGCGAGCCCTGACGCCCCCTCCGCTGGTCCAGATCGCCCACCACACGCTGGCCGCCGGGGACCGCGAGGCCTGGCTGCCCAGGGTGGAGGAGGCGGCCGAGCAGTCCATCGCGCTGGGCGACACCGGCACCGCCGCCGCCCTGCTCCACCAGGTGCTGGAACAGCCCCACCTCTCCGCCGGCGACCGCTCCCGCACCGCCCTGGCCCTCGGCCGGATCGCGGTCAACGGGCCGGACCACCTGGCCAACGCCGCCGTGCTGCGCTCCATCCTGGCCGACCCCCGGCTGCCCACCGCCACCTGCGGCGAGATCCGGATGGACCTCGGCCTGCTGATGGTCAACCACGGTGGCGACCGCTCGGGTTACGAGGAGATCGCCCGCTCCATCGGCGAGTTGGAGTCCAAGCCGGAGAAGGCCGCCCGGGCGATGATCGCGATGGCGATGAACGAACGGGACGAGGCGGCGGCCCACTCCCGGGCCTGGCTGGAACGCGCCGAGCAGACCCTCGCCGCGAGCCCCGACCAGGCCGTGCGGGCGGCAGCCCGGGCCACCCGGCTGACCCTGCTGGCCCGGGACGGCGACCCGGCGGTCTGGGCCGAACTCGACCGCCTGCCGCGGCAGTCGGAGGACACCGACCTGCTGCGCCAGACCACCCGGGCGGTCTACAACGTCGGCGAGCTCGCCATCGAACTGGGCCACGACCAGCGGGCCGCCGAACTCCTGGCCGAGAGCCGGGAGTTGGCCCGCCGGGCGGACATCCCCTACCTGGAGTGCTACAGCCGGATCGCCCTGCTGCGGCTGGACGGGGTGGCCGGCCGGTGGGAGGGGATCGAACGGGGCTTCGCCGAACTGGCCGACCAGTACCCGGACATGGCGATGGCCGGGACGGAGCAGAGCCTCACCCTGGGCCGGCTGGCCACGGCCCGGGGCCGCACCGCCGAGGCCCTGCGCCACTACCGGGCCGCCGCCGAGTACGGCGAACGGGAGTCCCAGGTGACCTCCGCCGTCCGTGCCGCGGTCGGCCTGGCCGCCGTCCGGCTGGCCGAGGGCGCTCCGGAGGATGCCTGGGCCACCGTCACCCCGGCGGTGCGGCTGCTGGCCCGGGCGGGTGCGTGGGCGCGGGCCACCGGCCTGCTGCCGGTGGCGGCGGCCGCGGGCCTCGCCTGCGGGCAGGAGGCGGCCGCGACAGCCTTGGTGGAGCAGGCGGGGAAGGGCCTGCGAGGCCGGGACGGGCCAGGGGCGCGGGCCGAGCTGCACCTGGCCCACGGCCTGATCCAGGCGCAGGCCCAACCGGCTCTGGCGGTCGAGCACCTCACCACCGCCCGGGACATCTGGCGGGCCGTCGGCCGCCCCTACGAGGCCGCCAGGGCCGCCGAACTGCTGGCCCGCGCCCTGGCGGCCACCGAACGGGACCGGGCGGCCGCACACCTCACCGAGGCCGTCGACTCCTTCACCCGCCTCGGCGCCACCGCCGACACCGCCCGCTGCGGCCCCCTCCTCCGCGAGCTCGGCCTCACCCGCCCCGCCGCCCGCGGCCGCCAGGGCTACGGCTCCCGCCTCTCGCCCCGCGAACGCCAGGTCGCCGACCTCCTGGTCGAGGGCGCCACCAACCAGGCGATCGCCCAGGCGCTCTTCCTCTCCCCGCGCACCGTCGAACAGCACGTCGCCCACGTCCTGAAGAAGCTCGACACCACCCGCAAGACCATCTCCGACGTCCACCCGGGCGACTCGGCGTAAGCCGCGAAACCGTTCGACGGCGGGGCGGGTGGTGCGGGAGGGTCGGGGCATGACCTTCTCCTTCGAGCGGAACGTCCCGGTGTCCCGTATGGTGATGATCTCCGGGTTCGAGCTCAACTCCGACTACCACGTCGAGATGGAGCCGCCCGTGTTCGTCGCGGTCGGCGAGAGCATCGACTACGAGAGCGGGGACCTGGTGGTGACGGCGCCCTCCGGGGCGCGGCGGCGGTACGTCGCGGGAGGTCACTGGATCTGCCGGATCGGTGGCCGTCGCTGACAATTCGTCAGCAAGGGTTGACCGCGCACCGACGCGGGCCTACAACGTAGGGACGCCGTCCGGAGGGCCCCAAGTCTTCGGGCGGGCACGAAAGTTCACCTTCTCGCCCCTACCGAGAAAGAGGCCTTTCCCATGCGCGCTCGCACCCACCTCGCCCTCGCGGCGGCGGCCGCCACCCTCGCCGTCGGTGCCCTCCCGGCCTCGGCGGCGGCCCCTGCCTCGCCGGTGGCCGCCGCCGTACTCAGCACCGGCGGCGCGGCCGGCCCGGCCGTCGCGGTCGGCGACGTCCTCACCGCTCCGCTGGTGTCCGGTGCCAAGGCCACCTTCTACTCGACCGCCGCCGGTGGCACCGGTGTCACCTGCGCGGTCTCCCAGTACACCTCCAAGGTCACCTCCAACCCCGCCGCTCCCGGCGTCGCGACCGCCGCGCTGACCGGACAGACCTTCAGTTCCTGTACGGCGAACGTCACCGGTGTCACCTCCGTCAAGAGCCTGACGGTCGGGAACCTGCCCTACACCGTCTCGGTCAGCGACGCGGCCGGCCTCCCGGTCACGATGGCCGGCGGCTCGGCCGGTCCGATCCAGGCGACGGCCGTGCTCAACTCCTGGTTCGGGACGCTGACCTGCACGTACCAGCTGAGCGGCGCCTTCACCGGCAGTGCCGACAACACGGCCCACAGCCTCTCCTTCCGCAACGAGTACTTCGTCAAGAGCGGCGGCTCGGGCCTCTGCCCCGGGGAGGGCTACTTCTCCGCGTCCTACGGTCCGGTCGCCGATAGCAGCCAGGCCGGCAGCCCGGTGGTCACCGTCAACTGACCAGCCCCGCAAGGCCTGTGCCCCGGCCGGACCCGCATCCGGCCGGGGCCTCGCCGTGCCGGTCCGGTACCGTCCCGGTATGGAGAGGACCACCGCGCTGCGCGGCATCGCCGCGAACGGCTCCCGGCTGACGCCGGAGGAGCTCGCCCGGAAGGCCACCGAGCTGGAGCTGCCGCTCGCCGACCTGTACGTGCTGGCGGGCCGTCAGGTGCCGGACGGGCTGCTGCCGCCGGAGCGTGACGCCGAGGTGGCGAGGGAGTTCGGGTACCGTGCCAGCCTCTGCGACCACGGGGCGCTCGCTGAGCTGGAGGAGTTCGTGCGCGGGCTGCCGAGGCTGGCGGCGCCGGGGCCGTTCACGCAGTCGGGCATCGGGCACGACCGGCCGTACGGCCCGGGGTTCGCCACGGTGTTCGCCGGGCTGATGCGCAACCGTGGCTTCGGGATCCGCTCGCTGCCGTTCGTCGGGCTGTCCCGGAGCACCCTGGTCCAGATGGTGCGGAACTACGAGGACGAGGGCATGAAGCCTCACCACGAGTACCAACTGTGCGCGGTGGCCGGGGTGTTGGGATGGACGCTGCGGGACCTCTTCGCGGTCGCGGGGGACCCGTTCGAGGAGCGCCTCAGGCCGGTGATCCTCTGCCGTCACCTGGGCCGGGTGTTCGTGGCCGCCACCCACCTGACCACGGATCAGCTGGTCCAGGCCCTCGGGGAGGCTGACCGGCTGAGCGGCAGGCGGTACCAGGGAGTGTGGCGCGGGGTTTCCGAGGGCGACGTCGAGGGGTGTCCGGACTACCGCTGACGGCCACCGTCTTCGGGAGGTGTCGGCATGGGCGCCTCCATCTGCCTTTATTCGTACGACTCTTGACAGCGAGTCGGGGGCACAGCACGCTCTGAGCAATGGGAGAGCGCTCTCCCGTTCATGTTCCGGTCACCCCCACCCCGACGCCGGAGAGTTCCCATGCCCGCATCACCAGTGCGCCCACCCGCCCTGGCCCTGCTGCTGGCGGTCACGCTGACCGCGGCCGCGCTGCTGTTCCTCCCGTCCGCCCGCGCCCAGGCCGCGCCGGTCCTGCTCTCGCAGGGCCGGCCGGTGACGGCCTCCAGTACCGAGCACTACGGCACCGTCCCCGGCAACGCGGTGGACGGCGACGCCGGCACCCGGTGGTCCAGCGCGGCCGCCGATCCGCAGTGGCTCCAGGTCGACCTGGGCGCGGTCCGGACCGTCGGTCAGGTGGTCATCCGCTGGGAGACCGCGTACGCGAAGGCGTACCGGATCGAGCTCTCGGCGGACGCCACCTCCTGGACGACGGCCTACTCGACCACTACCGGACCGGGAGGTGTCGAGACGCTCGCGGTCTCGGGTCAGGGCCGCTACGTGCGCCTGTACGGGACCCAGCGGGCGACCCAGTACGGGTACTCCCTCTGGGAGTTCCAGGTCTACGGAAGCGACGGCGGAACGCCCACGCCCAGCCCGACCCCCAGCCCGACCCCCACGCCGACCCCCACGTCGACACCCACCCAGGAGCCCGGCTGGAGCACGGTCTTCGCCGACACCTTCGACGGCGCCGCCGGTACCCGGCCGGCCGCCGCCGACTGGACCGTGCAGACCGGCCGGTCCTACCCCGGTGGTCCGGCCGGCTGGGGCACCGGCGAGGTGCAGACCGCCACCGACGCCGCCGCCAACGTCGGGCTCGACGGTGCCGGACGGCTGGCCCTGACGGCGCGCCGGGACGGTGCCGGGGCCTGGACCTCGGGGCGGGTGGAGAGCCGCCGCTCCGACTTCGCGGCCCCGGCGGGCGGCAAGCTGATGATCACCGTGAACGCCCGTCAGCCCGACGCCGCCGACGCCACCGGCTACTGGCCGTCGGTCCGTGTGATGGGCGCGGGGAACCGCGACGGGCTCAACACCTGGCCGGGAGCAGGGGAGTTGGACCTGCTGGAGGCGGTGAACGGCCACGACCGGCTCGGTGCCACCCTGCACTGCGGCAGCAACCCGGGCGGGGTCTGCAACGAGCCGAACGGTCTGACCAGCGGCCTGGCGAGCTGCCCGGGCTGCCGGAGCGCCGTGCACGAGTACGCGGTCGTGCTGGACCGCTCGACCGCCGACGAGCAGGTGCGGTGGTACCTCGACGGCCGTCAGGTCTGGCAGGTGAACGAGTCGCAGGTCGGCGTCGCGGCCTGGGACCGGGCCGTCCACCGTGGCTTCTACCTGGTGCTCAACCTCGGCATCGGCGGCGGCTACCCGGACGCGGTCTGCGGCTGCACCACGCCGACGGCCGCCACGACCCCCGGCGGGACGCTGGCCGTGGACTCCGTCACGGTCCGCAAGGCCGAGGGCCCGGCCTCGGCGCCGATGACCGACCCGGCGGTGCCGAGCGGCCGCTCGGTCGTCAAGGTGACCGGATCGCAGGGTAGTTGGGGTCTCTCGGTGAACGGTGCGCCGTACCAGGTGAAGGGCGTGACCTGGGGCCCGGCGGCCGCCGACGCCGTCGCGTACGTGCGCGAGCTCAAGGCGGCCGGGGTCAACACGGTGCGCACCTGGGGCACCGACGCGGGCAGCCGCCCGCTGCTGGACGCGGCCGCCGCGCACGGCCTCAAGGTGGTGGCCGGCTTCTGGCTCAACCAGGGGGCGGACTACGTGAACGACACGGCGTACAAGAACGCCACCCTGGACTCCGTCCGCCAGTGGGTCACCACCTACAAGGACCACCCCGGCGTCCTGATGTGGGACCTGGGCAACGAGGTGATCCTCACCGCGCAGGACCACACCTACAACGGCACCACGGTCGAGCAGCAGCGGGTCGCCTACGCGCAGTTCGTCGAGCAACTCGCCCGCGCCGTCCACGCGGTGGACCCCGACCACCCGGTCACCTCCACCGACGCCTACACCGGTGCCTGGGCCTACTACCGGGACCACACACCCAGCCTGGACCTGCTGGCCGTGAACGCCTACGGCTCGGTCTGCAACGTCCGGCAGGACTGGCTGAACGGCGGGTACGCCAAGCCCTACATCGTCACCGAGACCGGCCCGCGCGGCGAGTGGGAGGTGCCGAACGACGCCAACGGCGCCCCGACCGAGCCGACCGACGTGGAGAAGCGCGACGGCTACACCCGGGCCTGGGGCTGCATCACCGGCCACCCCGGCGTCGCGCTCGGCGCCACGATGTTCAACTACGGCCAGGAGTACGACTTCGCGGGCGTCTGGTACAACCTGACGCCGAACCGGTGGAAGCGGCTCGGCTTCCACGCCCTCGCGGCGGCGTACGGCGGATCGGCGGCGCAGGGGAACACCCCGCCGGTGATCTCCGCCCTGACGGCCGACGCCACGGTGGCGGCGGGCGGGAAGCTCACCCTGCGCGCCACCGTGACCGACCCGGACGCCGATCTGATCCGCTACCAAGTCCTGTACGGGACCCGCACCTTGGACGGTGGCGGCGGGCTCCGGCAGGCTGAGTGGACCGAGGGCGGCGACGGCACCTTCACCGTCACGGCTCCCCGGACGCTCGGGGTCTGGAAGGTCTACCTCCAGGCCCACGACGGCCACGGCAACGTCGGCATCGAGACCCGCACCGTCCGGGTGGTGCCCGGCTCCGCGCCGGGCACCGACCTCTCCACCGGCCGCCCGGCCACCGCCTCCTCCTACCAGGCCAACGGCAACGGCGCGCCCTACCCGCCGGCCAACGCCACCGACGGGAACTGGTCGACCCGGTGGGCCAGCGAGTGGAGCGACCCGCAGTGGCTCCAGGTGGACCTCGGCCGGGTGGCCACCGTGCGGCACGTCCGGCTCGGTTGGGAGTCCGCGTACGCCAAGGCGTACCAGGTGCAGTTCTCCTCCGACGGGACGCAGTGGACCACCGGGTACGCGACCACGACGGGCACCGGCGGGCTGGAGGACCTGGACGTCTCCGGCAGCGGGCGGTACGTGCGGGTGCTGATGACCCAGCGCGGCACCGCCTACGGCTACTCGTTGCACGAGTTCGGCGTCTACGCCTGACGGCTCGGCGGCTCGACGGTCTGACGGCCTGACGGCCGGCCCGGCGGCTGTCAGGCCGGTCACGGGGCTGCGTCCCTCCGTTCCTGACGGCCGGTCAGCCCGGGCCGGCTTCCGCGCCCGACGGGCGGTCGAACAGCGGGAGCGCGCCCCCACATTCCCCCCGGCCCGGGCCTGCCCCACCCCGCCCGGTCCGGGGCCCCACCCATCCACCCGACCTGGAGGTCCGATGCGACCCCGATTCCTCTCGCGCGGTGCCCCGCGCGCGGCGCTGGCCGCCGCGTTCACCGCCGCGCTCGCCTTCGCCGGTCTGACCGGCGCGACCTGGCACGCGGCCGCGGCCGCCGATCCGCTGATCTCGCTCTCCAAGCCGGTGACGGCGTCCTCGATCGAGAGCGCCAACTTCCCGGCGGGGGCGGTGGTCGACAACGACCCCGCCACCCGGTGGGCCAGTGCGTGGAGCGACCCGCAGTGGATCCAGATCGACCTCGGCGGCCCGGCGACGGTCAGCAAGGTCGAGCTCCAGTGGGAGGCCGCGTACGCCAAGGCGTTCCGGATCCAGACCTCGCCGGACACGGTCAGCTGGAGCACGGTCTACGAGAACGCCGCCGCCACCGGCGGCACCCAGAGCCTGCCGGTCTCCGGCACCGGCCGGTACGTCCGGCTGACCGCCACCCAGCGGGCGAACGGCTACGGGTACTCGCTGTTCGAGTTCAAGGTCTACGGGCAGGTCACCACCCCGACCACGGGGTACGTGTACGCCGACCCGCCGGTGACCGGGGTGGTGCCCTCCACCTACCAGCCGCCGCACGCGTACTTCCACGAGTTCCAGGCCAACTGCACCGCCACCCACAACCTGCCGGACGACCCGATCGTCTACCCGGGCAAGGCCGGCGCCTCCCACCTGCACACCTTCCTCGGCAACCCGACCGTGACCGCGGGCTCCACGCTCGCCTCGCTGCAGTCCGGCACCACCACCTGCCTGGCACCCGGCGACAAGTCCGGGTACTGGATGCCGGCCGTGCTGGACGGCAACACCCCGGTGATGCCGAACAACCTCCAGACCATCTACTACAAGGGCGCGGTCACCGACTACACCAGCGTGCGGCCGTTCCCGCCGGGCCTGCGGTTCGTGGTCGGCAGCCCGACGGCCAGCGCCACCGAGTTCGCCACCAGCCCCGGCTACGTGGCCGGTTGGGAGTGCGGCGACGGCTACCACAGCGTCGACCTGCCGACGGCCTGCCCCGGCGGCGGTGACGTGGCGATCCGCTACCAGGCGCCGAGCTGCTGGAACGGCATCCACCTGGACACCCCCGACCACAAGAGCCACATGGCCTACCCGATCAACGGCGTCTGCCCGTCCACCCACCCGGTGGCGGTGCCGATGATCGAGTTCAAGGTCGGCTTCCCGGCCGACCTCAACCACCTGGCGCAGCTCCACCTCTCCAGCGGACGGGGCTTCACCTTCCACTACGACTTCTTCAACGCCTGGGACCCGCCGACCCTGGCGGCCCTGGTGAACCACTGCATCGTGGGCGGCCTCCAGTGCGACCCGCGCGGCTACGACCAGAACCAGCCGCAGAAGGGTGCCGCGCTGAACGCGCAGTACCGCCTGCCGTAGTCGGCCCGGCCGACCCACCGTCAGGCTCCGTGGTCCGCCCGCCCTCCACCTCCTACGGGGCGGGCGGGCGGGCCACGGGGCCGTTCACATCCCCAGGAGGGGCCATGACCTGCCAACGCCGCATCCGACCGCCGCTCGCCGTCCTCGCCCTCCTGCTGGTGTCGGCGGGGTGCGGTGGTGGTGCTCCGGCGGAGGAGCACCACCACCGTGTCGGGGCACCGGCCAGTGCTTCGGCGTCCGGGCCCTCGGAGGCGTCACGGATGGTCTGCGGGGGTTTCGTGCTGCGGCAGTTGGCCGGTGCACTCGGGAGCGAACCGGTCACGACACCGGCCGGGAGCTGGGACGGCCGTGTGTACAGGTGCCCGTACGTCTACGGAGAAGGGGAGTTGGTGATCACCGTCCGGGAGTCGGGGGTGGACGCGGGTGCGGACTTCGAGGGGCTGCGGGCCTCCGGGGGAGTGGTGCGGGAGCTGACCGGGCTCGGGGAGGCGGCCTTCGTGCGGGCCGACGGGTCGACGGTGGTCCGCAAGGACGGGATGGTGCTGGTCGTGGACGTGAGCGGGCTGCCGGATCCTTTCGGGTTCCCGGCGCGCGGGAGGGTCGACCTTTCGGTCATGGCGGCGACCACGGTCATGACCTGTTGGAAGGAGCACGTTGTGAAGTAAGTGAGGAGGTCGTGAGTTGACTTGGCGTCAGATGACCGATTGTGGCCGATTTTTCATCATTGACGGTCGGTTGCCGGACATCCCCCAGAAGATTGGACGCCTCCTCCGTATGAGAGGTTGGCCCCGCCCATGCCATGGGCTTATGTATCCTTTATCTGATCTTGGGGAGTAGTTTTGCTACGCAACTCCCAGGCTTCGCACGCATACGCGGGCGGAGCCTTCTCTGTGCGCAGGGTGCGGCGAATAGCCGTGCTCGCCGCACTCGGGCTGGTGGTGGAGACCGGTGTCGCCCTGGGCGCGCTGAGTCCCGCCGTCGCCGTCGCCGACACCAAGCCGCCGGTGGCCTCGCCCGTCAACGAGGCGCCTGACGAGGCATCGGCGCTGCTCGCCGCCCGGCTCAACAAGCGCCGGATCGAGGTGACCGGGGCCCGGACCGCCAACACCACGCTCTGGGCCAACCCCGAGGGCACGCTCACCCAGGAGGTGGCCGGCGGTCCGGTCCGCATGAAGGTCGGCGAGGCGTGGGTCCCGGTGGACACCACCCTGGTCGAGACGGCGGACGGCTCGGTCGCGCCGAAGGCGCACCCGGAGGGCCTGAAGTTCTCCGGCGGTGACGCGGCCGTCCAGGTCGGTGACGCCCTGCCGGGCACCACCCCGGCCGCGCCGGCCGACGTTCCGTCAGCGTTCGCGGCGCCCTCCGCCACGGCGACGCCCAGTGCGACGGCCTCGGCCCAGCAGCACGCCGCCCGTTCGGCGCTGCGCGCCGCCGCGCCTGCCGCCGACCCGAAGACCCCGGCCGCCCCCGCCGAGCGCGAGCTCGTGAAGGTCGGCAACGGCGAGGCCCAGGTCGAGCTCGGCTGGCTGGGCAAGTTGCCCAAGCCCAAGCTGTCCGGCAGCAAGGCCACCTACGTCAACGCCCGCCCGGGCGTCGACCTGGTGCTGGAGGCCACCCGGACCGGCTTCGAGCAGTTCCTGGTGGTGAAGGACCGCAGCGCGGTCTCCCAGGCCGGGACGCTCAACCTCCCGCTGGACACCACCGGTTACTCGGTCGAGAAGCAGGACGACGGCGCGATCCACCTGGTGGACCACGTCGGCCACAAGCCCACCGTCAAGGTGCCGGCCCCCGTGATGTGGGACGCCGCCGTGGACGAGAAGTCCGGCGAGCACCTGAACCGCGGCGCGGTCTCGATGGAGCTGCGCGGTCAAGGTGCGGACGCCGAGCTGGTGTTCACCGCCGACGCCGCGTTCCTCGCGGACCCGAAGACCGTGTACCCGGTCACCATCGACCCGACGGTGGACCTGGGCACCAACTTCGACACCTTCGTGCAGAAGGGCACCACCAGCGACCAGTCGTCCTCGACCGACCTCAAGGTCGGCACGTACGACGGCGGCACGACGGTGGCCCGCTCGTTCCTGCACTTCCCGACGTACGGGTTCCGCGGCAAGCAGATCCTCGGCGCCACGCTGAACCTGTACAACTACCACTCCTCCTCCTGCACGGCGAAGGAGTGGGAGGTCTGGAACACCAACTACGCCTCCACCGGCACCCGGTGGACCGCGCAGCCCGCCTGGGGCCAGGAGTACGCGTGGTCCTTCGACACCCGTGACACCGACACCGGTGACGCGTACCAGTGCGCCAACAGCGACGGCAGCGGCTGGGTCAAGGCGGACGTCAAGAACCTGGCCGCCGCCTGGGCGGCGAACTCCAACGACTACAACGCCCTGGGTCTGAAGGCCGACAACGAGTCGGACTCGCTCAGTTGGAAGCGCTTCTACTCCTCGGAGGGCGCCGCACCGCCCTACCTGTCGGTGACGTACAACTCCGTCCCGCCGACGCCGAGTTCGATGGACGTGCTGCCGTCGGTGCCGGGCAACCCGGCCTACACCAGCTCGGCCACCCCGCGCTTCCAGGTGCTGGCGGCCGACGCGGACGGCGGCAACGTCGGCGTCAACGTCGACCTCTGGAAGGGCTCCACCTTCGTCAACGGCATCTACCGGACCGTGCCCGCGGGCACCTACCTCCAGGTGACGCCGGCCGACCTCGGTGTGGCCAAGCTCGACGAGGACACCACCTACTCGATCTGGGGCCGCGTCTCCGACGCCAACTCCCAGTCCGGCTGGGTCGGCACCTCCTTCCTGGTGGACACCGTCAAGCCCGGTGCGCCGTTCGTCACTTCGCCGACCTACCCGGCCGACGGCCTGTGGCACGGCGGGGCCGGACAGGCGGGCCAGTTCACCTTCACGCCGGTGGCCGGCCAGACCGACCTGATCGGGTTCGTCTACACCCTGGACGGCGGGGCACCGGTGACGGTCGCCGCCAACCAGACGATCACCACCTCCATCACCCCGGCCACCGACGGCAAGCACACCCTCAAGGTGCAGGCCAAGGACCGGGCGGGGAACCTCTCGGACGCGACCAGCTTCGCCTTCCAGGTGGGCCGGGCGGGTCTGACCTCACCGGTGGACGGCAGCCAGTCCGCGAAGCGCGTGAAGCTCTCGGTGGACGCGCAGGCCGACCTCAAGCGGGTGGTCTACCAGTACCGCCGCGGTCCGGGCGCGACCGAGTACAACGTGCCGCTCACCAACCTGACCAAGGCGGACAACACCCCGGTCACCGACCCGAAGCCGCGCCTGGCGGACCTCGGCACGCACGCCAACTGGACGGTGGTCGACACGCTCGGCAACGTCGGCGGCGTGGTCCAGGTCCGGGCCCTGATGTTCCCGGAGGACGGCTCCGGCGCCGGTGTGGCCACCGGCTGGAACACCATGACGGTGGACCAGAACGCCGACGGTGCGGCCAGGTCTGACGTCGGGCCCGGCGCGGTCAACCTGCTCACCGGTGACTACTCGACCGACGTCACGGACGCGGACGAGTTCGGCATATCGGTCAAGCGCACGTTCTCCTCGCGCGGCCTCGGCCGCGGCTGGGAGACCCAGGGCGAGCGTCTGACGGCCAATCAGCGTCAGGTCGGCACCGACACCACCGGCTTCACCGCCGGGCAGGCGACGGTCGAGCGTTCCACGGTGCGCGGCCACGACAACTCGACCGACTCGCTCAGGGTGGTGCCGGCCGCGAGTGGCTGGGACTCCTTCGCGGCGCTCGGCCCGGAGTACACGCTCGGCCAGGGCATGAAGCCGGGCAAGACCTACCGGCTGAGCGCCTGGATCTACGTCCCGTCGGCGACGGGTCTGGACACCAGCGCGCTGCCGCATCGTGGTCTGAAGATCGTCGGTGTCTACAAGAGCGGTGGCACCTACGGCGAGACGGCCTCCTCGAAGGCCTCGTTCACCGACGGCTGGCAGCAGCTGACGCTGGACATGGTCGTGCCCAAGGACGCCACCGAGGCGTGGTTCCGCCTCTACAACGGCAACGTGGGCGGCAGCGGGAAGGAGGTCTTCTTCGACGACATCTCGCTGAAGGAGATCGTCGCCCCGTTCGGCCCGCAGTGGGCCGGTGGCCCCGACGCGGGCACCGGCTCCGAGTACCGGTCGCTCTCCTTCCCGGAGTCCGACCTGGTCGAGATCAAGCACACCGACGACTCGGTCACCACCTTCGCCAAGGGCACCGACGGGACCTTCTTCCCCGAGCCCGGCGCGGAGTCGGTGACCCTGACCACCGTCCCCGCACCCTCGGGCGCGTTGGTCACGTCCTTCGGGCAGTGCCTGGAGGTGCCGAACGGCGCTCCGGGCAACGGCGTGAACCCGCAGTACGCGCCCTGCACCGGTGCGCCCAACCAGCAGTGGACCTACGGGGACGACCTGTCCCTGAAGGTGATGGGCTACTGCCTGGACAACCCGTGGGGCGCCACCGCCGACAACACCCGGATGGTGCTGTGGTCCTGCGGTTCGGGCAGCCCGAACCAGCAGTGGCGCCTGCAGGCCAACAAGTCGTTGGTCAACGGCCAGTCCGGCAAGTGCCTGGACGCCAACCTCGGCGGCACCATCTGGTCGTGCTGGGGCGGCTCCTGGCAGCTCTGGGACCTGCAGACCAACGGGACCGCGTACAAGCTCTCCGACCTGGACGGCTCGTACACGCTGTTCTCCCGTCAGGCGGGCTCCGAGGTCTACCAGGTGACGACGGAGACCGGTCCCGACGCCGCGTCGACCACCCGGTACTCCTACGACACCACCGACGGGCGCTCGCTGCCCAAGCGCGTGATCGCTCCCGTCGAGCCCGGGGTCGACGACCTCAACGGCTGTACGCTGAACCCGCTGCCGCGCGGCTGCGAGGTCATGGACTACGACTACCCGGCCGTCACGACGGCCGTGGCCGGCACCCCCGGCGACTACGTCGACCGGGTCCGCTCGGTCAAGGTCTGGTCGTGGAACCCGGCCACCTCCCAGCAGGAGGCAGTGGAGGTCGCGCACTACGCGTACGACGAGCAGGGTCGACTGGCGCAGGTCTGGGACCCGCGTCTGGCCACCCCGCTCAAGACCACCTACAGCTACGACACGTCGGGCCGGGTCACCAGGGTCGCCCCGGCCGGTGAGCTGCCCTGGTCCTTCGACTACGGTCGTGCCAGCGCCACCGACACCGATCAGGGGCGTCTGCTCAAGGTCCGCCGCGAGAGTCTCGTGCCCGGCACCAAGAGCACCGTCAACGGTGAGATCGCCACCAAGGTCGTTTACGAGGTCCCCCTGACCCCGGCGGCCGGCGGTCCCTACGACCTGTCCGGTCCGACCGTGGCCACCTGGGCGCAGACGGACGCGCCGACGGATGCCACCGCCGTCTTCGGCCCCGAGGACGAGCCCGGAATCCATGCGGCCACCGCCGCCAGCCCGGGCACCGGCGGCTACAAGGCGGCCACCGTCCACTACCTCAACGCCTCCGGGCAGGAGGTCAACACCGCGACACCGTCGGTGACTTCGGGCGGTGACATCGACACCAGCGAGTACGACCGCTTCGGACACGTCATCAGGTCCCTCGAGGCGACCAACCGTTCCATCGCGCTCGGCATCCACCCCGACACCGCGCGGTTCGAGGCCGAGCTCGGACTGCCGGCCGGTTCTGCGGACCGGGCCCGCTTGCTGGATTCGCGGACCACGTACACCGCTGACGGCCAGGACGTCGCCGAGACGCTCGGCCCGCTGTACCGGGCGACCCTCTCGGAGACCATGGCGGGGCAGACCAACCCGGTCACCGTCACCTCGGAGGCGGAGACCCTTCCCCAGCTGGGTGCCAACTACCCGCTGAAGATGGACGCCGACTGCTGCGGCCTGACCTGGTCGGGCGGTGCGCAGCTGAGCCTGCGCGGCACCGCGGCCGGCGCCGAGGACACCGTGCGGGTGACCGTGCCGGAGGAGGGCGACTACGTCCTCAGCGGCCAGCTCACGAAGTACAACGACCACGGCATCGTGCAGCTGTCGATCGACGGCACCAACCTCGGCTCGCCGATCGACGAGTACGCCGCGACGCCGGCGGTGGCGCCGTTCACCACCGGTGCGCCGATCCACCTGACCCGCGGTGACCACTCGCTCAAGATGCTGGTGACCGGCACCAACGCCGCCTCCACCGGCGAGCGGTTCCACGCCGGGTTCGACACCTTCACCCTGACCAAGACCACCGTCAACCCGACCCTCCCGGTGGGCACTTCGGTGCTCGCCCGGGACCACAACGCCAACACCTACGACGAGGGCAAGCCCGACGGCCAGGCCTACCACCTGATCACCACCTCCACCGACGGTGCCCGCATCGACGGCTACGCCACCGACGCCGAGCTGCGGGTCACCAAGAACGGCTACGGCACCCCGATCGGCGGCACCTCCGGTTGGGTCCTGAAGACCCCGACCTCGGTCACGTCCGATGCGGCGAGTCAGACGCCGCTGACCGCGACCATCAAGTACGACGCGTCGGGCCGTGCACTGGAGTCCCGCAAGCCGGGCGCCACGGGCGCGGATGCCTCGACGGTGAAGACGGTCTTCTACACCGCCGGCGCCAACCCGGACGACTCGGCCTGTGCCAACCGCCCGGAGTGGGCGGGCAACCCGTGCGTCACCGGCCCCGGTGGCGCGATCACCGGTGCGGACTCGGCGCGGATGCCGACCACCCTCCCGGCCAAGCGGATTACCCGGTACTCCCGCTTCGGCGACGCCGAGGAGACGACGGAGACCAACGCCGGCAAGTCCCGCAAGAGCGTCACCACCTACGACGGCGCGGACCGCATCACCTCCATCGAGATCACCTCGGACGAGGGCCTGGCCCTGCCGAAGGTCACCACCGAGTACGACCCGGCGACCGGCGACGCGGTGAAGACCACGGCGGGCGGCAAGTCGCTCACGCGTGTGATGGACGACCTCGGCCGTCTGATCTCCTACACGGACTCCGACGGTGGCACCACCACCACGGAGTACGACAAGTTCGGCAAGCCGACCAAGGTCTCCGACCCGACCGGCTTCACCACCTACACCTACGACCGGGCCAAGGAACCCCGGGGCATGGTGACCTCCATCAGCGACAGCCTCGCCGGTGAGTTCACCGCCAAGTACGGCTCCGACGGCCAGCTCGTCGAACAGTCCTACCCGGGCGGCATCGTCCGCAAGGACAGCTTCAACGCGGTCGGCGCGGCCACCAGCCGCACCTACACCCGCACCTCGGACAACAAGGACGTCTGGTCCCAGAGCGTCGACGTCTCCACCCAGGGGGCCGTCGCCAAGGACACCAGCTCCACCTACACCAAGTCCTACACCTACGACCGCGTCGGCCACCTCACCAAGGCCGAGCACTCCTCCGTCACCACCGGCTGCGTGACGCGTCAGTACACCTTCGACGCCCACTCCAACCGGACCAAGAAGGCCACCTCGCAGACCGGCAACGCCGCCGCCTGCAGCGCGGCCAACCCGACGGAGGAGACCCACACCTACGACAGCGCCGACCGCCTGACCGACGCGGGCTTCACCTACGACGCTTTTGGTCGCACCGTCACCACTGGCACCGGCTTGACCAACACCTACTGGGCCAACGACAAGGTCGCCTCCCAGGAGAAGGGCGACACCAAGCAGCAGTGGGCCGTCGACGCCGCCCACCGCCTGACCGCGTTCACCACGGCCAAGAAGCAGGCCGACGGCTCCTGGGCGAACGCCACCTCCAAGCTCAACCACTACGGCGACGACTCCGACGAGGTCCGCTGGACCATCGAGGACACCACCCAGGGCACCCTGACCCGCAACGTCTCCGGGCCCGACGCCGACCTCGTCGCCACCACCTCCAAGACCGGAGACACCAAGCTCCAACTCACCAACCTCTTCGGCTCGGTCGTCCTCACCACCGACGCCGCCCTCACCACCCCCGTCGTCCTCGACTTCGACGAGTTCGGCATCCCGCTGGAGGGCCAGGCCGGCGTCCGCTACGGCTGGCTTGGCGGCAAGCAGCGCTCCGCCGAGGCGCTCGACGGCGACATCCTCATGGGTGCCCGCCTCTACAGCCCGGCTCTCGGCCGCTTCCTCCAGATCGACCCGGTCCCGGGCGGCAACGCCAGCCCGTACGACTACTGCACCGGCGACCCGGTCAACTGCACCGACCTCGACGGCAACTGGGGCTTCTCCTTCAAGAAGGTCCTCAACGTTGTCGCCAAGGTCGCCGAAGTCGCCTCCTACATCCCAGGCCCCATCGGCGCAGCGGCAGCTGCGGTCTCAGCCGTCTCCTACGCCGCAACCGGCAACTGGGCCAAGGCCGCCGAGATGGCGGTGACCGCCGCGGCCCAGGTCGTCGGGGCGGGGGCAGCCGTCAAGGCTGCTGCCACGGCGGTCAAGTCCATCAGGGCTGCCAGTCGCGTCGGTCGGGTGGCTGCGCGGGCAAGGGTCAGCACCCGGGCGAGTGGGGGAGCCTGCCGGTTCCCCAACTCCTTCGCCCCGGGCACCCAGGTCCTGATGGCGGACGGTGGATACCTGTCGATCTCCGCGCTCCGGGTCGGTGACTTCGTCACTGCCGTGGACCCGGTGACGGGCGTCCGTACTGCCGAACCCGTTCTGGACGTCATCGTCGGCTACGGCGTCAAGCACCTGGTCACCATCGACACCGATGGTGACCCGGAAGCCCCGCCGGTCGTGGCAACCTCCAACCACCCGTTCTGGGTCGAGGGCCGGGGCTGGGTCCAGGCCGGCGATGTCCGGTCGGGAGACGGTCTGCTGACGGCGGACGGTGGGATTTCCACCGTGACGGCCACCGAGGATCTCGGTGGTGTCACCGACCAGCTGGTCTTCAACCTCAATGTCGGAAACCAGCACACCTACGCGGTCCAGATTCCTGGCGGCGATGCGGTTGTCCACAACTGCAACTCTGCGGTTCTGACCGAGCATCAGTACAGCACCCACATTCATCCGCGCCACGTTTCACGTGCTGGTTGGGCGAACAAGTCGAAGTTCAAGACCCAGGATCCGCGCAAGGTCAAGCGCATGATCAAAACTGCGATCAAGAAGGCTCAGGCCCAGCCGAACACGAATGGAACGCCGGGTCACATTCATGTCCACGACTTCAAGCGAACGACCGGGTACGATAACCGGGGCCGGGCGAAGACCCGTGTCAAGGTGGTGGTCCGAAACGGCAAGGTCGTCACGGCCTACCCGTACTGAGATCGAAGGAGGTATTCCGTGGGAATCGATGTCGAATGGCATTCCGAGGATTCCGATCTGAGCGACTGGGAGGCTTCCCGCCGCACGCTGATCGGAGACGTAGGGGATGACGACGAGATCCTCTCGGACTTGGTCTCCGGGCTGAACCCCGCGGACTACCCTGCCCTGGGAGCGGTGGACCCGTACGGGGACACCCACCTCGACAGCGCCGGAGCCGAGAAGCTCCTCGCCGAGGTCCTGAGGTTGACGAGCTCGCAACCGGCAGAGATCGCAACGATGTTGACCAGCGTTGCGACACTGTTGGAGAACTGCATCGATCGGCCGGGAACGTTCGTCGTGTTCGCTGGCGATTAGCAGTGACGAACAGCGGTAACGACCGCCGGTAGAGAGACGCGACGGCCCGCCGGATCATCCGGCGGGCCGTTGCGTCTACTCAGCCACAGGGGAGGACCAGGGACGGGATGTCGCCGGGCAGGCGGTCGACCTGACGGCGGATGAGCTGGTGGAGCTGATGGCGAGCGGGGGAGGCACGGTTCCGGTTCGGCCCGGTCGACCTGACTGTTCACGCCCGGAACACCGAGCTGCGTCTGGTCAAGGCGTACCGGGCCCGTTGTCGGAAGCGGCGGCTGACGGAGGAACGGCGGGAGCTGGTAGCGGAGTTCGCGAGGGGAGGCTTCGACGTTTCGGAGCTCTCCTCGATCCTGGCGGGCGGCTGACGGTCTCCGGAGGGTAGGGGCCCTCGGGGTGCGCGTGGGAAGATCATCGGCGGTCGCGGACCAAGTGGTCCGGTCCTTCTGCTGTCGTACGAACCACGAGGGTGAAGATGCGCAAGATCCGCTCCCTGCTTCCGGCGCTCCTGGTGCTGGGCATGGTGCCCGTCGTGGTGCCGTCGAGCTCGTTCGCGGTCGGGACCCCGCCGGTCTCCCCGCCGCCGGGTCAGATGCCGGTCGGTCCGTACGATCCGGCCGACCCGCGGACGTGGACGGTGGCGTGGCCGAAGGACGGGCCGCAGCAGATCGCGGACGGGATCGGCTACCGGACGTACAGTCAGGGCTTCGCCTCGGGTGCGCCGTTCGGGGAGGCCGCCGGCGATCACTGGAGTCTGTCGGTCCGTTACCAGCCGGAGGGGACCGAGGTCCTGAAGACCCGGAAGGCGGATGCGGACGCGCAGGTGGCCAAGCTCGTCCAGGACGTGCCCGCGCTGGCCGGGCTCGTGCGCGCCGTGCCGGTCTCCGCCCCCACGGCCGCGGGCGGTTGGAGCGGGGACGTCGCGGCGTCGGCGGAGCCGGTGGCCTGGGCCGTCCGGGTCGGGAGCTTCGGGTCGAAGGCCGAGGCCGCCGCCTTCCAGGACGGGGGGAACCTGGGGTACGTCCTGAAGGACGGTCAGCCGGTCGTCGTGGACGGCAAGCCGGTGCGCTACACGGCCCGGGTGCTCTACGACGCCCTGGACGGGCGTCCGACGACCGGGCCGTGGTCGGTCCGGGTGGTGACCGTCGATCCGGCGAAGTACGACGTCCAGAGCACGTTCGGCGGGACGATGGCCAATCCGAACTCGGTGCGGGACATGGTCAGGGCGAGCGGCGCCGTGGTCGGGATCAACGCCTCCGAGGGCGTGCCGGGGAAGTACCAGCCGGGGGTGCCGGCACCGGACACCTACACCGGGGACGTCCAGGGGGTCCTGGTGCGGAACAACCGGATCGACAGCGAGGCCAACAACGGCCGCAGCGCCTTGGTGCTGAACGGCAGGAACCCGGCGAACCAGGCCGGTCCGATCGTCCCCGCCCGGATCGGGGAGGTCAGCACCACGGTCAAGGTGACCGCGACCGACCCCGTCACCGGGCAGCCGGACCCGCGCAGGGTCTTCGGCGTCAACCGCCCTGCGGGCTACGTCATCGGCTGCGGCTTCGAGAGCGCGAAGCCCGAGGAGGCGGCACCGCGCCGGAACTTCCCCTGCGCCAACCCGGACGACCTCACGGTCATCAGGCCGGAGTGGGGCACCCAGGTGCCGGCGGTCTCGCCGGACCTCGGGGCGGAGCCCTTCGAGCTGCTGCTCAGTTCCGGCTGGGTGGTCCAAGGGGTGCACCAGCCCGGGGTCCCGGTCCCGGCGGGGAAGCTCGTGCTGCAGGGCATCGGCGCCGGCAGGGACTGGCTGATGAAGTACCAGGCGACGGGAACGGTGCTCAAGCCGTCCGCCGACATCCTGGACACCCCGACCGGGAAGTCCGTCACCAGCGGCGAGTTGGGGGTCGTCGCCGGGGGGTGCGGGCCGTCCCTGCTGCGGGACGGTCAGCCCTACCTCAACGTCAGGGCCAACGGGCTGGTCGCGGCGAACGGCAGGCCCAACAGCGCATCGGCCGAACGGCATCCCCGGACCCTGGTCGGCGTCACGGCCGACGGCAAGATCCAGATGGTCACCGTGGACGGCCGCGACCCGAGCGCCAGCGTGGGCATGACCTTCCTGGAGACGGCCCACCTGATGCGGTGGCTCGGTGCCGAGCAGGCCCTCTCGATGGGCTGCGGCGGTGACACCGGCCTGGTGGTGAACGGCGTCCTCCAGAACAACCCGATGGACGACTGGGGCACCCCGGACCGGAGCTCCCCGTACGAGCGCCGGCTGCCGAACGCGCTGGTGGCGGTCAGGAGGTAGGCGGGGACGCGCCCGCCCGTGCCGCGAGGGCGGTGGATCCGGCCACGGGGCACGGGGTGTGAGCGACCGTCAGCGCTGCGGTCGGCCGGGTCCGGCCGTCGTGGAACGCACGGAACCGCACGGGATCCGAAACGGGGAGGGCCGTCGAGCGCCGGATCCGAACAGGATCGCGCACGAGTGGCCGAAATCCGTGTTCCGGCGGAGTGTGACATGTGCCATGGTATGGGGCATTCCCCACCGTGTTCGTACCGGAGGCCGACGGGCCACCGGTGCTTCGCCGGTCCGCTACCCCGCACCGGCCGCACCCCACTGCGCGGCCGATGAGCACACCGGAGCACCCCCACGTGAGCACCTCACGCCCTTGGCGACTCCCGCAGTCGGCAAGGCTCCTGACGATCACCCTGATCCTGTTGCTGGCCGTCGGCCTGTCCGCTCCCGCCGGGCGGGCCGCGGCCCCACTCCCATCGGGTCCGCCGTCGTCGCACCGGACGGCCGGGCCGGGACCCCCATGCCCGGCCCGGCCACCGCCACCCCGCCCACCGTGCAGGGCGAGGCGGCCCGGGACGAACCGCTGGCGCCGGACAGCCTGGCGCCGGTCCAACTCGCCCCGCAGCGGCCGGAGCCGGCCGCCGCCAAGGGATCCGGTGCCGCGGCGGCGGACGCGGAGGCCGCCGCCTGCACCGTCTCCGAGTTCACCGGCCGGACCGGGGCCGCCCTGGTCGAGAAGGTCAAGGCGGTGGACTTCTGGTGCATCAACGGCCTGTTCGTGCTGCCGGCCGCCGAGGGCCGACAGGCCTTCGCCGAGCCGCAGATGGTCGCGGTGGCCGATGCCGCCGCCGAGGCCGCCACCGCCTACCGGGGTGACAACGGCGGGCGCATCGTCCAGCTGATGTACTACCTCCAGGCCGGCTACTTCTGGCAGTCCAACAACACCGCCGCGCAGGGCCCCTACAGCCCCGCCCTGCGGACCGCCGTCCGGGCGGCGGTGGACGCCTTCTTCGCCAACCCCCGCTCGGGGGACGTCACTTCGGCGAACGCCGATCCGCTCACCCGGGCCGCCGTCCTGCTGGACTGCCTGCGGGAGAGCGCGCGCTACCTGCCGATCGTCAAGCGGCTGCTGAACGCCTACGACAGCGCCACCTGGGACCGGCAGAACCTGGCCTGGGCGGTGAACCCGGTCTTCACCCTGCTCTACACCGGCCACTCCCAGCCCGGCTTCGTGGACGCCGTCCGCGCCGACCGGGGCCTGCTGGACGCGCTGTACGGCTTCACCCTGCGCAACCAGGCGCTGCTCAGCGGTCCCGACCGCCGGGTGTTCTGGCACTCCGTCAACGAGCTCGGCCGCTTCGTCGCCCACCCCGACTTCCGGCCTCGGCTCCAGCCGATGCTGCGCACCCTGCTGGACCGCTCCTCGGTCACCGGCGACACCCGCTACCAGCGGGCCGCCGTGGTCGCCTCGATCCGCTACTCCGACCCGGAGAACTGCGGCTACTACGGCACCTGCGAGGAACCCGAGCGGCTCAAGGCGGCCAACCTGACCGTCTCCCACGCCTGTGGTCCGAGCATCGCCATCCGGGCCCAGGCGGCCACCACCGCCCAACTGGCCGGTGCCTGCGCCAGTCTGACGGGCCAGGACGCCTTCTTCCACGCCATCGCGCGGGACAAGGGCCCGGTGGCGAACGACCTCAACTCCCGGATGGAGGTCGTGATCTTCGACACCTCCTGGGAGTACACCACCCTGGCGGCGGCGATCTACGGGATCAAGACCGACAACGGCGGGATGTACCTGGAGGGTGATCCGGCCAGGGCCGGGAACGACGCGCGCTTCGTGGCCTACGAGGCCGAGTGGCGCCCGCAGTGGGAGGTGTGGAACCTCAACCACGAGTACACCCACTACCTCGACGCCCGCTACGACATGTACGGCACCTTCGAGGAGGGCAGCGTCACCCCCACCGTCTGGTGGACCGAGGGCCTCGCCGAGTACGTGGCCACCTCCTACCTGAAACAGGTCAACCAGGCCGCGATCACGCTGGCCGCCGGCCGGCACGACTACCGCCTCAGCGAGCTCTTCGACACCACGTACGCCAACACCACCCAGGACCGCACCTACCGGTGGGGCTACCTGGCGGTCCGTTACATGCTGGAGCAGCGCCGGGCGGACGCGGACGCGGTGCTGGCGAAGTACCGCGCTGGTGACTGGGAGGGCGCCCGCACCCTGCTGAAGACCACCATCGGCACCCGCTACGACGCCGACTTCGACCAGTGGCTGAACCGCTGCGCCGCCGGTGCCTGCGCCGTGGTGCCGACCGGGCCGGTACTGGCGGAGTGCGGCGGCGACCGGCGGCAGCTGGGCGCGAACTGCGCCCGGACCGACGTCCGGGCCACCACCGGGAACTACGCGCACTTCTTCGTCCTGGTCCCGGCCGGGACCAAGCAGCTGCGGGTGACCACCGGCGGCGGCACCGGCAACGGGGACCTGCGCTACAACCCCTACGGCTGGGCCTATGACAACGCCTACGTGACGGCTTCGGCCGGTCCGGACAACGCGGAGACCCTGACCGTCACCGACCCGCCGGCCGGCTACGTGTTCTTCAGCCTGCAGGCGCGGCAGGGCTTCGCGGGGGTGACCGTCTCGGCCGACTTCTGAGCCCCGCGCGACACGTACGACCTCGGTGCCCCGGCGCTCCGCTTCGGCGGTCCGCCGGGGCACCGGCCGTTCCGGCCCCGGGGAGGGGCGCTGACGCGTGGTCAGGGCGGTCGGGGTGGTGACGGATGCCCCGAGAAGACAGTAAGGTAAACCTTACCTAAGTCTTTTTGAAGGGGAGTCCGTTGGCCAGCCGGATCGTGGTGGTGAAGTTCGGTGGGAACGCCATGGTGGACGAGGAGTTGAAGGCGGCCTTCGCCCGGGACGTGGTCGCCCTGCATCGGGCGGGGGTGCATCCGGTCGTGGTGCACGGGGGCGGGCCGCAGATCAGCTCCCAATTGGACCGGCTGGGGTTGGAGTCGAGCTTCACGGCGGGGCTGCGGGTGACCACGCCGGAGACGATGGACGTGGTGCGGATGGTGCTGGCCGGCCAGGTGCAGCGGGAGCTGGTGGGGCTGTTGAACCGGCACGGGCCGCTGGCGGTGGGGCTGACGGGGGAGGATGCGCACACCATGACGGCGGTGAAGCGGTACGCCGAGGTGGACGGAGAGCAGGTGGACATCGGGCTGGTGGGCGACGTGGTGAGCGTCGAGGCCGGTGCGGTCCGGGCGCTGATCGCCGACGGCCGGATTCCGGTGATCTCCTCGATCGCGCGCGGGGCGGACGGCCACGTCTACAACGTGAACGCCGACACCGCCGCCTCGGCGATGGCGGTGGCGCTGGGCGCCGAGGTGCTGGTGATGCTCACGGACGTGCCGGGGCTGTATGCCAACTGGCCCGAATCCGTCGAGGTGATAGGGGAGTTGACCGCCGGTCAGCTGGAAGGGCTGCTGCCCTCGCTGGCCGGGGGGATGCTGCCCAAGATGGAGGCCTGCCTGCGGGCGGTGCGCTCCGGGGTGGGTGCGGCCCAGGTGCTGGACGGGCGGGTGCACCACAGCCTGCTGGCGGCGCTGGGCGGCTCGGGTGCGGGGACCACGGTCCTTCCTTAGTTGGTGCACATACCGAATTTGACTCTCGATCAGTCATGCGAGAAGTTGATTAGGTAAGCCTTACCTAATCAATCAACTCCTCTCTGACTCCAACGGAAGGAACACGATGTCGCGTCTGCGCGAGACCAGCCCGGGGCAGGACGCCGGTGCCGAGGACCTGATAGGCATCGGCTTCGGCCCCGCGAACCTGGCGCTGGCCATCGCCGTCGATGCGCACAACGAGCGGAACCCGCAGGAGGCGCTCTCCGCCCGCTTCGTGGAGCGGCAGGAACGCTTCGGCTGGCACCGGGGCATGCTGCTGGAGGGCGCCACCATGCAGGTCGCCTTCCTCAAGGACCTGGTCACCATGCGGGACCCGCGCAGCCGGTTCAGTTTCCTCTGCTACCTCCAGGAGCGGGACCGGCTGGCCGACTTCATCAACCAGAAGTCCTTCTACCCGACCCGCCTCGAGTTCCACGACTACCTGGAGTGGTGCGCCGCGGAGTTCACCGACGCGGTGGACTACGGCCGCAGCGCGGTCCAGGTCCGGCCGGTGGTCGAGGCGGGCCGCACAGTGGCGGTGGAGGTCGTGACCGAGGCCGCGGCGGGCGGGGCGGAACGCAGGACCCACCGGGCGCGGAACCTGTCGGTCGGGACCGGCCTCACGCCGTGCCTGCCGGCCGGCGTCACCGCGGGGGAGCGGGTCTGGCACACGCGTGACCTGCTCCACCGCGCGCCGGAGCTGACGGAGCTGAAGCACCGCAGGTTCACCGTGGTCGGTGCCGGGCAGTCCGCCGCCGAGGCCGTCGAGTACCTGCACCGCGCCTTCCCCGAGGCCGAGGTCTGCGCGGTCTTCTCGCGCTACGGCTACAGCCCGGCCGACGACAGCCCCTTCGCCAACCGGATCTTCGACCCCGAGGCCGTCGACCACTACTACGGCGCGCCGGAGTCGGTGAAGCAGCGGCTGCTCGACCTGCACGCCAACACCAACTACTCGGTGGTGGACGGCGATCTGATCGAGCAGCTGTACCGCACGGTGTACCAGGAGAAGGTGGCCGGCCAGGAGCGCCTGCGGATGCTCAACACCACCCGCCTGGTCGGTGTCGAGGAAATGGCGGACGGGGCCCGCGCCCAGGTGCGGAACCTCGCCACGGGCGAGGAGTACGGCCTCGACTCGGACGCGGTGGTGCTCGCCACCGGGTACGCCCACGTCGACCCGCGCGAGCTGCTCGGCGAGCTGGCGGCCGACTGCCTGGTGGACGGGGGAGGGCGCCTGCGGGTCGACCGCGACCACCGGGTGCTCACCGCCGAGCACGTGGAGGTCGGGATCTACCTCCAGGGCGGCACCGAGCACACCCACGGGATCACGTCCTCGCTGCTGTCGACGCTGGCGGTCCGCTCCGGTGAGATCAGCGACTCGCTGCTGCTGCGGCGCACCGCCGCGCGGCTCCGCACGAGCGTCGGATAGCGCTGCGCCCGCAGGGGCGCGAGGCCCTGCTGACGTGCGGCTCCGCCGCGCGGGCGCGCAGCGGAAGAAAGTGGCCCGATCGCCGGGTGCGGAGAGCCACTTGCAAGTGAACGCCCGTACCCGGCAACCGGGGCATGCCTTGCTGCTGCGCGCCCGCGCGGCGGAGCCGCACATCAGCAGAGCCTCGCGCCCCTGGGGTGACCACTACCAACGAACGGATTGCGCGATGCCTGGACTCGATCTGGAGAGCCTGCGGGCCGATCTCGCCGAGGTGCTCGGCGAGGAGCCGGAGGCGATCGGGGACGAGGACGACCTGCGGGACCTCGGGCTGGACTCGATCCGGCTGATGAGCCTGGTGGAGACCTGGCGCACCCGCGGGGCCACCCTCGGCTTCGCCGACCTGGTCGAACTCTCCCCCACCCCCACCCTGGCCGGCTGGGCCGCCGCCCTCGCGCCCTGACCCGCCGTCAGCACTGCACCTCGCACCTCCCCCCATCTAGGAGAACCATGAACACCCGTGTCCTGACCAGCCGCAGAATCGCCGCCGCCGCCACGGCCGCCGCGGTGCTCTCGCTGGCCGCCTGCGGCTCCGACGCCGCCAAGGACGCGAGCACCTCCGGCGACGCCAAGGCCTCCGCCGCTGCTCCGAAGACCGTCCAGGCCACCAACGGCACCGTCACCGTCCCGGCGAAGGTCGAGCGGATCGTCACCGTCTCGTACGCCACCGGCGCGCTGCTCGACCTCGGTGTCCAGCCGGTCGGCACCTCGACCCTCGATGAGAACAACCCGGTCGAGCTGCTGCCGACCCAGAAGGAGGCGGCGGCGAAGATCGAGCCGATCGGCTCCGGCGTCGAGCTCAACATCGAGAAGATCGCCTCGCTCCGCCCGGACCTGATCGTGGTCGAGGGCGCCAGCGCCTTCGACTGGGGGATCAAGAAGCTGGAGGGCCTCGGCGCCCCGGTGCTGTACTTCGCCGTGGACAAGCCGGTCGACCTGCTGAACGCGCAGGAGAAGATCGCCACCGCCGTGGGCAAGGAGGCCGAGTTCAAGAAGCTGAAGTCGGACTACGAGGCCAAGGCCGCCAAGCTCAAGGCCGACTACGCCGGCAAGCTCAACTCGGTGAAGTGGACCATCGCCTCCTCCTACGGCGGTGGCGAGTTCCTGGTCGACACCAGGACCAGCTGGGTCGGCCGGGTGCTGGCCGACGCGGGCGCCCAGTTCTCCACCGCCTCGGCGGACGACAAGGAGCACGAGGTCACCTACTCGACCGAGAAGCTGGACGTGCTCGGCGACGCGGACGTCATCCTGGTGCCCAAGACCGTGGCCACCGGCCAGGTGCCGCAGGACACCAAGGACCTGGAGAAGCAGCCCTCCTGGCAGAACCTCAAGGCCGTGAAGGCCGGGAAGGTCGTGCCGGTCGGCTACGCCACCACCGACCGGTACGGCACCTCGATCGACGTGCTGAACCAGATCGAGACCGTCCTCAAGGGCCTCTAGCCCTCCGCGAGACCCCGGGCGGCCGCCGAGCAGTGGCGGCCGCCCGGCCCCCGCACGCGCCCGCACCACGGCCGGGCCGCGCCCCGCAACTCCCGCACCGCACCCCCGGAGAGACCGACCATGGCAGAGGCCAGCACCCAGCCGACGGAGACCACCGCGCAGGCCGCCCTGCCGCTCACCGCGGCCGAGGCGGGCGTGCTGGCCGCCCAGCGGATCGACCCGGAGAACCCCTGCTACAACGTCGGCCAGTACGTCGAGCTCGACGGACCGGTGGACGCCGCCCTGCTGGAGCGGGCGCTGCGGCAGGTGCTCGCCGAGGCCGAGGGCCTGGACTTCCGGCTCGCCGAGCGGGACGGCGCCGCCTTCCGGCTGCCGCCGGTCTTCGACGCCGAGGCGTGGCGGTTGGAGCGGTTGGACACCCGGACGGCCGGGGACCCGGACGCCGCCGCGATCGCCGTGGTGCGCGAACTCCTGGCGCGGCCGGTCGAGTTGGCGGGGGACGGCCCGAAGCCAGGCGCGCTGCTGGCCCGGACCGGTGAGCAGCGGCACCTGCTCTTCCAGTGGTTCCACCACCTGGCGGTGGACGGCTACGCGGTGGCGATGCTCACCCGCCGGGTGGCCGAGGTGTACAGCGGGCTGGCCGCCGGGCAGGAGCCCGGACCCTCGCCGCTGCGGCCGGCGGCCGTGCTCGCCGAGGCCGAGGCCGCCTACCTGGCCTCCCCGCAGGCCGCCGAGGACCGCGCCTACTGGACGGCCCGCTTCGCCGACCTGCCCGGCGCCCCCGGGCTGACCGAGCTCACCGCCCCGGCCTCGGCCACCGTGCTCCGCCACCGGCTGGAGCTGACGGCCGCTCAGTCGGCCGCCGTGCTGGCCGCCGCCCGCACCGCCAAGGCCACCTGGGCCGAGGCCGCCACCGCCGGGTACGCCGCCTACCTGCACCGGATGACCGGCAGCGTCGAGCCGGTCATCGGCACCCACTTCATGGCCCGCACCGCCCCCGGCACCCTGCGGGTGGCCGGCACCGCCGTCAACATCCTCCCGCTGCGGCTGCCGGTGGACGGCGGCGAGGACTTCACCGCACTGCTCCGCCGGGCTGCCGCCGTGCTCAAGGAGGCCCGCCGCCACCAGCACCACCGGGGCGAGGAGCTGCGCCGCGAACTGGGCCTGGTCGGGGCCGAACAGCGGCTCTACGGGCCGCTGTTGAACATCAAGCCGTTCGACCTCGCGCTGGACTTCGCCGGGGTGGCCGGACGCACCGTCAACCTCGCGGCCGGCCCGGTGGACGACCTCCAGTTGGCCGTGACCAAGAGCCCGGACGACGTGATCGCCCTGGAGTTCGACGCCAACCCCGCGCTGTACACCGCCGAGGAGCTGGCCGCCCACGCCGAGCGGTGCGCCGCGCTGCTGGTGGCGCTGGCCGAGGCGCCCGGGCGGGCGCTGCGGGACCTGCCGCTGCTGACCGGGGCGGAGCAGGCGGCGCTCGACGGGTGGAACGCGACCGGCCGTCCGGCGGACGTCCGGTCGGTGGTGGAGCTGTTTGCCGAGCGGGCCGCTGTCGCGCCGGAGGCAACCGCGGTGAGCGCCGTGGACGGCACCCTGACGTACGGTCAGCTGGACGAGCGGGTGGGCCGGCTGGCCGCGCTGCTCGCCGGACGCGGGGCGGCCGGGCGGTTCGTGGCGCTGGCGCTGCCGAGGAGCACCGCGCTGCCGGTGGCCGCGCTCGCCGTGCTCCGGGCCGGCGGCGCCTACCTGCCGATGGACCTCGACTACCCGGCCGACCGCCTCGCCTACATGGCCGAGGACGCCCACCCGGTCTGCGCCGTCACCACGGCGGAGGCGGCCCGCTTGGTGCCGGCCGGCCTGCCGGTGGTCGTGCTGGACGACCCGGCCACCGTCGCCGAGCTGGCCGCTCTGCCTCCGGCCCCCATTGCCGCGCCGGACCCGGCCGAGCCCGCGTACGTCATCCACACTTCCGGCTCCACCGGCAAGCCCAAGGGCGTGGTGGTGGAGCACGGGGCACTGGCAGCCTTCCTGGCCGCGATGCGCCCGCAGCTCGAACTCGGCCCGGGGGACTCCCTGGTGGCCGTCACCACGGTGTCCTTCGACATCGCGGGCCTGGAGCTGCACGGCCCGCTGACCACCGGCGCCACCCTGGTGCTGGCCGACCGCGACACCGTGCTCGACCCGGCCGCGCTCGGCGCGCTGGTGCAGGAGCACCGTCCGAAGGTGCTGCAGGCGACGCCCACCCTGTGGCACCTGCTGCTGACCGAGGCGGCGGAGTCGGCCGAGGCTGCGGGCGGCGCGTACGAGGCGCTGGCCGGGGTGCACGCGCTGGTCGGCGGCGAGGCGCTGCCCGCCGAGCTGGCCGAGCGGCTGGCCCGGGCCACCCGGCGGGTGACCAACGTGTACGGCCCGACGGAGGTGACCATCTGGGCCACCTCCGCCGAGCTGACGCCCGACCACACCGGTGTGCCCGGCATCGGCGTCCCGTTCGCCGGGACCAGGGCCCACGTCCTGGACGGCGCCCTGCGGCCCGTCCCGCCCGGTGTCCCGGGGGAGCTCTACCTCGCCGGTGAGCAGCTGGCCCGCGGCTACCTGGGCCGCCCCGGCCTGACCGCCGGCAGGTTCGTCGCCGACCCGTTCGCCCCGGGGGAGCGGATGTACCGCACCGGTGACCTGGTGCGCCGCACCCCCGACGGCGCGCTGCACTTCCTCTCCCGGGTGGACGACCAGGTCAAGCTGCGCGGCTTCCGGATCGAACTCGGCGAGGTGGAGGCCGCCCTGACGGCCCGTCCGGGCGTCACCCGCGCCGTCGCCGCCGTCCGCGAGACCGCCCCCGGCCGCCCGCAGCTGGTCGCCTACGTGACCGGCACCGAGGCCGACCCGGCCGCTCTGCGCGCCGACCTGGCCGCTGCCCTGCCCGAGTACATGGTCCCCGCCGCGATCCTGGTGCTGGACGCCTTCCCGCTGACCGCCAACGGCAAGATCGACCGCCGGGCCCTGCCGGACCCGGAGCTCACCGCGACCGCCGGCCGGGCGCCCCGGACCGAGACCGAGCGGGTGATCGCCGACCTGGTCAAGGAGGTGCTCGGCCTCGCCGAACTCGGCGTGGACGAGAACTTCTTCACCCTCGGCGGCGACTCCATCTCCGCCATCCAGCTGGGCAGCCGGGCCCGCCGGGCCGGGTACGCCATCACGCCCCGCGTGGTCTTCGAGCGCCGCACCGTCGCCGGGATCTCCGCCGCCGTCGAGGCCGCGACCGCGCCCGTGGAGACCGAGCAGCGCCCCCTGCTCGACCCCGAGCAGCGCGAGCGCCTGCTCGCCGCCCACCCTGGGGCCGAGGACGTGCTGCCGCTCTCCCCGCTCCAGGAGGGCCTGCTGTTCCACGCCGAGCAGCAGCGCACCGAGGACGCCGACGACCTCTACACCTCGCTCACCTCCCTCCAGCTGCGCGGCCCGCTCGACCAGGAGCGCCTCGCCGCCGCCGTGGACGGCGTCGTCAACCGGCACGCCGCGCTGCGCGCCTCCTTCAGCACCGACGCCCTCGGCCGCCCCGTCCAGCTGATCGCCCGTCAGGTCACCGTCCCGTGGACCCACCACGATCTGACCGCCCTGCCCGCCGACCGGCAGGCCGCCGCGCTCGCCGAGATCGAGCAGCAGGAAGCCGCCCGCCGCTTCGACCTCACGGCGCCGCCCCTGGTCCGCTGCGCCCTGGTCACCCTCGGCGCCGACCACCGTCACCTGGTGCTGACCCGTCACCACACCGTCATCGATGGCTGGTCGATGCCGGTGCTGCTGCGCGAGCTGTTCGCCGCCTACGGCGGTACCGAGCTCGCCGCGCTGCCCGCCACCACCCCCTACGCCCGCCACCTGGAGCGGCTGGCCGGCCGGGACCAGGCCGCCGACTCCGCCGCCTGGAGCGCGGCGCTGGCCGGCCTGGAGGGCCCGACCCTGCTGGCCGACGCGCTCGGGGCCCCGGCCGCCGGCTCGGCCCCGGGCCGGGAGCTGGAGCTCCCGATCGGCCCCGAGCTGGCCGCCGCCCTCACCGCCACCGCCCGCACCCACGGACTGACCCTCAACACCCTGGTCCAGGGCGCCTGGGCGATCCTGCTGACCCGCCTCACCGGCCGCGCCGACGTGGTGTTCGGCGCCACCGTCTCCGGCCGCCCCGCCGACCTGCCGGGCGTGGAGTCGATGGTCGGCCTGTTCTCCAACACCGTGCCGGTGCGCTTCGCCCCGCGCGAGGACGAGCCGGTGGTGGAGGCGCTGGCCCGCCTTCAGACGGCCCAGTCCGCGCTGCTCGACCACCAGCTGCTCGGCCTCGCCGAGATCCAGGCCCTCGCCGGGCACGGCACGCTGTTCGACACCCTGCTGGTGGTGGAGAACTACCCCGTCGACCCGAACGCCCTGACGGCCCGTGAGCTCCGGGTCGCCGGCCTCACCCACCGGGGCGCCACCCACTACCCGCTGACCGTGCTCACCCTGCCCGGCGAGCACCCGCAGCTCACCGTCGAGTACCGCCCCGACGTCTTCACCGACGCCCAGGCCGCCGCCGTCGGTGCCCGCCTGCTGCGCCTGCTCACCACGCTCGCCGAGCACCCGCGCACCCCCGTCGGCGCGCTGGAGATCCTCGACCCCGCCGAGCGAGCCCAGCTGCTGGACGGCTGGAACGCCACCACCCGCCCGCTGCCCGGCGGCACCGTGTTGGACGTCTTCGCGGCCACCGCCGCCACCACCCCCGAGGCCCTCGCCGTGGTCTGCGGCGAGCAGCGCCTCACCTTCGCCGAGCTGGCCGCCCGCGCCGAGCTGACCGCCCGTCACCTGGCGGCCCTGGGCGCCCGCCCCGGCACCGTGGTCGCCCTCGCGCTGCCGCGCTCCGCCGAGTCGGTCGCCGCCCTGCTGGGCGTGCTGAAGTCCGGCGCCGCCTACCTGCCGGTGGACCTGGACCACCCGGCCGAGCGCGTCGCCCTGATGCTGGAGGACGCCGAGCCGCTGCTCACCCTGACCACCGCCGAGGTGGCCGAGCGCCTGCCCGTCCTCGACGCGTACGGGCTCGGCCCGGTGCTGACGGAGCGTCTGGGCGAGCTGTCGGCCGAGCCGGTGGCCCCGCACCCCGACGACCTCGCCTACGTCATCCACACCTCCGGTTCCACCGGCCGCCCCAAGGGCGTCCAGGTGCCGCACCGGGGCCTGGCCAACATGCTGGAGCACCACGCCGCCACGGTCTTCGCCCGCGCCGTCGAGGCGGCCGGGGGCCGGCGCCTGCGGGCCGCGCACACCGCGTCGTTCTCCTTCGACTCGTCCTGGGAGCAGCTGCTCTGGCTGCTCACCGGGCACGAGCTGCACGTCTACGGCGAGGAGCTGCGCCGCGACCCGGAGGCGCTGACGGCCCGTCTGCTGGCCGACCGGATCGACACCCTGGACGTCACCCCGTCCTTCGGCCGCCAGCTGGTCGAGTGCGGCCTGCTGGACGACCCGGCGCACCGGCCGCTGCTCTTCCTGGTCGGCGGCGAGGCGGTGGACGAGGCGCTCTGGACCCGGCTGCGGGAGACCGAGGGCGTGATCGGCCACAACTTCTACGGCCCGACCGAGTACACGGTGGACACCCTCGGCGCCGACCTGGCCGACAGCCCGACCCCGTCCGTCGGCCGCCCGATCGGCAACACCCGGGTCTACGTGCTGGATTCACGTCTGCGCCCGGTGCCCGCCGGGGTGGCCGGTGAGCTCTACATCGCGGGCCCCGGCCTGGCCCGCGGCTACGGCAACCGCCCGGCGCTGACCGCCGCGCGCTTCACCGCCGACCCGTACGGCGACCCCGGCACCCGGATGTACCGCACCGGCGACCTGGTCCGCCACCGCCCCGACGGCACGCTGGACTACCTCGGCCGGGGCGACGACCAGGTGAAGATCCGCGGCTTCCGGGTCGAGCCCGGCGAGGTTGAGGCCGCGCTGGCCGCGCTGCCCGGGGTCACCCAGGCCGCCGTGCTGGTGCTGCCCGCCCCGGGCGGGGCCAAGCGCCTGGTCGGCTACGCCGCCCCCGCGGAGCTGGACACCGCCGTGCTGCGCAAGGCGCTGGCCACCACCCTGCCCGAGTACCTGGTGCCCTCCGCGATCGTGGCGCTGGACCGGCTGCCGCTGAACGTCAACGGCAAGCTGGACCGCCAGGCCTTGCCCGCGCCGGACGCCGCCGCCTACGCCGCGGCGGCCGGCCGGCCGCCCCGGGACGAGCGGGAGGCGCTGGTCTGCTCGGTCTTCGCCGAGGTGCTCGGCCTGCCCGCGGTCGGTCCGGACGAGGACTTCTTCGCGCTCGGCGGCCACTCGCTGCTCGCCACCCGCGTCACCGGCCGCCTGCGCGCCGGGCTCGGCGTGGAGACCGCCGTCCGGGACCTGTTCGAGACCCGCACCCCCGCCGCCCTCGCCACCCGCCTGGCGACGGCCGCCGCGGGGCGCCCCGGCCCGACCGACCGCCCGCGCCCGGAGCTGCTGCCGCTCTCCGCCGCGCAGGCCCGGCTCTGGTTCCAGTACCGCCTGGACGGCGCCACCGCCGCCTACACCATCCCGTGCGCGGTGCGGATCGACGGCCCGCTGGACAGCGAGGCCCTGCGCGCCGCCTTCGGCGACGTGGTGGCCCGGCACGAGGCGCTGCGCACCGTCTTCCCGGACCGCGACGGCCGCCCGTTCCAGCGGATCCTGACGCCCGCTCGGGCCGGGGTGCCGTTCGCGGTGGAGGAGACCACCGTGCACCGGCTGTCGCGTGCGGTGGCCGCCGCCGGGGCGTACGCCTTCGAGCTGGCCGAGGAGATCCCGGTCCGCGCCACCCTGCTCACCACCGGGCCCGAGCGGCACGTGCTGAGCATCGCGGTGCACCACATCGCCGGTGACGAGTGGTCGGAGGGCGTGCTGCTGCGCGAGCTCGACCAGGCGTACGCGGCCCGGCTGGCCGGCACCGAGCCCGGCTTCGCCCCGCTGCCGCTCCAGTACGCCGACTTCGCGCTCTGGCAGGCCGAGCTACTGGCCGCGAGCGAGGGCCCGGCTGCCCAGCAGGGCGCCTACTGGTCCCGGCAACTGGACGCTCTCCCCGCTGAGTTGGCGCTGCCCACCGACCGGCCCCGGCCGACCGAGCCGAGCGGGCGCGGCGGCGCCGTCCGGCTGGCGCTGCCCGAGGCGCTGCACACCGAACTGCTGGCCTACGCCCGCCGACGCGGCGTCACCCCCTTCGTGGTCACCCAGGCCGCCGCCGCGCTGCTGCTCGGCACGCTGGCCGGGACGACGGACGTCGCCCTCGGCACCCCCGTCGCCGGGCGCACCGACGAGGCGGTGGAGTCGGTGGTCGGGTTCTTCGTCAACACCCTGGTGCTCCGTCACGACCTCGGTGGCGCCCCGAGCTTCGACCACCTGGTGGAGCGCAGCCGGGACGTGGTGTTCGGCGCGCTGGCGCACCAGGACCTGCCGTTCGACCGGCTGGTGGAGATCGTCAACCCCGAGCGCTCGCTCGGCCGGCACCCGCTGTTCCAGGTGATGGTGCAGCACCGCAAGGCCGGCGAGGGGCACACCGGCCTGTTCGGCGCCCGTACCGAGCTGCTGCCCGACCCGGTGCACGCCGCCCGCTTCGACCTGGCGCTGAACTTCGCCGAGTCGGCCGACGGCTCCCGCACCGAGCTCACCGTGATCCACGCGGAGGACCTCTTCGACCGCGCGACCGCCCGGCTGTTCGGCGAGCGCCTGCTGGCCGTGCTCACGGCCGCGCTGGCCGCGCCCGGCCGGGAGGCGGCCCTGATCGAGCCGCTCTCCGCGCAGGAGCGCCGGGGCCTGGCGGGGGAGTGGAACGCCACCGACCGCGAGGTCCGGGACGGCACCCTGCTGACCCGGATCGCCGAGCGGGTGGCCGCCACCCCCGAGGCCGTCGCGGTGGACTTCGAGGGCGCCACCCTGACCTACCGTCAGCTGGACGAGCGGGCGGGGAGGCTGGCCCGGGTGCTGGCCGCCCGGGGCGCCGGACCGGACCGGATCGTGGCCGTCGCGGTGCCGCGCTCGGCCGAGCTGATGGTGGCCCTGGTGGGCGTGCTCAAGTCCGGTGCCGCGTATCTGCCGCTGGACACCGAGTACCCGGCCGAGCGGCTGGCCGCGATGGTCGAGGACGCCGCGCCCGTCGCCGTGCTCACCGTGCCGGGCGTGGAGCTCCCCGCGCTGCCCGGGGCGCCGCTGCTGGCGGTGGACGCCGACGGCCCGCAGGCCGAGCCCGCCGCCCCCGGCCCGGACCACGGCGCGTACGTCATCTTCACCTCCGGCTCCACCGGCCGCCCCAAGGGCGTGCTGGTCACCCACCGGGCCATCGTCAACCGGCTCGACTGGATGGCCGAGGTCTACCGCGTCACCGCCGAGGACCGGATCCTGCAGAAGACCCCGGCCAGCTTCGACGTCTCGGTCTGGGAGTTCTTCCTCCCGCTGGTCACCGGCGCCCGGGTGGTGCTCGCCCGCCCCGGCGGCCACCGCGACCCGGTCTACCTGGCCGGGCTCGCCGCCACCGCCGGGGTGACGGCCTGTCACTTCGTGCCGTCGATGCTGACCGCCTTCACCGCCGCCGCCGAGCAGGACCCGGCGCTGCGGGACGGCTTCACCGGCGTGCGGAAGGTGTTCTGCTCCGGCGAGGCGCTGCCCGCCACGGCCGTCGACCGCTTCGCCGCGCTCTGGCCGCAGATCGAGCTGCACAACCTCTACGGCCCCACCGAGGCGGCCGTGGACGTCACCTATCACCGGGCGTGGGCGGGGGCGGGCACCGTCCCGATCGGCCGCCCGGTCTGGAACACCAAGCTGTACGTGCTGGACGCCCGGCTACGGCCGGTGCCGGTCGGCGTCCCCGGTGAGCTCTACCTGGCCGGCGTCCAGCTGGCCCGCGGTTACCTCGGCCGCCCCGGGCTGACGGCCGGCCGCTTCGTCGCCGACCCCTTCGGGGCCGGTGGCCGGATGTACCGCACGGGTGACCTGGTGCGCCGCCGGATCGACGGCGAGGTGGAGTACCTCGGCCGCACCGACGACCAGGTGAAGATCCGCGGCTTCCGGATCGAACTCGGCGAGGTGGAGGCCGCGTTGGCCGCCGTGCCGGGTGTCGCCCAGGCCGCCGTCACCGCCCGCGCCCTCACCGAGGGCGGCGCCCGGCAGCTGCTCGGCTACGTCACCGGTGCCGTCGACCCGGCCGCCGTGCGGTCCGCCCTGGCCGCCGCCCTGCCCGAGCACCTGGTGCCCGCCGTGGTCACCGTGCTGGATGCGCTGCCGCTGAGCGTCAACGGCAAGCTGGACCGCAAGGCACTGCCCGACCCCGCGCGCGGTCCGGTGGCCGCCGCCCCGAGCGGGAAGCCCGCCGCCGCGATGGCCCGGGTCTTCGCGGAGGTGCTCGGCCTGGACTCGGTCGGCGAGGACGAGAACTTCTTCGCTCTCGGCGGCGACTCCATCGTCTCCATCCAGCTGGTCAGCAAGGCCCGCAAGGCCGGGCTGGAGATCACCGCCAAGGACGTCTTCACCCACCCGACCCCGGCCGCCCTGGCCGCGGCCGCCACCGGTGTGGCCGACGCACCGTCAGCGGCCTTGCTCCCGGTGGCGCAGGACGGCGAGCTGCCCGTGCTGCCGGTGGTCCACTGGCTGCGCGAGCGCGGCGGGCCGATCGACCGCTTCAACCAGTCGGTGCTGCTCACCGTCCCGGCCGGGCTGGACGAGCGGGCCCTGCGCACCGCGCTGGCCGCCCTCGCCACGAACCACCCGGCGCTGCGGCTGAAGCTGGACCGCACCGACGGGGTGTGGACCCAGGAGGTGCTGCCCGCCGCCCAGGCCCCGGCCGTCGCCGACCCGGCGACGCTCCGGGTGGTCACCGGCCTCGGGGCCCTGGCCGCCGAGGCCGACCGGGCCGCCGCCGGGCTGGACCCGGACAGCGGCCGGGTGCTGCGGGCGGTCTGGTTCGACGCCGGACCGCAGGAGGGCCGGCTGCTGCTGACGGTCCACCACCTCGCCGTGGACGGCGTCTCCTGGCGCACCCTGCTGCCCGAACTGGCCGACGGCTACGCCCGGGCCGCCGCCGGGCTCGCCCCCGTCGTCGAGCCGGAGGCGTACGGCATCGCCGACTGGGCCCGCGCCCTGCTGGCCGAGGCGCACCGCCGCCCCCGGGTGACCGAGGCCGCGTACTGGCGCACTGCGCTGGCCGGCCCGGCCGGTCCGCTCGGGGAGCTGGCCGCCGATCAGGAGCGGGACACCGTCTCGACCCTGCGCACCCTGCGCCGGACGCTCTCCGCCGACCGCACCGCACCGCTGCTCGCCGAGCTGCCGCAGGCCTTCAACGCGGGCGTGGACGAGGTGCTGCTGGCCGGGCTGGTGCTCGGCGCCGCAGCCGCCCACCCGCAGGCCGCCCCCGTCCTCCGGATCGACCTGGAGGGCCACGGCCGGGGCGCCGAGCTGACCGGGGTGCCCGCGCCCGATCTGGCGCGCACCGTCGGCTGGTTGACCACCGTGCACCCCGTCCGGCTCGATCTGGCCGGGCTCGACCCGGCGGCCGCGCTCGCCGGCGGCGAGCAGGCCGGTCGCGTGCTCAAGCAGGTCAAGGAGCAGCTGCGGTCCGCCCCCGACAAGGGGTTCGGCTTCGGCCTGCTGCGCCACCTCAACCCGCAGACCGCAGCCCTGCTGGCCGGGGCCCGCCGCTCCGAGGTGCTGTTCAACTACCGCGGTCGGCTGGACGGCGCCGGAGCCCCGCTCGGCGGCTGGCCGTTCGCCCCGGCCGACGAGCGCGCCGTGGTGACCGCCGCGGCCGGGCCCGACCCGGCCCAGGCCGCCGGGTACCCGCTGGAGATCGACGCCGTGGTGCAGGGCGGCCCGGACGGGCGCCCCGAGCTGGCCGTCGAACTCAGCTGGCCCGAGGCGCTGCTGACCACCGCTCAGGCCGAGGCGCTGGCCGAGGGCTGGTTCGCCGCGCTGGACGCGCTGGCCCGGCACGGCGCAGGCGACGGGGCCGGTGGGCTCACCCCCTCCGACCTCGGCCTGGTCAGCCTCAAGCAGGCCCAGATCGACCGCCTGGAGGCCCGCCTGCGCGGCGGCGCCCGCCCGAGTCGCAGGCGCCGCCCGTGACCGCCCCCGACCGCCCTGTCCGTACCGAGAACACCGAGAACACCGAGAGCACCGAGAGCACCGTGACGAACTCCGCCGAACCGACCGACCAGCAGCCGGCCATGTCCGACCTGGAGGACGTCTATCCGCTGTCCTCGCTCCAGGAGGGCCTGCTCTTCCACGCCCTCTACGACGACACCGCGCAGGACGTCTACGTGGTGCAGTCGCACCTTGACCTGGCCGGGGACGTCGACACCGTCCGGCTGGCCGCCGCCGTGGACGCGCTGCTCGTGCGGCACGCGAACCTGCGGGCCGGGTTCTGGTACGAGGACCCGGAGGCGGTGGTCCAGTTCGTCCCGCGCACCGTGGCCACCCCGCTGCGCGAGGCCGATCTGACCGCGTTCGCCGGACAGGCCCGGGAGGCGGCCCTGGACGCGGCGATGACCGAGGACCGGCAGCGCCGCTTCGACCTCTCCGCCCCGCCGCTGCTGCGGCTCACCCTGGCCCGGCTCGGCGCGGAGACCGCGCGGCTGGTGATCACCTGTCACCACCTGTTGCTGGACGGCTGGTCGATGCCGATCCTGGTCCGCGAGCTGCTGGCGCTCTACGGCTCGTACGGCGACCCCGCCGTCCTGCCGCCGGTGCGCCCGTACCGGGACCACCTCGCCCTGCTCGCCACCCGGGACACCGCCGCCGCCGAGGCCGCCTGGGCCGAGGCGCTGGCCGGCTTCGACCAGCCGCACCCCGTCGGCCCCGCCGTCTCCGCCGTGCCCACCGCCACCGTGGAGCTCACCGCCGGGCCCGAGCTGTCCGCCGCGGTGACCGCCGCCGCCCGCTCCCGCGGCCTGACCCTCGGCAACCTCGCTCACACCCTCTGGGCCGTGCAGCTCGGCTCGCTCACCGGCACCGCCGACGTGGTCTTCGGCACCACCGTCTCCGGCCGCCCCGACGACCTGCCGGGCGCGGAGGGCATGGTCGGCCTCTTCATCAACACCGTGCCCGTCCGGGTCCGGCTCTCGGCCACCGACACGCTGGCCGGCGCCACCGCCCGGGTGCAGCGCGAGCAGGCCGCCCTGATGGCCCATCAGCACCTGGGCCTGGCCGCGATCCAGAAGCAGGCCGCCGCCGAGGGCCCGCTCTTCGACACCCTGCTGGTGGTGGAGAACTACCAGGGCAGCGGCGAGGGCCTCGCCGAGTCCTTCGGCGCGCCCGCCGGGCTGGCGATCACCGGCCTCGGCGCCCGGGACGCCACCCACTACCCGCTCGGCCTCACCCTGCTGCCCGGCAGCGAGCTGCGGATCGAACTCGACCACCGCACCGACCTGTTCACCCCCGCCGAGGCCGCCCTCGCCGCCCGGCGCTTCCTCGCCCTGCTGGCCGCCTTCGCCGCCGACCCGGACACCCCGCTGGCCCGGCTCGACCTGCTCACCGCGGACGAGCGCGCCGCGCTGCCCGACGCCGTCTCCGGCGGCCCGCTGGCCGTCCCGGCCGCCCCCGTCACCCAGCGCCTGGCCGCGCATGCCGCCGCCACCCCGCACGACCGCGCGCTGGTGGCCCCGGCCCTGGCGGGCGGCACCGCCGAGCTGTCCTTCGTCGAACTCGACGGCGCGGCGAGCCGCCTGGCCCACCTGCTGGTCGCCGCAGGCCTGGGCGCCGAGCGGATCGCCGCGCTGGCGCTGCCCCGGTCCGCCGAGGCCGTCACCGCGATCCTGGCCACCCTCCGGGCCGGCGGCGCCTACCTGCCGCTGGACCTGGACCACCCGGACGAGCGCCTGGCCGACCTGCTGGCGGACACCCGCCCCGCCGTGGTGCTCACCACCCGCGCGGTCGCCCACCGCCTGCCCGCCGTCCCCGGCGCCACCGTCCTGCTGCTGGACGACCCGGCCGTCACCACCGAGCTGGCCGCCCTGCCCGCCACCGCCCCGGCCGTGACGGTCGATCAGGACGCCCCCGCCTACGTCATCCACACCTCCGGCTCCACCGGCCGCCCCAAGGGCGTGGTGATCACCCACCGGGGCCTCGGCACGCTCGCCGAGGAGCACCTCGGCGGCCCGTTCGCCGAGGTGGCCGCCGGCCGCCGGCTGCGGGTGCTCGGCACCGCCTCGTTCGCCTTCGACTCCAGCTGGGACCAGCTGCTCTGGCTGCTCGGCGGCCACCAGCTGCACCTGCTCGGCGAGGCCGACCGCCGCGACGCCGAGGCCGTGGTGGCGTACGTCGGGGCCGAGCGGATCGACGTGCTCGACAACACCCCCAGCTACACCCGCCAACTGATCGACAGCGGCCTGCTGACGGGCGGTCACCGCCCCTCGGTGCTGCTGCTCGGCGGCGAGGCGCTGCCCGAGCCGCTCTGGACCGAGCTGCGCGCCGTGCCCGGCCTGACCGCGCTCAACTACTACGGCCCCACCGAGGCCACCGTCGACGCCCTGCTCGCCGATCTGGCCGACACCCCGGAGCCGGTGGTCGGCCGCCCGCTGCGCGGCTCCCGCGCGTACGTGCTCGACGGCCTGCTGCGGACCGCCCCGGCCGGCGCGGTCGGCGAACTGTACCTGGCGGGACCGCAGTTGGCCCGCGGCTACCTGGACCGGCCCGGCCTGACGGCCGAGCGCTTCGTCGCCGACCCCTTCGCCGAGGGCGAGCGCATGTACCGCACCGGCGACCTGGTGCGCCTCCGCGCCGACGGCGTGATCGAGTACCTCGGCCGCACCGACGACCAGGTGAAGATCCGCGGCCACCGGATCGAGCCCGGCGAGATCGAGGCCGCCCTGACCGAGCTGCCCGGCCTCGCGCAGGCCGCCGTGCTGGTGCTCCCCGGCGCCGTCCGCCGGATCGCCGCCTACGTGGTGCCCGCCGCCGGTGCGGCCGCGCCCACCCCGGACGAGCTGCACGCCGCGCTCGCGGCCCGGCTGCCCGAGTACATGGTGCCGTCCGCCTTCGCCGTGCTGGACGCGCTGCCGCTGAACATCAGCGGCAAGCTCGACCGGGCCGCGCTGGCCGCGCTCGCCCTCGACTTCACCGGCGAGAGCGGCGCCCGGGCCGCCGAGACCGAGACCGAGGAGCTGCTCTGCGAGCTGTTCGCCGAGGTGCTCGGCCTGCCGGAGACCGGCGCCGACGCCGACTTCTTCCGCCTCGGCGGTGACTCGATCTCCTCGATCCGGCTGGTCGGTGCCGCCCGCGCCGAGGGCCTCGCCCTCAGCCCGCGCGACGTCTTCGAGCTCCGCACCCCCGCCGCCCTGGCCGCCCTCGCCGACCGGCGGGAGAGCGCCGAGGCCGGGCCCGAGCTGCCCGAACTCCCCGCCGCCACCGAGGCGGAGCTGCGGCTCGCGGCCGCCGCCGTGCCCAAGCTGGAGGTGGCCGAGCTCTGGCCGGTCTCCCCGCTCCAGCAGGGCCTGCTCTTCGAGGCCGGGTACGACGACCAGGGCATCGACGTCTACACCTCACGGGACGTCATCTCGCTGTCCACCCGGGTCCCGCTCGCCGTGCTGCACGGCGCGCTGGCCGGGCTGCTGGAGCAGCACCCCAACCTGCGGGCCGGTTTCCTGGCCGACGCGCTGGACCGCCCGGTCGCCTTCCTGCCGCGCCTGGTCGAGGTGCCGCTCACCGAGGCCGACCTGTCGGCGCTGGACGAGAGCGCCTTCGAGGCCGAACTCGCCCGCCTGGTCGAGGCCGAGGCGCACACCCGCTTCGACCTGGCCAACCCGCCGCTGCTGCGGGTGGTCTCGGTGCTCGCCCCCGACGGCGGCCAGCGCATCCTGCTCACCAACCACGCCCTGCTCTGGGACGGCTGGTCGGCCGGCCTGGTGCTCCAGGAGCTGCTGACCCGCTGCCACCTCGGCCTGACCGGCAGCACCGACGGCCCCGCGCTGCCGGAACCCGGCCTGCCCTACCGGGACTTCCTGCGGTGGCTCACCGCCCAGGACCAGGAGCAGGGCCGGGCCGCCTGGCGCAGCGCGCTGGCCGGACTGGAGGAGGCCACCCTGCTGGCCCCGCAGGCCCGCGAGCGCGCCGCCCTGCTGCCCGAGCAGGTCACCGCCGCCCTCTCCCCGGAGCTCTCCGCCCGCCTGGCCGGGTACGCCCGGGCCCACGGCCTGACGCTGAACACCGTGGTCTCCGGCGCCTGGGCGCTGCTGCTGGCCGGACTGACCGGCCGTCAGGACGTGGTCTTCGGTGCCACCGTCTCCGGCCGCCCGGCCGAGCTGCCCGGCATCGACGCCACCATCGGCATGTTCCTCAACACCGTGCCGGTCCGGGCCCGGCTGGACGGCGGCGAGCGGGTCGCCGACTTCCTGGCCCGGCTCCAGCGGGAGCAGACCGAGCTGCTGCCCCACCACCAGACCGGCCTCGGCGAGATCCAGCGCGACACCGGCCTCGGCCGGCTCTTCGACACCCTCCAGGTGGTCCGCAACACCCCCGCCGACGACGAGCTGCGGGACCGGATCCGGGCCGCGCTCGGCGTCCGGCAGATCGCCGACGTGGACGCCACCCACCTTCCGCTGATCTTCATCACCAACCCTGGCGAGGTGCTGGACTTCGAGTTCAAGTACCGCCCCGACGTCTTCGACCGCGAGACGGTCGAGCAGCACGCCGAGCGGATGGTGGCGCTGGTCACCGCGCTGGTCACCGACCCGGGCCTGCTGGTGCGCGACGTGGACGTGCTGACGGTGCGTGAGCGCGGTCTGGTGCTGGGGGAGTGGGCGGAGACCGGCCGGGAGCTGCCGGACGCGACGGTGGCGGATCTGCTGGCGGAGCGTGCCGCGTTGGTGCCGACGGAGACCGCGCTGGTGTTCGGCTCGCGGTCGTGGTCGTACGCGGAGTTGGACGCGATGGTGAACCGGCTGGCGCGGTTGTTCACGGCGCGTGGGGCGGGGCCGGAGAGGGTGGTGGCGCTGGGGCTGCCGCGGTCGTTGGAGATGGTGGCGGCGCTGTTCGCGGTGCTGCGTACCGGTGCGGCGTACCTGCCGCTGGAGCTGGACTACCCGAAGGACCGCTTGGCCTTCATGGTCGAGGACACCGCCCCGGTCGTCCTGGTGACCGACTCGACGGCGGCCGCGCTGATGCCGGAGCACGCGGCGACGGTGCTGCTCGACGACCCGGCGGTGGTCGCCGAGCTGGCCGGGATGTCCCCCGAGGCCCTGGGCGTGACGGTCGATCAGGACCTCCCGGCGTACGTCATCTTCACCTCGGGCTCGACGGGCCGCCCGAAGGGCGTCGTCACGCCGTACCGGGGTCTGACGAACATGCAGCTGAACCACCGCGAGGCGATCTTCGATCCGACGGTCGAGCTGGCCGGCGGCCGTCGGCTGCGGATCGCGCACACGGTGTCGTTCTCCTTCGACATGTCGTGGGAGGAGCTGCTCTGGCTGGTCGAGGGCCACGAGGTGCACGTCCTCGACGAGGCGCAGCGCCGTGACGCCCAGGGCTTGGCGGACTACCTCGACGCGCAGGCGATCGACGTCATCAACGTGACGCCGTCCTACGCCCAGGCGCTGGTGGACTGCGGTCTGTTGGACGAGGACCGGCACCGGCCGGCGCTGGTGCTGCTGGGCGGTGAGGCGGTGGCGGAGACCCTGTGGTCGAAGCTGCGCGACACCCCCGGGGTACTCGGGTACAACCTGTACGGGCCGACCGAGTACACCATCAACACCCTCGGCGGCGGCACCACCGACTCCGCGACCGCGACCGTCGGCCGTCCGATCTGGAACACCCGGGCCCACGTGCTCGACTCCTTCCTGCGCCCCGTCCCGGTGGGCGTCCCCGGGGAGCTGTACGTGGCCGGTGTCGGTCTGGCGCGCGGCTACCTCAACCGCCCCGGTCTGACCGCCGAGCGCTTCGTCGTCGACCCGTTCGGCGAGCCGGGCGCCCGGATGTACCGCACCGGCGACGTGGTGCGGTGGCGCGGCGACGGCCTGCTGGACTTCCTGGGCCGGGTCGACGACCAGGTGAAGATCCGGGGCTACCGGGTCGAGCCGGGCGAGATCGAGGACGCCCTCGCCCTGCACCCGACGGTGGCTCAGGCCGCCGTGGTGGTGCGGGAGGACGCCCCCGGGGTGAAGCGCCTGGCCGCCTACCTGGTGCCGGCCACCGGTGCCGCCGTGGAGGTGGCCGCCGTCCGGGCCGAGCTCGCCGCCCGGCTGCCCGAGTACATGGTGCCGGCCGCCTTCGTGGTGCTGGACGCGCTCCCGCTGACCGTCAACGGCAAGCTGGACCGCGCCGCCCTGCCCGCCCCCGAGACCGGCGGTGCCGGCACCGGGCGGGCCCCGCGCGACGCCCGCGAGGAGCTGCTGTGCGGGCTGTTCGCCGAGGTGCTCGGCCTGGCCGAGATCGGCCCCGAGCAGCACTTCTTCGAGCTGGGCGGCCACTCCTTGCTGGCCACCCGCCTGGTCGGCAAGGTGAAGGCGTCGCTGGGCACCCGCCTGACGGTCCGTGACCTCTTCGAGGCCCCGACCCCCGCCGGCCTGGCCCTGCGCACCGAGACCTCCGACCCGCGCCCGGCCCTGACCAGCCGCGAGCGCCCGGCCGACCTCCCGCTCTCGCACGCCCAGCGCCGGATGTGGTTCCTGCAAAATCTGGACGGTTCCGGCGCCACCTACAACGTCCCGCTGGTGGTCCGGGTGAACGGCGCGCTGGACCTGGACGCGTTGCGGGCGGCCGTCCGCTCAGTCACCGAGCGGCACGAGAGCCTGCGCACCGTCTTCACCGAGCGGGACGGCGGGGTCTTCCAGACCGTGCTGGCCCCGGCCGGTGAGGTGCACGTCCGCCGCTCCACCGAGGAGACGCTGACCGCCGACGTCGAGGCCGAGGTCCGGTACGGCTTCGACCTGGCCGCCGAACTCCCGCTCCGGGTCTCGGTGCTGGAGCTGGGCGAGGCCGAGCACGTGGTGGTGCTGCTGTTCCACCACATCGCCGGTGACGAGTGGTCGATGCTCCCGTTCATCGAGGACCTGAACCAGGCGTACGCCGCCCACCTGACCGGCGGGCAGCCCGGCTGGGCGCCGCTGCCGGTGCAGTACGCCGACTACACCCTCTGGCAGCAGGAGCTGCTGGACGGAGCCACGGATCTGGCGGAGCGTCAGGCGGGCTACTGGCGCGAGGCGCTGGCAGGCCTCCCCGAGGAGCTGCCGCTGCCGACCGACCACCCGCGCCTGCCCACCGCCCGCCTGGCGGGCGACACCGTGTACGCCCAGGTGCCGCCGGCCGTCTACCGCGGCCTGCGGGCCGCCGCCCAGGCCACCGGCACCACCACCTTCATGGTGCTCCAGGCCGCCGTGGCCACCCTGCTGCACCGCCTGGGTGCCGGCACCGACATCCCGCTCGGCGCCCCGGTGGCCGGACGCTCGGACAGCGCCCTGGACGGGCTGGTCGGCTTCTTCGTCAACACCGTCGTGCTCCGCAACGACCTGGCCGGCGACCCGACCTTCAGCGAGCTGCTGGCCCACACCCGGGACACCGACCTGGCCGCCTTCGCCCACCAGGACCTCCCCTTCGACCGCCTGGTGGAGGCCGTCAACCCGCCCCGGGTGCCCGGCCGCCACCCGCTCTTCCAGGTGATGCTGGGCTACCAGCACAGCGCCGGGGGCGAGGGGAGCCTGCTCGGTCTGAAGAGCCGCATCCTGCCCTTCGAGCTGGGCGCGGTGAAGTTCGAACTGGACTTCAACTTCGAGGAGATCTCCTCCGAGGAGCAGATCGACATCGCCTTCGAGTACGCCACCGACCTCTACGAGCGGGGCACCGCCGAGGCGCTGGTGGAGCGGCTGCTCGCGGTGCTGGCCCAGGTCGCGGCCGACCCGGCTCGCCGGATCGGGTCACTGGACGTGCTGACGGTCCGTGAGCAGGAGTTGGTGCTGGGGGAGTGGGCCGCAACCGCCCGCGAGCTCCCCGACGCCACGGTGGCGGACCTGCTGGCCGAGCGGGCCTCGCTGGTCCCGACGGATACCGCGCTGGTCTCCGGAGAGCGCTCGTGGACGTACGCGGAGCTGGACGCGACGGTGAACCGGCTGGCGCGGTTGTTCACGGCGCGCGGGGCCGGGCCGGAGAAGGTGGTGGCCCTGGGGCTGCCGCGTTCGCTGGAGATGGTGGCGGCGCTGTTCGCGGTGCTGCGCACCGGCGCGGCGTACCTGCCGCTGGAGCTGGACTACCCGAAGGACCGCCTCGCCTTCATGGTCGAGGACACCGCGCCGGTCGTCCTGGTCACGGACTCCACCGCGCTGGCCCGGATGCCCGCGTACGCGGCGACGGTGCTGCTGGACGACCCGGCGGTGGCGGCCGAGCTGGCCGGGCTGTCCTCCGACGCCTTGGGCGTGACGGTCGATCAGGACCTCCCGGCGTACGTCATCTTCACCTCGGGCTCGACGGGCCGCCCGAAGGGCGTCGTCACGCCGTACCGGGGTCTGACGAACATGCAGCTGAACCACCGCGAGGCGATCTTCGATCCGACGGTCGAGTTGGCCGGTGGCCGTCGGCTGCGGATCGCGCACACGGTGTCGTTCTCCTTCGACATGTCGTGGGAGGAGCTGCTCTGGCTGGTCGAGGGCCACGAGGTGCACGTGATGGACGAGGCGCTGCGCCGCGACGCCGAGGCGCTCTCCGCCTACTGCGCCGAGCACCGGATCGACGTCATCAACGTCACCCCGTCCTACGCCCAGGCGCTGGTCGACCAGGGCCTCTTGGACGAGGACCGGCACCGTCCGGCCCTGGTGCTGCTGGGCGGTGAGGCGGTGGCGGAGACCCTGTGGTCGAAGCTGCGCGCCACCCCCGGGGTACTCGGGTACAACCTGTACGGGCCGACTGAGTACACCATCAACACCCTCGGCGGGGGCACCAGCGACTCCGACACCGCGACCGTCGGCCGTCCGATCTGGAACACCCGGGCCCATGTACTGGACGGCTCGCTCCGCCCGGTACCGGTCGGCGTCCCCGGTGAGCTCTACGTCAACGGCGTGGGCCTGGCCCGGGGTTACCTCAATCGCCCCGGTCTGACCGCCGAGCGCTTCGTCGCCGACCCGTTCGGCGAGCCCGGCGCGCGGATGTACCGCACCGGCGACGTGGTCGCCTGGCGCCCGGACGGGCTGCTGGACTTCCTCGGCCGGGTCGACGACCAGGTGAAGATCCGGGGTTACCGGGTCGAGCCGGGCGAGATCGAGGACGCCCTCGCCCTCCACCCGACGGTGGCCCAGGCCGCCGTGGTGGTCCGGGAGGACGTTCCCGGCGTGAAGCGCCTGGCCGCCTACCTGGTGCCGGCCGCCGGGGCGCGGGTGGAGACCGCCGCCGTCCGTCGTATGCTGACGGAGCGTCTGCCGGACTACATGGTCCCGTCGGCGTTCGTGGTGCTGGACGCGCTCCCGCTGACCGTCAACGGCAAGCTGGACCGCAAGGCCCTCCCCGCACCCACCGGCGCGGACTTCACCGCCACCGGCCCCGTCCGGGCACCGCGCACCCACGCCGAGGTGCTGGTGCACTCCGCCTTCACCGACGTGCTCGGACTGCCGGACCTCGGCATCGACGAGAACTTCTTCGACCTCGGCGGCCACTCCCTGCTCGCGATGGCGCTGCTCCAGCACCTGCGGGCCGACTTCGAGGGCAACGACCTCTGCCTGGGCGACGTGCTCGCCCGGCCCACCGTCGCCGCCCTCGCCGAACTCCTGGCCGGACCGGTGGCGGACGCCCCGACCTGCCAGTCCTGACACCCACTCACCCCCTTCCAGCCACAGAGGAGAACCCCATGAGCTCGACCAACCCCTTTGAGGACGACGCCGCCCAGTACTACGTGCTGGTCAACGAGGAGAACCAGCACTCGCTCTGGCCCGCCTTCGCCGAGGTCCCGGCCGGCTGGACCGTGGTGCACGGCGAGGACAGCCGCCAGGGCTGCACCGACTACGTGGACGCGCACTGGACCGACATGCGCCCGGCCAGCCTGATCGCCCGCACCGAGGCCGCCTCCGCCTGATCCGTGGCATCCGGGGGCGGTGAGCCCCGCGCCACCGCCCCCGCCCCGGACCACTTCCGATCCCGAACAGACGGACACCAGTTGAGCACCGATCAGATCGCCCCGGCCGACCCCGGCGGGCTGACCGCCGAGGACCTCGCCGACGAGGACCTGGACCCCGCCGCGCTCTCGCCCGAGCGCCGCCGCCGGGCCCGCGCCCTGCTGCGCGGCGCGCTGCGCCCGCACCGGGGCCTGGTGGCCGCCGCCATGGTGGCCGCCGCGATCCGCCAACTCGCCCTGCTGGCCGTGCCGTGGTGCGTGCAGCAGGCCATCGACGAGGGCCTGGAGAAGAACGACAGCGGCACGCTGCTGTTCTGGAGCGTGGCCACCCTGGCCACTGCCGTGGTGCAGTTCGCCGGTCTGTTCGGCTGGCAGTTCCTCTCCGCCTACGCGGACTGCAAGGTCGGCGCCGACCTGCGCGGGCGCCTGCTGCGCCACCTGTCCTCGCTCGACCGCGGCGCGCTCGCCTCGCGCGGCCACGGCGACCTGTCGATGCGGGCCACCCGGGACACCGACCTGGTCCGCGAGTGGGTGCACGGCCTGGCGATCTGGGTGGTGCTGGCCACCACCTTCGTGGTGGTGCTGCCCGCGCTCGCCGTCACCGACGTCAGCCTGCTGCTGGTGGCCCTGGCCACCCTGCCCTTCCTGGTCTGGGTCAACCTGTACTTCCCCAAGCGCTTCGCCGCCGCCAGCGGCGAGCTGGCCACGGCGCACGGCGACCGGGCCGACGCGGTGGCCGACCTGCTCCAGGTCGGCACCGGCCTGCGCGGCACCGGCGGCCACCGCCCCCTGGTGGACCGTCACCACCTGGCCAGCGCCGAGGTCAAGCGGCGCACCGTGATCGCCGCCCGGGTCGAGGCGAGCTGGGCGGCCGTGGCACCGTTCGTCCCGCGGATCGCGGTCGCGGCCGGCGTCGGCATCGGCGGCCTCGCCGTCCTCGACGGCTCGCTGAAGAAGGGCGCGCTGCTCGCCTTCATCTCCTGGATGGCCATCATCACCCTGGCCACCCGGGTGCTGGTGGATCGTCTGCTGGAGCGCGGCCAGGCCGACGTGGCCGCCGCCCGGATCGACGAGGCGCTCTCCATCCTCCCCACCGTGGTCGAGCCCGCCCCCGGCGCCGCGAAGCCGCTGCCCGCCACCGGTGCGCTCAGCCTGACGGGCGTCAGCGCCGTCCGGGACGGCCGCACCGTCCTCGCCCCGATCGACCTCACCGTCGCGCACGGCGAGTTCCTCGCGCTCGACGGGGCCACCGGCTCCGGCAAGTCCACCCTGCTGCGGATGCTGGTCCGGCTGGACGACCCGGCCACCGGCACCGTCCGCTACGGCGCCACCGACCTGCGGGAGGTGCTGCTGGACGAGGTCCGCACCCGGATCGCCTACGTGGCCCAGCGCCCCGTGCTGCTCTCGGGCACGGTGGCCGACAACCTGCGGCTCGGCCGCGACCTGCCCGAGGAGGCGCTGGTCGAGGCCTGCCGGACGGCCGGCATCCACGACCAGCTGGCCGCCATGCCGGACGGCTACGCCACCGAACTCGGCGAGGGGGGAACCGCCCTGTCGGGCGGTCAGGTCCAGCGCCTGGCCATCGCCCGGGCCCTGCTCGGGGACCCGAAGGTGCTGCTGCTCGACGACTCCACCTCCGCCCTGGACACCAGTACGGAGGAGCTGGTGCTGGAGCGGCTGAAGGTCTGGGCCGAGGACCGCACCGTGGTCTTCTGCACCCACCGCTCCGCCGTGCTGGCCGCCGCCGACCGGGTGGTCACGCTGGCCGCCCCGCTCCACTCCGCCGAGGCGGAGGACCGTACCGAGGAGGTGTCCCGTGGCTGAGCAGCCCGTGCTGAAGGACGAGGCCGACCAGAAGCAGGTGCTGCGCCGCGCGGCCCCGTACCTGCGGCCGCACCGCACCAAGCTCGGCATCGCGCTGGGCGTCGGCCTGGCCGACTCGGCCGCCCTGGTGGCCGTCGCCCCGCTGGTCGGCCTGGCAACCAAGGCCCTGACGGACGGCGACCGTCGGCTGCTCGGCCTCGCGGTGACGCTGCTGGTGATCGCCGCGGTGGCCCAGCTCGCGCTGGCCCGGGTCGGTGAGCTGCTGCTCATCAAGTCGGGCGAGGAGGTGGTCCGTTCACTGCGCGAGCGGGCCGTGGAGAACCTGGCCACCGCCCCGCTGCGCTTCCTGGAGACCCACCGCAGCGGCGAGCTGCTGCGCCGGGCCACCGGCGAGGTGGCCGGGCTGGCCGCCTTCGTCCGGCTGCACCTGCGCAACCTGGTCTCCTCCGGGGCCACCCTGGTCTTCACCGTGGTGCTGCTGGCCGGGTACTCCTGGGTGATGCTGCTGCTGCAGCTCGCCGTCTTCCTTCCGCTGACCCTGCTGGTGACCCGGTGGTTCCAGCGCGACGCCGGTGCCGCCTTCGGCGGCAAGGCCCAGGCCGAGGCGGCCGTCGCGGCCACCTTCACCGAGACCCTGACGGCCCGTGAGGCGCTGCAGACCTCGCGCGGGCTGGCCGGCTGGACCAAGCGCTTCGACCGGGAGAACACCCACGCCGTCACCGCCGCCCGGCGGGCCCTGCTGGTGGAGAACCGGATCGACCTGGTCTCGCTGGTCGAGGGACTGGCACTGGTGGTGCTGCTCGCGGTCGGCGGCTGGATGGTCACCCAGGACCTGATGGGCCTCCCCACGGTGGTGGTCTTCGTGCTCGCCAGCCGGAACCTGTTCGACTCCTTCACCGAGCTCTCCCAGCTGGTCGGCGAGGTACAGGGCGCCAAGACCGGCCTGGCCCGGCTGCTCGAACTGCTGGACGCCACCGCCCCGTCGGGCCCGTCGGGCCCGGTCTCCCTGCCGGAGCGGGGCGAGCTGCGGTGCGAGGCGGTGGAGTACCACTACCGCGCCGACCGGCGGACCCTGCACGCCGTCTCGCTCTCCTTCCCGGCCGGCAGCCGGACCGGTGTGGTCGGCGAGACCGGCTCCGGCAAGACCACCCTCTCCAAGCTGCTCTGCGGCCTCTACGCGCCGGACGGCGGCACGGTGAGCTTCGGCGGCACGGACCTGCGCGAGGTGCCCGAGGCCGAACTGCGGCGCCGGGTGGTGCTGGTGCCGCAGGAGGTCCGGATGGTCACCGGCACGGTGGCGGAGAACCTGGCCCTGGTGCAGGGCGAACCGACCCGCGCGCAGATCGAGCGGACGGTGGAGCGGCTCGGCCTGGCCGACTGGATCGCCGGCCTGCCCGGCGGCCTGGACGCCGAGGTCGGCCAGCGCGGCGGCAACCTCTCGGCGGGGGAGCGTCAGATCCTGGGCCTGGTCCGGGCGGTGCTGGCCGATCCGGCGGTGCTGGTGCTGGACGAGGCCACCGCCGACATCGACCCCGCGACGGCCGCCCGGCTGGAGCACGCGCTGGACGAACTGCGGGCGGACTGCACGCTGATCGTCATCGCGCACCGGCCGGAGACCATCGCGCGGCTGCCCCGGGTGGTGCGGATGGACGGCGGGCGGGTGGTCGCCGACGGGCCCTCGGCCGGGCAGCCCGCCGGGGCTGGCCTTTCACGAGTAAGTTAGGCTAGCCTAAGCTGACTTGATCACTCCTGTACCGAACGGGCCGACCATGACCACCGAAGCCGCCGTGCCCGCCGTGACCGTTCCGCCCCGGCTGCGGATCGTCCGGCACCCGCTCAAGTACCGGTTCCTGGAAGTGAAGCGGGTGCTCCGGGTCACCCCGGGCACGGTGCGGGTCACCTTCGGCGGCGAGGCCCTGGAAGGCTTCTGCGAGCAGCAGCCCACCGACCACGTGAAGCTCTGCTTCGCGGAGGAGGGGGCTGCTGCTCCGGTCGAGCCGGTGGTGGTGGACGACACCTGGGTGGACGCCCCCGAGGGCATGTCCGAGCCGCTCACCCGTGACTACACCATCCGTCACTACCGGCGGGCGGAGCAGGAGTTGGACATCGACATGGTGTTGCACGGCACCGGCGTCGGATCCTCCTGGGCGGCCTCGGCCGAGCCCGGGATGAGGCTCGGCGTCTTCGGGCCGCGCGGCTCCGAGGTGATCGACTTCGTCCACGACTGGTACCTGCTGGCCGCCGAGGAGACCGCCCTGCCGGCCCTCGCCCGCTGGATCGAGATGCTGCCGGCCGGAGTGAAGGTGCTGGCCTTCGCCGAGGTGCCCGGCCCCGAGGACGAGCAGGTCCTCGAGACCGCCACCGACCTCACCATGACCTGGCTGCACCGCGGCACCGCCCCCGCCGGCACCACCGACCTGCTGGAGCGGGCGATCCGCGCCGCCGTCCTCCCCGAGGGGCTGGGCTACTGCTGGGTCGCCGGCGAGGCCAACACCCTCAAGCCGATCCGCCGTCACCTGCGCAACGACCGCGGCCTGTTGAAGCAGCAGGTCGACGTGGACGGCTACTGGAAGCGCGGCACCGCCAACCACGACCACCACGAGGACGACGAGCACGAGCACGCCTGAGTCCGCCGCCCGACCCGTCCGGTGCGATCGCCACGCGGCGGCACCGGCCGCGGGCGGCGTCCGCCGGTGCGTGCCGGTGCCGACGGGGGCGTAGGCATCCCGTTGCGCGGCGCTCCGTCCGTCATCACCCCCTAGGACCCCCCATGACCACCGACACCCTCACCGCCCCGGCCCCGCCCCGGCGGGACGCGGCCGCCCGGCGAGGGCGGTCCACCCGGCGGCGGGTCGGCTGGCTGTTCGGCGGGCTGGCGCTGCTCGTGCTGCTGATGCTGGCCGGGATCGCGGTCGGCGCCCGCTGGGTGCCGCCCGCCCGGGTGCTCGACGTGCTGCTGCACCGTCAGCCCACCGACGAGGACTGGATCGTGGTCCACCACACCCGGATCCCCCGTACCCTGCTGGCCGTGGTGATCGGCGCCGCCCTCGGCCTGGCCGGCACCCTGATGCAGGCCGTCACCCGCAACCCGCTCGCCGACCCCGGACTGCTCGGGGTCAACGGCGGAGCGGCGGCCGCCGTCGCGGCCGGGACTGCGCTGTTCGGGCTGCGCGGCTTCCACTCCTTCGTCTGGTTCGCGCTGGCCGGAGCCGGAATCGCCGCCCTGGTGGTGCAGTTGCTCGGCTCCGGGGGCCGGGCCTCCGCCACCCCGGCCCGGCTGGCGCTGGCCGGGACGGCCGTCACGGCGGTGCTCACCGCCTTCGTCAACGGCCTGATCCTGCTCGACCCGCTCACCCTCAACCGCTTCCGCTACTGGCAGGTCGGCACGCTCGGCGGCCTGGACGCCGCCGTGCTCCGCCAGGTGCTCCCGTTCCTCGCGGCCGGGGCCCTGATCACCTTGCTGCTGGCCCGTTCGCTGAACGTCCTGGCCCTCGGCGACGAGACCGGTCACGCCCTCGGCGCCCGTCCGCTCCGCACCCGGCTGCTCAGCCTGCTCGCCATCACCCTGCTCTGCGGCGCGGCCACCGCCGCCGTCGGCCCGATCGCCTTCGTCGGCCTGGCCGTCCCGCACCTGGCCCGGTACGTGGCCGGTGCGGACCAGCGCTGGGTCCTGCTGCTCTCCGCCGTCTTCGCCCCCGTCCTGCTGCTCGGCTCCGACATCCTCGGCCGGCTCGTCCTGCACCCCGCCGAACTCCAGGTCGGCGTGGTCACCGCCTTCCTCGGCGCCCCGCTCTTCATCGCCCTGGTCCGGGGCCGGAGGATCGCCCAGCTGTGAACGCCCCTGCCTCGCTCCGCCTCCCACGCGGCCTCTCGTTCCGCCTGCACCCGCGCGCCGTCGCCGTCTGCGTGTTCCTGACCCTCGGTCTGGCCGCCTGCGCGGTCTGGGCCCTGACGGTCGGTGACTTCCCGGTCCCGGTCTCCGGGGTGCTGGACGCTCTGCTCGGCAGCGGGCCGCGCGGCACCCGGTACGTCGTCACCGAGCTGCGGCTGCCGCGCGTCCTGACCGCGCTGCTGGTCGGCGCTGCGCTGGGCCTGGCCGGGGCGCTGTTCCAGACGCTGGCCCGCAACCCGCTCGGCAGTCCCGATGTCATCGGCTTCACGGTCGGTTCGGCGACGGGGGCGCTGGCGGTGATCCTGGTCATCGGCGGAAGCGCGGCCTCGGTGGCCGGGGGAGCGGTGGTGGGCGGGCTGGTCACCTCGGCCGCGGTCTACCTGCTGGCGCGGAAGGGCGGCGCCCAGAGCTACCGCCTGGTCCTGGTCGGCATCGGCGTGAGTTCGCTGCTCGCCTCGCTGAACGCCTACCTGATCGCCCGGGCCTCCTTCACCGACGCCCAGAGCGCGGCGGTCTGGCTCACCGGCAGCCTGAACGCCCGGGGGTGGGAGCACTGCGGCCCGCTCGCCGTCGTCCTGCTGGTGCTCCTCCCGGCCGCCCTGGTGCTCGGCCGCTCCCTCCGACTGCTGGAGATGGGCGACGACACCGCCACCGCCCTCGGCATCCGCGCCGAGCCCGTCCGGGCGGGGGTCGTGCTGGTCGGCGTCGCCCTCACCGCCGCCGCCACGGCGGCCGCCGGCCCGATCCCCTTCGTCGCCCTGATCGCCCCGCAGGCCGTCCGCCGCCTCACCCGCGCGACCGGCCCGAACCTGCTCGCCTCCGCCCTGCTCGGCGCGGTCCTCCTCGCGTTGAGCGACCTCGCCGCCCAACGCCTGCTCGCCCCCACCCAGCTCCCGGTCGGCGTCTTCACCGGCGTGGTCGGCGGCCTCTACCTGGTCTGGCTGATCGCCCGTCAGTGGCGCCGCCGCTGACGCCGGTTACGGTGAACCCCGCGAGCCGCTGCGGCGTCTCTCCTCCCGACCGCCACGACCCTCAAGGAGAACAGCGCATGGCCGACGAGAAACCCCAGCAGACCGACGAGCGGGGCCACGACTTCGGGCCCTGGTGGGCAGAGCTCGGAACGGTGGGATCGGTCGCGCTGGTCGTGGTCGGCCTGGTGGCGGTGGTGTGGGTCACCTTCAGACTGCCCGGCACCCCGGAGAACCTGGCGTCCGGCTACTACCAAGCCGCCAGGGTCGTGGCCATCGGCCTGGTGGCCGTGGGGTGCACGGTCCTGGGCCGCCGCCGCGCCCGGGCCGCCTACGCAGCTGAAGTCAGCCGACGCACGACCTCGTGAGCCGTACCGAGGGAGATCCGGGTGCCGGATATGTGAAACGTCGCGAATAGTCGCTGGTCAGGCCGAAGATCCCTGATGGGATTGAGTAACCGCGAGACCTACGATGACCACCATGGAACCAGTGCCCGCCCTCGTCCACTTGGACAGCCCCTTCATCAACTTCCGAGACTTCGACTTCGGTGAGGGCTCCCACGGCTACCGCTGGGTCGACGCCACGCGTTTCCAGTTGTCGTCCGAGGCACTGGACAACCGAGACGTGCTGGCCGCCTTGATCGCACACCCGCAGTTTCGGAACACGTACGACGGAGCCGGCGTCCAAGACTGGCCACGGCACGGGCAGTGGTGGCTTGACCGCATCACCCCCGACGCCTACGAGACCGTCGACGCCGCGACGGCCGTCGATGTCATCCACTCCTGGGCCAACCAACATGGAGACGTCCCGGATTCACTCGCCTCACGCCTGTGTCAGGAGATCTACACCCCAATTCGCGAGGCGACCAGCAGGTACCTACTGGGACAGCTTCCCAAGGACGCGTTCCACGACTACGGCCCCATCCACATCGACTACCACGAACTCGTCCTCATCGACCGCCCCGCAGCGACGCTCACTCTCCTCGTCGCAGCTGACGACTGACGCTTCCGCGATCAGCGCCACAAGCGCTTGAAGGGGGCATTCGGGCAGTTTCCAATACCCGACTCCACCATCACTCAGGTTGAACTCGCCTTGTCGTAGGTGCCGAGAGGTGCCGAGCGGTGGGTATGTCCTGTCCGTGCGATACGCGCAGGGGGGCGGGTTCACTGCCCAGGAACAGCAGCGTCGGGAGTGGGGACGGCTCGATTCTGCCCGAGCGGTAGTAGCACGATATTTCGAGCGGCACGTGGGTGGTTTGTCTACGCTGACGGGCGTGGCTGATGACGATGAGGGACTCGAAGTCCTACGCGCTGCGGCGCTCCTGGACCCGGACGGGCATGATTACTGGCAGGTCGTCAGTGACTTTCACCGCCGTGCGGACCGGTCGGCGTTCGAAGCCGCGTGCACGCTGGCTCGTGCCCAGGACATGCGCGAGCGGGTGGTCGGCCTGGACGTCCTGGGTCAGCTCGGGTACAGCGTCGGCCGCCCGTTCCGGGAGGAGACCCTGCCGATCGTCGTCGAGGCCTGTGTCGACTCGCGCCCCGGCGTGGTCCAGTCGGCGGTCGTGGCATTGAACCACCTCGCCGACCCGCGAGGCTTTGCCGCCGTGCTGGGCCAGGCGGAGCACGACGACGAGGACGTCCGCCAGGCGGTGGCCTTCGCCCTGCCTTCGGTCGCCGGAGCCCCCACCTCCCCGGAAGCCATCGCCGCGCTGATCCGGCTCAGCGGCGACCGGTCGGACTTCGTCCGCGACTGGGCGACCTTCGGTCTGGCACTGGAATCGGCCGGCGACAACGAGCAGATCCGGCACGCCCTGCTGGAGCGGGTGGGCGATCCCGACCCGGACACTGCCGGCGAGGCGTTGCTCGGCCTGGCCCGGCGTGGCGATCGGCGCATCCTGACAGCGTTGATCGCGGCGCTGGACGGCGACGACCCCGACCACATCGCCATCGAGGCCGCGTGCGAGCTGGCCGCACCGGAGCTGCTCCCGGTACTACGCCGGCTCAAGCAGCAGGAACCGCCCGATGACGATGAGGAGCCGTGGATGCTCGACGACGCCATCACCGCGTGTTCCACCGCGGTGTACACGATTGCCGGAGTGGACCCGAAGCGGAGCTAGTGTCCTGCGCCGGAGATCCGTCGTTACAGGTTGAACTCGCGATGTCGGGGGTCAGGTCGGGGCGATGATCAGTCCGGTCTCGGCGAGGCAGCCGTCAACGAGTTGGGGGCGGTACTGGATCTTCCGCAAGCCTCGTCCGACTGTCCGCACGAGGTGGTTCGGATCGGCGAACGCGACGTTGGCCAGGAACCCTCACCGCACTAGCGACCAGATGCCCTCGACCGGGTTGGAGATCCGGAGCGTACGCGGGCAGTTGGTAGACGGTCAGCCAGTCCTGGGTGGCGACAAACTCCAAGACCACATCAGCTGCCCTCCGTCGACGGGCTGCGCACCCCGGGCTGCCGTCGTGAGGGGAGGCGTGAGAGCGTGGGCGCCTCGTGGCGGGAGCGGAGGAGAGCCGATGGGTGCCGGACGGGTGCTGGTGGTGGATGACGACGCGGCGATCCGACGTTCTTTGGAGCGCGGGCTGCGGCTCAGTGGGTTCACCGTCCGGACGGCGGGGAGCGGGCCCGAGGCGCTGGACCTGTTGGCGGGGGAGCCGGCCGACGCGGTGGTGCTGGACGTCTCGATGCCGGGCCCGTCGGGGACCGAGGTGTGCCGGGAGCTGCGTGGGCGGGGTGACGAGACGCCGGTGCTGATGCTCTCCGCGCTGGACGAGACCGCGGACCGGGTGAGCGGGCTGCAGGCCGGTGCGGACGACTACCTGGTCAAGCCGTTCGCCCTGGAGGAGCTGGTGCTGAGGCTGCGGGCGTTGCTGCGGCGGCGGCCCGCGCCGCCGTCCGCCATCCTGCGCTCGGGGCCGCTGACGATCGATCAGGAGACCCGGCAGGTGCACCACGGCACGGTCGAGATCAGCCTCACCCGGCGGGAGTTCGAGCTGCTGGTGCAGTTGGTGAGGAACACCGGCATCGTGCTGAGCCGCGACACCCTGCTGGAGCGGGTCTGGGGCTACGACTTCGAGGTGCGCAGCGACGCGGTCGACACCTTCGTCAGCTACCTGCGCCGCAAGCTGGAGGAGGGCGGACGGCCGCGCCTGATCCACACCGTGCGGGGCGTCGGGTTCGTGCTCCGGCTTCCCGTCGAGGAGGGCGGGCGGTGAAGCTCTCCACCCGGATCGCGCTCTCGGTGGCGGTGATGGTGCCGCTGCTGGTGCTCGGGGCCGGCGGCCTGCTGCTCGGACTGGTCAACAAGGACCTGCGGGGCCAGCAGGACGCCCGGCTGCGGGAACGGGCCGCCGCGGTGCTGCCCTCGGCCCGGGCGTTGCTGGCCGCCGACCACAACGGACGGCCCAGGGCCGAGCAGAACCAGGGGCGCAAGGTGCTCGGCGACGCGCTCGACTCCGGTGTGCGGGTGACCGCCGCGGACGGTGCCGTGGTGCTGGCGGGCGGCCCCTCCCCGATCGACCCGGCCCGGTTGCCGGGTGGGCCCGGTGGGCCGGTCACCGTCCGCGAACACGGAAGCGCCTGGCGGGTGTTGACCGTCCAGGTGGACGGTGCGGTGCCGGGCACGCTGGCCCTGATCGCCCCGGCCGCCGCCGACGGACCCCAACTCGCCGCCGTCCGGCGGCGGGTGCTGCTGGTGACCGTGCTGGCCGCGCCGGTCTCCGGACTGCTCGCCCTCGCCCTGGCCGACCGGGCCACCCTGTCGATCCGCCGGCTCAGCCGCCGGGCCGTCGCGCTCGACCCGGCGGCCGGTGCGGCGGCCTTCGCGCCCGGCCGGAGCCGGATCGCCGAGGTCGACGAACTCGCCACCGCCATCGGCACCCTGCTGGCGCGCTACGACGAACAGGCGGCCCGGACGGCGCACGCGCTGGACACCGCCCGGTCGTTCTCCTCCGCCGCCTCGCACGAACTGCGGACCCCGCTGACCAGCATGCGCACCGACCTCGACGTGCTCGCGGCCCACCCCGACCTGCCGCCCACCGAGCGCGCGGAGGTCGTCCGCGACCTCCGGGCGGACCACGGCCGGCTGGAGGAGCTCCTCACCGCCCTGCGTACCTTGGCCCAGGGCGACCTGGTGGAGGCCTCGGCCTTCGGGCCGCTGGACCTCGCGGAGCTGGTCGAGGACGCGGTCGGGGAGCTCCGCCGGCACCACCCCGAGGTGCTCCTGACCACCGATGTCCCTTCGGAGGTCCGGGTGTACGGCTGGGAGGGCGGCCTGCGGATCCTGCTCGCCAACCTGCTGGGGAACGCCGTGGCGCACGGTCACCGGCCGGGCGAGCCGAGCACCGTCGCGGTGCGGCTGCGGGCCGACGGCGGGGCCGCGGTGCTCTTCGTCGACGACCTGGGGCCGGGGATCGAACCGGCGCTGCGGCAGGCCGTGTTCACCCGCTTCCACCGGCGGCCGGACAGCCCCGGCTCCGGCCTCGGTCTGACCCTGGTGGCGCAGCAGACCGCGCTGCACCGGGGGACGGTGACCGCCGGGCCCGGGCCGGGGGAGCTGGGGACCCGGTTCGAGGTACGGCTGCCGCTGCTGCGGGACGGTGCGTCGACGGTGCCGGGGCAGATGCCGTCGCGGCGGGACTGGCTGACGGCCGATCAGGGGCGCTGAGCGCGCGTCGTGCTCACAGGGATTCCACAAGAAGCCCCGCTACCTTCCTGACCGGCCTGGCCCGGACCCGTGACCTGGGGACCGGGGGCCACCCGTCACCGAAGGAGATCCAGCCATGCCCAGCAACCGCAAGGCCGTCGTCGCCGCCCTCGCCCTGGCCGGCAGTCTGCTCGCCGTCGCGCCCGCGCAGGCGGACACCAAGCCCACCAGTGCCCCGACCGGCGACGGCGCGAAGTCCATCTGCAAGCGGCTGCCCAAGACCCAGGAGCACGTGGCCGCCGCGCTGACCCGGCTGAACGGCGACGCGACCGTCCGCGGCTCGGTGGCCCGGCTGGAGCAGCGGGTGGCGAACGCCAAGTCCGCCGGCCACACCGAGATCCAGACCCTGCTGAACGACCGCCTGACCCACCGCAAGAGCATGGTGCCCACCCTGCAGACCCGGCAGAACGACCTCAAGGCGGTGGCCACCTGGTGCGCCACCCAGGCCGGCGCCCCGGCGCAGGGCAAGTGACCGGCCGTCAGGCCGCCGCCGCCGTGGTCACGCTGGTGACCGCGGCGGTGCTGGCCCTCACCGCCTGCGGCCCGAAGGCCGCGCACCAGGGTACGGACCACGGTTCGGGACAGTCGGCGGGCGCCGACAACGCCCAGGTGCAGGACATGCAGCAGAAGCTCGACGCGGCCGAGAGCGCGGCCGCCGAGGCCGACGCGGACAGCACCCAGGCCGACTGAGGTCCGAGGCGGCGAGGCGTGTCCGGGGCATGCTCGGCCGAACGATCGATGTCCCGGCCGACGCCTGGTCGTTCGCCACCGCGTGTGAGCCGGCCCGCGACGACCTGCTCGACACGCTCCGCCGGGGTGCCGAGGTCGGCCTGTGGGTCGGCGGGGGATCCGACTCCCTGGCGAGGCACTACGCGGGGCTCGACGAGTTGACCGACGGGGCCGCGGCCGCGACGGTGATCGGCCCGGCCCGCGCGGGCCGCGCGGGCCGGGCCCTGATGGTCGGTGACTTCCCGGTCCCGGTCTCCGGCGAGTCCGACGGGGACGTACCGCTTCCGGGTCGGGCGCAGTAGGATTTGACCAACGCCTTGGTTGGCGTTCGGGAGTGTTCAGTACGCTCCCCAGGGGGAGCCTGTCGTCGCAGTCCCGATGTCGCGACGACGGCCGATCGACGTCCTCGGATCGTTGCGCTGATTCCCGCGCAGAACGACCGGGACCACACCGCGCCACCGACGACACGGTGACAGTCGCCGTGCCGTGTCCGGCCCACCGCCGACGCGGGCCGGTGAACGTCGTCGCGGATCCGCTCGACAGTGCCTTCGTCGTGCCACGGAGGAGGGAACTCCGGTGATCCGAAGAATCGTCTGTTTCCTGGCCGTACTGACCTTTGTCATGTACGGCGCAAGCGTGTCGGGGGCGCAGCAGACCGTCCCGCGCGCGAAGTTCGGCGCCACCTTCTACCAGCCGCACACCTCGGGCAGTGACGGGTGGGACACCGCCAGGTGGAACCTGGAACTGTCGCAGATCGCCGCCGCCGGAATCGGCACCGTCATCGTGCAGTCCACCGTCGACGACGGCGGTGTCGCGTCCTACCCGGCGAAGGCCCTGCCCAAGGGCGCGGACGTCACCACGCCGCTGCTCGGCGCCGCGTCGGCGAACGGCGTGAAGGTCTGGCTCGGGCTGGCCGGCCCCGGATACTGGGGCTTCTACCAGAACGCCGCCGACCCGGCCTACACGGCTCAGCTGCTGGCCCGTCAGAAGAGCGTGGCCGCCGAGCTGACGAGCCGGTACCCGGGCAGGATCGCGGGCTGGTACGTCCCGCAGGAGGTCGACGACGCCCTCCTGCTCGACCCGGCGAAGGTGGCCGGTGCCCGGGCCTACTACACCGATCTCGTCGCGTACCTGCAGTCCACCACGGGCCTGCGCGTCATGGCGTCGCCGTTCTACCTCGGTGGCCGCCTCGACCCCGGTCAGTTCGCATGGCGCCTCGGCGCGCTGTTCAACCCGACCCGGATCAACGTGCTCGCGGTCCAGGACGGTGGTGGCAACGGATACGGCGCGGACCAGATCGGCCGGTACTTCCACGCCCTGCGGTACGTCCTGCGGCCGGCGCTCTGGACGAACGCCGACATGTACGACATGGCGCTCGGCGGCGGGCCCATGCAACCCGCGAAGCTCCAGGCCAACCTGACTGCCGTTCAGCCGTACGTCTCGGGATACACCGGATACTCCTTCACCACGCAGCTCGGGCCGTGGGATCTCGGCACCTTCGCCTACTACGACGCGTACCGCGCGTACGCCCAGGGGACCGCGCCGTGAGACCGCCCCGGTGGCGCCGCCGCTGAGCCGGTGCGGGAGACAGTGTCCCGGTCCGGGCGCCGACGGCTCCGGTGCGAGGGGGAGGACCCGCCGTACCGCCGCCGTGGTGGAGCGGTGGGGCGTCCGCAGCGGACGACCGTCGCGGTGCCGGTCGGCCTGGCCCGGGCGAGGCGTCAGGCGGATTCCGGAGGCGGGGTGGTGCGGGAGGTGACGAAGGTGTCGGCCGCGTCGAGGTGGGAGGTGGTGGCGGTGCGGAGGGGGTCGTCCTGGGGGTGGTCCTCGGGGGTGCGGTGGTGGCGGATGGTCAGTTCGCGGCTGCCCTCGGGGCGGGCGGTGACGCGGTAGTCCCAGGGGTGGTCGGACTCGGGGGCGGCGGCGAGGCGGACGCCGACCTCGGTGGGGCGGTTGCCCGGGCCGAGGTAGGTGGACTCCTCGATGGTGCGCAGTTGCTGGGCGGGGTCGCCGGTGAGGTCGTGCTCCTGACGCAGCGGCAGGTTCGGGCCCTCGCCGGAGACGGTGAGGTAGAGCTTGCCGACGGGTGGGAGGTCCGACTGGAGCAGGGGGGCGGCCGCTGCCGCGGCCTCCGCCATCGCGGCGGTGACCAGTTCGTTGGCCGGGCCGTGGTCGGTCCAGGTGGCGCGGTGGACGTCGTAGGGCTCGTGCTCCGGCCAGCCGTCCTTCGCCCCGGCGACCAGGTCGTCCAGGGTGACGGGGCCCTGGGCGGACTTCCGCTCCACGTAGTCGACCACCTGGCGCAGCTCGTCGCCGGTCAGCGGTGTGCCGGCGGGCTTGCCGAGCAGGTCGCCGAGCAGGGTGGAGGTGGCAGTGGAGGAGCCGCCGGAGAGCTCGACCAGTCGGTCGGTGGCCCGGATGTGGGCGGTGCCGGCCTCGGTGGCGGGGCTGAACTCGCCGCCGTAGGCGGCCTGGCCGACCCGGAGGGTGCCGAGGAGCTGCTCGCGTTCGGCGGGCGTGGCGGAGGTGTGGTCGAACGGTGCGTCGGTTCCCGACAGGGTGCGGTGGACGTCGTCGAGCCGTCCGGAGTCCTCGGTGGAGCGGAGCTCGCCGCCGTGGTGCTCAGGGGTGAAGGCCAGGTAGGAGTCGGAGGGCAGGTCGGCCTTGGTGGTGTCGGCGAGTGGGATGTCGACGGTGAAGGGGATGATGCCGGTCTCCTTGACCGGGTTCTGCTTGCCGTCGAAGAGGGTCAGCTCGACCTCGGCGTGGCCCTGGTAACGGGCCATCGGGACGGGGTACTTGGCGTTGGAGATCACCTGGCCGAAGTCGCCGTGGGTGCCGCCCTCGCGCCAGAACCGCTGGGCGCCGCCGGTCAGGGCCGGGTTGTGGGTGACGTCGCCGGTGATCCGTGCGCCGACCAGGCCCTGGGCGCCGGCGTTCTTCGCCGACGGGTCGGAGTGGACGGTGCCCGAGGAGACGGAGTTGGACGGGCTGGACTCCGAGGCCTTCTCGGTGTTCAGGTGCTCGAGGGAGACGATCTTCATGCCGACCTCCAGCCCCTTGCCGCCGCCGAGGGTGATCCGCTTGGTGGGGACGGTGGCCGAGACCTCGGTGCCCTGGGTCGCGGTGGTGAAGAGGGCGGACAGCTGGCTGTGCGAGGTCGCCCCGCTGACCAGCGGCGCCATCTCGTCCCAGGTCTTCCTGCCGAAGAACTCCGGGCCGCGCAGCCGCGCCAGGTCCTGCACGCCGCCGACGTCGCCGAGGAAGCGCAGCACGTCGCTGTCCTTCAGGCCGCCCTCCCAGACCCGCTCCGGCGGGACGCGGACCTCGGTGGTCGCGGGCGCGTCGGGCGACAGCGTCCGGGGCGGCTCCGCGGGCGCGGTCGTCGCGTCCTCGGTGGCCGGTTTTGGGACCGGTACGGTCTCGCCCGTCTCCACGATGGTCTCGAAGCCGATCGCCGCCGTGCGCTGCTGGTGCACCGAGGGGCCGACCAACGGCCGCCTGGTCATGGTGAACTGGAGCTCCGCCTCACCCCGGAAGGCGCTGCCGGGCAGCTTGGCCTTGGTGGCCGAACCCGCCGAGGTGCTGGTGTTGGCGGTCTCCGCGTGCTCCTGGCCGCGCCCGCCGGTACCGGTCAGACCGGCCGTCACCGAGACGGGCGTGTTCGGGATCGGGACGGCGGCCGTCACGCCGAGCAGGCCCTGGTGGCCGTGCGCGGTGCCCTTGGTGTCCGCGAAGGAGCGCTGGACGTCGGTGCCGGTGTTGAACTCGGTGGTTCCGGAGTCGCCCAGGTGCTCCATCCGGTCGCGGAGCACGGCGCCGACCCGGACGGTGGTGCGGCCGTGGTGCACCACGATCTCGTCGCCGGCCGTCATGCCCTTGAGCCGGGCCTGGAGCTTGTCGGGGGTGAGCTCGGCGTCCAGCTTGCTGCGCAGGCCCGGCCAGTCGCTGCCGAACGGGTTGCTCTCCAACTTCGGCTTCCCGTCGGACCGTCCGAAGCTGGGGAGCAGGGAGTTGGGCTTCCAGCCGGACTCCACCTGGGTGAGGAGCGACTCGCCGAGCGTCTGCCGAGGGGGTGGGGTGGTGCCGTCCGTCTTCGGCGGGGTCGGGTCGGGGAGGGCGTGGACGTCGGTGACGATGGCGGAGGAGTCGAGGCGGCGCCCCTCCACGAAGCCCTTGGGCTGGGTGGTGGTGGGCCGGTCGACCGGGCCCGAGACCGGGTCGGCGTCGCGGGTCGGGACGGCCACCCGGGCCACCGTGCCGACCTGTTCGACGTGCGTGCCGTCGTTCACCCCGAGCCGGGTGAACTCCACCTTGACGTCGTAGGCGGCGTTGACGTCGAAGAAGACGGCGGGCTCCACGTGCTTGCCGCGGTTGGAGGCCGAGCCGATGGTCTCCGAGCCGTGGCCGTAGGTGCGGTCCATCCGGTAGGTGTAGCCGCCGGTGGCGTCCACGATCGGGGCCCGCATCCGGAGCAGCCCGCCGCCGTCGAAACGCTCGCGCCCGTCCCGCAGGTTGCCCTGTCCGCGCGAGGAACGGCTGCCCGACTCGAACTCGTACTTGTCCGCCTTGGAGTGGTAGGTCGAGTCCTGCAGCCGTGCGGTGACGGTGACTTCGGCCTTCCAGGTGGTCCCGGAGATCGTCTCGGTGATCTGCCCGCCACGGGTGAGCTGGGAGAGCTTGGTCTTGAGCGCGACCCGGTCGAGGGAGGCGTCGAGCTTCTGCTTCACCTCCTGCGAGGGCTCGCCGTACTTGTTCCGGACCGCGTCCTCCACCGAACTGCGCACCTTGTCGGCGCCGTTGAGGCTGTGCACCACGTAGGAGGCGTTCAGCTCGTGCTGCTCGCGCATCCGGCGGGGTGCGACGTGGGTCGCCTCCGGCGGGGCGGGCTTGGGCGCTTCGGCGGGCGGCTTGCTCCCCGGGGCGGGCTCGGCCGGGCGCTTGAAGTCGACGGTGCCGTCCTCGGTGCGCGGCGCCTGGACCTTGACGGTGTCCCGGGAGTCCAGGCCCACCTCCACCTTGAGCGGGGCCGAGGTGTCGGACCTGCCGCTGCTGCCCTTGTCACCGGGCGGACCGAAGTGCACGTCGACCGTCAGGCCGGCACCGTAGATCACCTGCGGTGCCGAGTACTTGCCGTTGGCGTACACCCGGTCGGCCTGCCGGCCCTGCGCGCCGGCCCGGTCGCGCTGCTGGCCGTTGACGCCGCCGATCAGGTCGGCGCCCGGCGCGCCGGGCGTGGGGCGGGCGACCGTACCGCCGAACTGGCCGTTGACCAGGGCGGTGCGGGAGAGCAGGTTGCGGTCGACGTGGAAACTGCCGGTCTCGTTCACGGTGTTGAGCTCGGCCTTGCCGTCCTCGCGGCGGTAGGTCATCGAGTCGACCCGGGCGGTCGCGGTGACGACCAGGTTCTCCTTGCCCGGGATCTTGATCTCCAGGGGCTCGCCCCGGGTCATGCCGGTGAGCTTGGCCGCCAGGTTGGGCTGGCTGAACCCCTGCAGGACCTGCTCCCTGACGGAGTCCCAGTCCTTGCCGAACCGCTCCCGGCCCTGGGCGTCGACCGCCTTGCGGAGCGCGGCGGTGCTCTCCAGGTCACGGACCACGACGGTCTCGCCGAGGCCGCCCCGGTCGTTGCCGCCGCGCCAGACCGAGTCGGGCGGGCTGGTGACCTCGTGGGTGGGAGGCGGGGTGGTCTCGTCGGCCTTCGGCGCGGGGGTGGTCTCGTCGGGCTTGGGAGTGGCGGGGGCGGTCTCGTCGGCCTTGGGAGCGGCGGGAGTCGATTCGTCGGTCTTGGGGGCCGGGGTGGTGTCCTCGGTCCTGGGGACGGTGGTGTCGGCGCGGTCGACCAGCAGCTTGACGTCCGCCGTGCCCGCCGCGTGCGTCTCGGGCTTGCCGTTGAAGGTCATCTCGAACTGCACCGGGCCCTCGTAACGGACGCCCGGCACCTTGGACTTGCTGGTCAGCTGGGAGGTCCGGCTGTCGCCCGAGATCTCGACGTGGTCCCGCCCGAGCCGCCCCGCGCCACCGCCGCTGAACACGGCGGGGCCCGGCCGCAGCGCGCCGGCCAGTCCGAACTGGCCCGCGTTGCCCCGGTTGCTCGCGGTGCTGCGCACCTGCTGGACGGAGGTGCCGATGTTGAACTCGGTCTCCTTGGTGGTCCCGGTCTGGCGCAGGTCGCCGACCTTGGCGCTGATCTCCACCGAGCCGATGGTCCTGCCGTGCCGGTCCTTGAGCGTGACCGTGCTGGGCTCGCCGGCCGTCATGCTCTTCAAGTCCCGCTGGAGCCGGGGGAAGTCGACCTCGGAGAGGACCTTCTCCCGCATGGCTGGCCAGTTCTTGCCGAACTCCTGCTGCGCGGCCTTCTCCACCTGGTCGAGCAGCGCCTCGACGGGCTGCTTGTCGGTGGGGCCGCCGCCGTGCGGCGAGAGGTCGAGCACGATCTCCTGACCGCCGACCCGGCCGTCCAGCAGACGTTGCGGGGGCGTGCGCGGATCGCCGACCGAGTCACCGTCAGGACGCTGCGGCACCGCGACGTTCAGGCTGAGGTCGACCGCCTCGGTGTGGCTGCCGGTGGGGTCGGTGGTGACGGGCTGGTGGTCGTGGCGCAGCGAGCCGAAGTCCAGCTCCAGCTTCATCTTGGTCTCGAACACGTCGGCGGGCTCGGAGGTCTTGGACCGGGCCACCATGCCGCCCAGGTCGAGGTTGACCTCGCCCTGGCCGCGGTCGTGGAAGTACGAGGCCAGCTCCGCCCCCTCGGCGCCCGCGCCCGCCTGGCGGGTCTGGGCCCCGATGTTGAACTGCCACTGCGAGTCCCGGCTGCCGCCGAGCGCGACGGTGCGGTCGGCGCCGTTCTCGAACTCGATCTTCTCGGTGCGCAGGTGGGTCGACTCGGTGACCTCGCCGCGGAGCTTGATGTTCCCGCTCCAGCCGTTGCCTTCGAGCGGCACCGTCCAGGTCTCGCCGCGGGAGAGCGCGCTGAGCATCGGGCGGAGGGTGGCCGGGCCGAAGTGCGCGTCGGCGAACGCCCGGGCGGCTGCCCGGTCACCCGGGACGACCCCGGAGAGCACGTCGATCACCTTCTGGCGGACGGCCGCCTCGTTCCCGGTGAGGCCGACGACGAGGTCGTTGCCCGCGATCGGGCGGGGGGCGGTGGTCTCCGTGGCGGGGGTCTTCGGCTCGGCCTCGGGGGGCGTGGCCGGCTTCTCGCCGGGCTCCTCGGGCTTCACCTCGGGGTCCTTGGCTTCGGGGTCCTTGACCTCCGGGTCCTTGGTCGTGGGGTCCTCGGCCTTGGGAACGGTCGGGTCCTCGGTCTTGACCTCGGGGGTCTTGACCTCCGGGGTGGGGTTGGGGGTCGGCGTGACGGCCGGTGTGTGGACCGGCGCCGGCTCGCTGCCGTCGTAGTGGTTGCCCCGGTGATACACCGTCACCTGCTGCCCGTCCGGCGGACCGAAGATCGCCAGCGGGATGCCGTCGTGGTCGAGGACCCGCATGCGCAGGTTCAGCGCGTGGGCCGCGGCGGCCGGGAGCATCTCGCCCTCGGTGGTCAGCCAGCGGTTGCGCCAGTCGCGGACCGTCCGCAGCAGCGCGTCCCGCTCCTTGGGGGTCGGAGGCGGGGTGTTGTGGGCGAGGTGGTCACCGACGATGCCCCGGAGGTCGTCGAGCGGCATCCCGACGTAGCCGTCCCGGACGTCGCGCGGGAGGTACGCGAGCAGGTCGTTCGCGGTCAGGTCCGGGCGACCGAGCTGGTGGTTGCGGTAGTTGGCGACCACCTCCGGGGGCCACTGCTCACGGGGCAGGTCGGTGAAGTGCCGGTCCACCGCCGTCTGCAGCCGCCGCGACGGGCTCACCGCACCGGTGCCGTGGGCGCCCGGCAGCCCGGGTGCGCTCACGGCGAGCGAATTGAGCAGGCAGAGGCCGTCGCCGGTCACCGGGACCCGGGGGCCGGGCGGCGGGAAGGTGGCGTCGGAGGTGGCGGGGTGGGAGGCCGGCGGGACGTGGGTGGTCTCGGGAGCGGTGGTGGTCGAGTTGGTGGTCGTCGGGGCTTCCTCGGCGGCCTTCGGCGGCTGCTGGTGCTCCGGGGACGGCGGGGTGTGGGTCGGCGCCGGGGCCTCGGGGTCCACTCGGCCCATGAACTCCCGGAAGCCGTCGTACACCTGATCGTCCGTCGGCGCGGGGCGGCGCGGGGTGCGCTCGGGGCCCGGCTTGAGGGAGCCGCCGCCGGAGGGCGTGGTGGTGGGGGTGGCCGTGGGGGTGGTCGGCCGGGAGGGGGTCGCGGCCGGTTCGGCGGGGCGGGTGGTGGTGCTGCTGCCGTGGTTGCCGGTCGTCGCGGTGCCGTGACCGCCGACCGGGCCGGTGACGAAGCCGTTGGGGACCGGGGGAGTGGCGGCCGGGGTCTGGGGCGTGGCGGAGGGCTCGGGGGAGACCCGGCCGGTCACCACCGGCTCCGGTTCGTTCCTGGTCGGGGACTGGCCGCCGGAGATCCGGGTGCCGCCGTCGAGGGTGGTGTGACCGCTGGTGCCGCCGAGTGCCCCGGCGAGGTTGGGGACCGAGGTGGTGCCCAGGGGCTGCTGCGGCGGCAGGTTGGATGACTCGGTCACGGACTCGCGCACGGGGGTGGCCGAGTGCGCGACGGGCGCGGGCGCGGGGGCCGACTGCTCGTGGACGGGCGTGGCGGGCCGGGAGACGGTCGACTCGGCCGGCGGTTCCTGCCGCTGCACGGTCGTCTCGGTGCTGCCGCGTTCCGGGACGGGCTGGTGGACCGGCGGGGGCGCGCTCTCCTGAGCGGACGGGCGGGGGCTCGGGTCGTGCGTGACCGTCGGTTCGACGGGGCTGCGCTGGAGGGTCGGCTCGTGGGCCGTCACGGGGGCGCTGTCGGTGCGGGTGAGCAGCGGCTCGTGGACGGTGGGCTGCTCCTGACGGAGCGTCGGCTCCGAGTGGCTGCGCTGGAGGGCAGGCTCCGGGGGTGTGACGGGGGTGCTGTCGGTGCGCGCGAGCAGGGGCTCTTGGCGGACGGCCGGCTCGTGGGGTGTGGCGGGGGCGCTGTCGGTGCGGGTGAGCTGCGGCTCCTGGCGGACCGTCGGTTCGACGGGGCTGCGCTGGACGGTGGGTTCGTGGGGTGTGACGGGGGTGCTGTCGGTGCGGGTGAGCTGCGGTTCCTGGCGGACCGTCGGTTCGTCGGGGCTGCGCTGGAGGGTCGGTTCGTGGGGTGTGACGGGGGTGCTGTCGGTGCGGGTGAGCTGCGGTTCGCGGGCCGTGACGGGTTGGTCCTGGCGGAGGGTCGGCTCCGAGTGGCTGCGCTGGAGGGTCGGCTCGTGCGCCTGGACCTGCTCGCGCGGGGTCATGACGGGGGAGTCCGAGCGGGCGGCCACCGACTCCTGGCGCGGGACCGCCGCGTGCATCTGGGTGGGCTCGGCGGGCACCGAGCGCTGGGCGGTGGAGTCGAGGGAGCGGGTCGTCGCGGTCGCCGCGTGCTCGGTGGGCGTGTGCTGGCCGACCTCCGTACGGGAGAACGTCGGTGACGAGGGTTCACTCAGGGAGCGGCTCGAGCCGAACGGCGTCAGCCCGTTCACCCGGGACTCGCCCGGGCTGCTGCTGGGGCGGCCCTCGGTCGTGCCGTGCGTACCCGTGCCGGAGGTCGAACCGCCGCCGTCCAGCGAGCGGCTGGTCGAACCGCCGCCACCACCGCTGCTGCCGCTGCCTTCGCCCGACGGGCCGTGGTAACTGCCCTCCACGGAACGGGGCGTGGGCTTGGAGAAGGTCGGCTGGCCGTCCCCGCCGTCGAGCGAGCGGGTGCCCGAGGTGTCGACGTGCGGCAGGTCGCCGGCCTTGGGGGCGTTGAGGTGGCCCTTGATGGCGGAGGAGCCGGCGTGCAGGCCCGCGCCCGCGCCGCCGGAGAGGCCGGAGCCGAGCAGGGACTCGCTGTCCACCTTGCCGGTGGTGATCAGCTGGGTGGAGACGTCCGCGCCGACGCCGACCGCCGCGCCGGTGGCCACCTTGCCGACCGTGGAGTTCAGCGCGCGTTCGGCGCCGAGCTTGGCGCCCGCTCCGCCGATGCCCTTGCCGATGAGGTGGGCGGAGGCGCCGCCGACCGCGCCGCCGAGGGCGTTCTGGCCGAGCTCCTTCATGTCGATGCTCTTGCGGTGCCCCTCGGCGACCTGGATGCCCTGGGCGAGCAGGTTGATGGCGGCCATCTGGGCGGCCTGCTTGGCCGCCATCTCGATCATTTCCTTGAGCAGGGTCTTGAGGATGGTGGTGACCACCGTCCGGCTGACCCCGACCATCACCGGCACCTGGAGCAGGGAGGCGCCCGCGGTGAACGGGGCCTCGGCCTCGGCGGTGGCGATCTCGAAGGCGAGGATGCCGAGTTGGGCGATGATCTGGATCTTCGCGGTCTCCGCCGCGTTGGCCGTCGCCTCCAGCATGTCGCCCATGCCGTTGAGCGAGTCGACCGCGCCGGGGAGGAAGCCGGGCTCCTCCGGGGTGCCCTTTCCGGTGGCGTACTTCGCCCAGTAGGCGGCCAGCGCCTCGGAGGCGCGGCCCTGTTGGCCGTCGAGCGCGCGCTTGATCGCGGCGTCGGAACTCTCCGTGGCGTCCGTCAGGTCCGAGGCGGCCTGGCGGCAGCGTTCGGCCATGTCGCGGAGCAGGTCCTCGTCGGCCTCCGGCCAGCGGCAGCCGGCCAGCAGCAGGAGCACCCACTGGAGGGGTTCGGGGAGTTCGACGGCCATCGGGTCAGTGCCTTCCGCTCTGCGAGATCCGCGGGGTCACCGGGATGTGCACGGGGTTGTCCACCCGGGCGACCGGCAGGGCCGGGGCCTGGGGTATCGCGATCTCGGCCGCGTCGAGGTCCTCCAGCGTGGAGATGATCGACTGCTCCGCGTTGTCGTAGCCCTCGGCCATGGCCTTCATGCCCTCGGCGATGCCCTTCAGCGCCTCGGGCAGGCTCCTGACCACCTCCAGGGTGTCCTTGCTGAACTTCAGGTAGCCCTTGTCGCCCTCGGCGAACTTCTTCCCCGAGTCGTCGTTGCCCCAAGGGCTTGTGGCTTCCGCCGAGGGCAGGAAGGCCTCCAACGAGGCCGACAGCGCACGGACCTGCTCAGCCGCGGCGAGCAGCGGCGACACCGCCGCCTGGTACTGCTCCGGCTTGACCTGGAACCCCTGCCCGGCGTCACCGCCGCCCTGAGCGGGAGCCGCCGACACGCTCACGCGTCGGGTGGCCTGGAGTCTCTCGGCCCGGACCGGCTCGTCGCTGCTCATGGTGCTCCTCCGTCGTCCACCGGTCAGGTCTTCAGCGGGGGAAGTTAGCCTGCCCGGGTGGCCGCCACATGACGGGCCGGGGGATCGCAGGCATCCGCAGGGATGACGGTGTGACGGCCCATCAGCTCCATGGATGTGCCGGGGGCGGCGTGCGGGTTCCCCTACGGGCGCACCGGTCCGTGTGGTGGAGGGGTGTTCAGAGGCCGCCCGGTCCGTGGCCGGTGAGCTCAACTCGCGTGCGCGACAGTAGATCTGACGGAACGTCGTTTATCGGATGTGTAGTCCGGTCCGTGAAGATCCTGTGCCTGTCCGGCCGTCGGGGCGGCGCACCACGAGTGGAGGAGTACCGGGTGATCGGGTTCGAGATCGAGATCTGTCTTCCCGTCGCGGACCAGGCGGGGGACCCGATCGCCGGGGACACCCTGCTGGCCGCCAGCAGGACCGTGCACGGGTACGGGCGGGGGGACGTCCCGATCTACACGCTGGTCTCCGACTACCGCTCGCTGCCCACCCAGCAGGCGTACTCCAACCTCGAGTTCGTGACCAAGCCCTGGCGCGTGGTCGGGGATGCGCGGGTGGTCGGGCCGGTGCTGGTGGAGAACACCCTGGGCCAGATCCGCCAGGTGCGGGACGCGCTGTACGAGGTGGCGGAGGAGGCCGCCGAGACCGAGGAGGGCACCGCCCCGTTGGACGTGGCGGCCGCCACCTGGCTGAACTACACCACGGCCGGGAAGGCCCTGTTGCTGACCCCGGGCAACGGCTACGAGGAGGAGGCCGGGACCGAGGGCAACGGGGACGGCCTGTACCCGCACTACTCGGTGGGCGTGCCGCTGGGCGGGATGCCGTACTTCCTGGACCGGTTGCGGGAGGCGGCGCCGGTGGTGGACGACGAGATGCTGCTGCCGCAGGCGCGGCACCGGCTGGTGCAGGCCAAGGCCTTCGCCGCCTCGGCGATGGAGGACTTCCGGCAGCGCGGGGCCGGCGAGAGCCGGGCCCGGGAGCGCCGGGAGCTGGACGGCTACCTCCAGTTCGCCTTCACCCAGATCGCGGCCTTCGCGGACTACGTGGCCCCGGACGAGGACGAGGGCCAGATCAAGAACGGCACCGTACTGCTGAGCCGTGCCGTCCTCGCCGAGGTGTTCGCCCAACTCTCCGCCGAGGCCCAGAGCTTCCTGCGGCAGCGGGTGCAGGATCTGATCACGAAGGTGTCCGAGTACCAGGAGGACCCGTACGAGGGGCCGAAGCTGGCGTTCCGCGACCGGGCCACCCGGGCGATCGTCGCCAACGCCCCGGTCTCCCTGGTGGCCTACGCCCAGGCCGCCTTCAACGGCCGCGTCTCGATCTCCCAGGAGCGGGTCTTCGGCGGGATGCGCGAGGTGCCGCCGCACGCGGAGGAGGAGGCCGTGATGATCCCGTTCGAGATCCGCACCCTGCGGGCGAGCCGGAAGACCTGGGGGCAGCTCAGCACGGACCTGGCCGACCTCTGCACCTGGGCCCAGGCCGCCTATGAGCGCGGACGGGTCTGACCGCCCCGCATCCGGTGTTTGATTCTGGTGATTTGGGTTTGATAGCGTTCGATTGCTGTCGGCGACCCCGCCGCACCCGGTCGTCACATGGGCGTGTCGGCTGGTCGGGGTCAAGCCAACAGCGTGGTGGCGGCGGCCGTTGAGGGTCGGTCCGTCGTCACGAGAGGCCGGTGACGCCCCTCCGTTCGTCGGGGGTCACCGGCCTCTCGGCCGTTCTCAGGAGGCCTGGGCGGTCGCGGTGGCGCCGGGGGCGACGGAGACGGTGGTGTAGCTGTAGGTGGTGCCGTCGACGGTCCTGGTGGAGACGGGCCGGGCGGTGCCGTTCACCGTGATGGCGGAGACGGTGCCGGGGAAGCGGGCCTCCCAGGTGTAGGTGTCGGGGCCGGTGGTGTTGGTGAGGGTGGACCTGGTGGCGCCGTCGTGGCGCAGGGTCAGGGAGTTGGCGCCCAGGCGCAGGTCGGAGACCTGCAGCCAGCCCATGCCGGTGGGCAGGTGGGAGGCGGTGGCCAGGGAGCGGGCCGGGGCGTTGGGCTGGACGCCCATCAGGCCCTCGACGGTCTGGCTGACCAGGGTGAAGGAGACCTCGGGGTAGTCGCCGTTGTTGCCCTGCTGGGTGACGGGGTGCTTGTCGTCGCGGCGGTCGTAGACGTACTGCATCCACTTCCACGCGGTGTCGTTGCGGTTGTAGGTGAAGTAGGTGTCGGGCAGGTAGGTGATCGCCTCGATGTTGGCGGGCTTGCCGCTCCCGCTCGCCTGCTGGTCGATGTAGTCGAGGTAGGCGTCGTTGCGGGCGCCCGGTGCGGTGATCCGCTTCATCGGCATGAACCAGCTGTTCTCCTTGCCCCAGCCGGTCGACGAGGAGCCGGCGGTGGAGTAGCCGCGGACCATCGCCGCACCCGAACCCGAGCCGCTCCAGGTGGAGTTGAAGTAGGACTTCAGGTCGGCGGCCTTCTGGGTGTACTGGGCGGAGAGTGCGGAGTCACCCTTGCCGGCGGCCAGCGCGGCCATCGCCAGGAAGGCCTGGTACTGGGAGCCGATGGAGTCGCCGGCCTCGGCGAAGTGGTCGTCGCCGAGCTCCTCGTAGCTGGCGGAGCCGGAGAAGATGCCGTTGCCGGTGCCCTCGGCGACGCCGTTCGGCTTGGCCGAGTCGTGCAGCTCGACGAACTCCTTGGTGGCGTGCCGGTAGTAGTCCCACAGGGCGGAGTCGTCGAGGTAGGAGCGGTCGCCGCTCCAGCGGTAGGCCTCGTCGGCCTTCTCGACCAGCTCGAAGGCGGCCGGGACCTCGCGGACGAAGGAGTCCGGGCCGGCGTAGTCGATCGAGAGGTAGGTCCGGTTGTCGAAGTTGAGTGCCCAGACGGGGTAGTACTTGTGCTCCGGGGTCGCCGAGGCGGCGAAGGCGCGGAGCATGGTGAGGTTCTCCTCGTTGAGGCCCAGCACCGAGGCACCGGCGACCTGGTGGGCCATGTCCCGGGAGTAGTACGCGCTGCGGTGGGCGTAGCCGGCCCAGTAGGAGGCCTGGTAGGTGGCGCTGCCCGAGCCGGAGGGGTGGCCCTCGTCCACGTTGAGCGGGCCGGCGGCGCCGGGGACCTGGACCCAGCTGTTGGCCTTGCGCTTGGCCCAGTCGAAGAGGGCGGCCGCCTTGGGGTCGGAGGAGGTGACCACCGGGTCGGCCGGAGCGGCGGGGGAGAGCATCAGGTCGTCGACGTTGACCCAGGCGGAGCCCGACTCGAAGGCGATCTCCACGCTGTCGCCGGCCTTCACCGGCACCCGGCTGACGGTGTAGCGGGCGTAGCTGGAGCGGCTGGGCAGGGGGACCGTCCCGGCGGTGGCGCCGTTGACCCGGACGGTGAAGGCGGCGCCGGTGCCGCCGGTGGCGATCCAGGCGGTGAAGTCGAAGCTGCCGTCGGCGATCGGGGTGACGGTCTGCCAGACCTTCTTGCCCGCACCCCCGTCCAGGTAGGCGAGCCGGCCGCCGAAGTGCGGGTTGTTGGTGGCGGTGCCGGTGCCGGGTGTGAAGTTCCAGGCGGTGGTGCCGAGTTCGAAGCCGGGGTTGGTCACGGCGATCGGTGCGCTGCGGAAGACGGCGACGTCGTCGACGTTGATCCAGGCGGTGCCGGACTCGAAGGCGATCTCCACGCTGTCGCCGGCCTTCACGGTGACCCGGGGCACGGTGTGCCGGGTGTAGGAGGAGGCCGCCGGCAGGGCGACGGTGCCGGCGGTGGCGCCGTTGACCCGGACGGTGAAGCTGCCGCCCGCGCCGCCGGTGGCGATCCAGGCGGTGACGTCGTAGGTGCCGGCCGTGGTGGGGGTGACGGTCTGCCAGATCCTCTTGCCGGCGCCCGCGTCCAGGTAGGCGAGCCGGGCCCCGGTGCGGGGGTTGTTGGTGCCGGTGCCGGTGCCGGCGGTGAAGTTCCAGGCGGTGGCGCCCTGTTCGAAGCCGGGGTTGGCGAGGGCGGGCGGCGGCGCGGTGGCCGCGGCCGCGGTGGGGGCGGCGGCGGTGAGCGGCGCGAGGCCGGCGAGCAGGGAGAGGGCCACGAGGACGGTCGGGCGCGGGGGCCGGGCGGGGCGCATCGGGGGGCTCCGGTCTGAGGGCGGACGGAAGGCGACGGGCGGACGCTAGCAGTCCGGGTAGGACTTTCCCTAGTCTTGCAAGATTGCGATGCCATATACGTCAGAAAGCTTCCATGAATACCTTGCAAGCAACTTTGCAAGGTTGCTAGCCTCCTGCCCCGTCGGCAACGGAGCCGGCTCGGAGCAAGTGGTCAAGGGGTTCTGACATGGACATAAGCCGTCGCGGAGTGCTGCAAGCCGCAGGGACGCTCGCCGTGGGCCTGGGCCTGTCAGGAGTCGCGGCGTGCGCGAGTACCGGCGCCCCGAAGCCCCGGGCGGGTGCGGACGATCCCGGCTCGGCCACCAAGGGCGACATCTCGGTCTGGAGCTGGCAGGGCCCCGCCGCCCAGCTCAAGGCGCTGGTTCCGGCGTTCAACGCGGTGTTCCCCGACATCAAGGTCACCGTCCAGGACATCGGGAACCCGGCGATCTGGGAGAAGATCAACACCGGCATGGCCGCCGGCGGTGCCGGTCTGGCCGACGTCCTGCACATCGGCGTGGACTACCTGCCGGGCTACGTGGAGAAGTTCCCGATCGGTCTCGCCGACCTGGGCCCGCTCGGCGCCTCCCGCCACAAGGATTCCTTCGCCCAGGGCCTGTGGGCCACCGTCGCCCCCCAGGGCCGCGTCAACGCCCTTCCCTGGGAAGCGAATTCGGGCGGATTCTGGTACCGGGCCGACGTGTTCGAGCAGGCCGGGGTGGACCCGGGCGCGCTGGACACCTGGGACGACGCGATCGAGGCCGGCAAGAAGATCAAGGCCAGGACCGGTAAGTACCTGCTGGGCATCGACAAGCCCGCCTCGCAGGCCGACGCCGCCAACTTCTTCCAGCTGCTGCTCCAGCTCCAGGGCGCCTTCTACTTCAACCTGGAAGGTGCCATCACGCTGGACTCGCCCGAGGCGGTCAAGGCCATGACCGTCATCAAGCGGATGAACGACGCCGGGCTGGTCTCCGACCTGGCGGGCGGCTGGACCGCGCTGATCAGCTCGATCAAGCAGGGCACCGCCGCGGTGCTGCCCTGGCCCACCTGGTTCGGCGGCGTGATCGAGGAGACCGTCCCTGAGGAGGCGGGCAAGTGGGCGGTCCGGCTGCCCCCGGCGATGCGGCGCGGCGGCTCCACCGCCGCCACCGTCAACTCCACCCACCTGGCGATCAACGGCAGCAGCACCCAGCAGGCCGCCGCGTGGACCTTCATCGAGTACGTGCTGACCCGGCCGGAGTCCCAGGTCGCCATCTACCGGGGCAAGGGCATCGCCCCCGCCCTGCTCAAGGCCTACGAGGACCCGGTCTTCCACACCACCTCGCCCTTCTTCCGCGAGCAGCGCAAGGGCGAGGTCTTCCTGGAGGCGCTCAAGGCGCCCTCACCGGCCTTCAACTACACCTCCGACTACGCCCGCGCCCTCAAGGTGGTGACGGACGCGCAGACCAAGGTCCTGCTCAAGGGCGCCGACCCGGCGGACGCGCTGCGCAAGGCCGCCGACCAGCTGGCCCAGCAGTCGGGGCGCAAGCTGGTCAGGTGAGCCGGACGCGGGAGGCGGCGGCCCCCGGGGAGGGGGCCGCCGCCGTGGTGGGGTGACCTTCCGTCAGTGCCAGACCCAGGTCTGCTGGGAGCCGCCGTTGCGGTCCCAGAGCTGGACGTAGGTGCCGTTGTAGCGGATGGTGTTGAGGTCCGCGTCGAGGACGCGGGCGTTCTTCTTGGTCTGCAGGGCGTGGCCGTCCCAGATCCAGATCTGGTTGTCCCAGCCGTTGCAGTCCCAGAGCTGGATCCTGGTGCCGTTGCCCCCGATGGTGTTGAGGTCGGCGTCCAGGCAGCGGTGGTTGTACTCGGTCTGGATCCAGTAGTAGCCGACCGGCTGGCCGGCGACCGGGGTCCAGATCCAGGTCTGCTGGGCCTGGCCGCTGCAGTCCCAGAGCTGCACCTTGGTCCCGTTGCCGCCGATGCTGTTGAGGTCGGCGTCGAGGCAGCGGTTGCTGTACCCGTTGGTCAGGGCCGTGGTGCGGTACTGGGTGGCGGCCAGGGTCGACTGGGACGAACTGCCCACGACCGGGGGTCCCGGGGCCGCGGCCGCCGCCTCCGCACTGGTGGTGCCGCCCACCAGGGCCAGCGAGAGGGTGCTCATTCCGGCCGCGATGCCGAGGCCGATCCGGAGTCTGGTCATCTGTGCCTCACAACGTCTCGTCGCGCGTGCTTCCTTGACCGGTAGTCGGGGGAGGCCTTGCGCCCGTCCCCCGACTGCCTCCTCCAAGGTAGGAGCGAGATAAGCACCGCACATGAGGCCGTCGTCCCGGTCCGGTCCCGGGACCGCTAGAGCTCCTCGTCCCGGGCGAGTTCGTCCCACGGGAGGTCCAGCAGCCCGTCCACCGCCACGGTTCCTGACGGGAGGTCAGGGGTGGGCTGGAGCCAGATCACGGTCAGTTCGGACTCGTGCAGGTACCGGGGCAGCTCCGGATCGACCGGTTCGGAGGTGAAGCGGCCGACGCAGACGACGGCGGGCAGCAGCTCGACCGGACCGAAGGCGCTGCCCGGATCGCCCGTGAGCTCGCGCGGCGGCTCGACCAGGTGGCCGGGGCGCCCGCCGGCGACGGCCTGGCGGCGCAGGCCCGCCAGCTTCATGTCGTTGACGGGTCCGCAGGGGTAGCCCTCCAGGAAGTCGCCGTAGGTCGAGGAGAGCGTGACGGAGCGGAGCTCCACGGTGCGGCCGGAGGCGAGCAGGAGCTGGGTCAGTGCCATGGCCGTACGCTAGCGCGGACGTCCGCCGGACGCCCTCGGCGCTGGTGCGGGCGATCCGGGTGACCCAGGGGAGCGGCCGCAGGTCGTCGATGCCGAGGACGATGGGCGCGCGGGTGTCGTTCATGAGGGCATGCTCCCAGGCGCGCGGGGCGCCGACCAGCGAGTTCCCGCAGCCCGGGCGGGGCGCGCCGACTGACGGGCGGTCGGCTCCGGCCGGCGGCCGACGGGCGGTCAGCCCCGGTCCACGCTGACGCCGCCGACCAGCCCCCAGGCGTTGACGTGGACGGTCGGGCCGCCGAGGCGGTCCGGGCCGTCGTCGCTGACACCGCCGAGGCGCAGGCCGGTGACCTTGACGTTGACGTCGGGGCGGACCCGGAGGCGGACGCCGCCGATCAGGCTCAGTTTGGTGATGCGCAGTTCCGCGGTCTCCGGGAGGTCGACCTCGGTGAGGTCGACGTCGACGCCGCCGATCAAGGAGGCGGCCAGGGTGCGGGCGTGGACCTCCTCGCCCGAGAGGCGGGTGCCGCCGATGATGCTGATCCGGACGTCGGTGCTGCCGTCGTCCTGCTTCCCCGTGTTCGTCATGGGCTTCACCGTAGGGCCGCAGGGGAGTTGACGGACAGTGGGACGACGCACGTGCGGGAGATGACGGATGTCATCCCCCGCACACCGTCGGCTCCGTCACCCCGGGAGGTGCAGGTAGGTGCGCGAGCCCCGGGCCGGGTCCAGGGTGGCCGTCCAGGCGGGCGGGGCCAGCGCGGGCGGGACTTCGGTGAAGCCGTGGCGTTCGAACAGCAGGCCGGAGCCGGTGGTGGCGGTGCAGACGGTGTGCAGGCCGAGCCGGCGGGCCTCGGCGAGGACGGCCGCGACCAGGGCACCGCCCAGGCCCGCGCCCTGGCGGCCGGGCCGCACGCAGAGGTTGTGCAGGACCCCGGCGGGCGGCCGCCCGGGCTCGGGCGGGAGCGGCCGCAGCGCCGCGCAGCCGTCCACCGTCGAGCCGTCGGAGTCGGTCAGCAGGAGGAACTGGGCCGCCGTCAGCCGGTACTCGCGCGGGGTGCGCGGGCGCAGTTCGCCACTGCGCATGAAGGGCCGGGAGAGGGCGTAGAGCTGGCCGGCGTCGGCCGGGACGGCGTGGCGGGGCCGCGGCCGGGCGTGGGAGGGGAGCGGGCGGGTCGGCGCGGCGAGGGTCATCGCAGGGCCGCCGCGAGCCGCTCGGTGGTGGTGACCACGCCGCACTTGTCGGCGATCCAGGCCAGCGCGCCCAGGTGCCGCTCCCGGTCGAAGTCGGCGGTGGCGTCGGCCACCACGAAGGCCTGGAGGTCGTGGCTCCAGGCGTCGGCGGCGGTCATCTGGACGCCGATGTGGGCGTAGACGCCGACGATCACCAGCTGGTCGCGCCCGGCGGCGGCCAGCTGCCCGGCCAGGTCGGTGCGGGCGAAGGCGCTGTACTTCCACTTGGTCACGTGCCCGTCGCCGGGCCGCGGCGCGACGGCCTCGGGGGAGGCGAGCGAGGCCGGGTCGTCCGGCATGCCGGGGCCCCAGAAGTCGTACTGCAGGCCGCGTTCCTCGCGGCTCTGCCCGCCGCGCTGGTGCGAGTGGATCACCGGTACCCCGGCCGCCCGGGCCAGGTCGAGCAGCCGGGCGGTGTTGGCCAGGGCCGGGGCGAGCGGCTCGGCCGCGGGGGCGAAGCGGGAGAGGAAGTGGTGTTGGAGGTCGTGGACCAGGACGGCGGCCCGCGCCGGGTCGACTGCCCAGGGCACCCGGGGTGCCGGGACGTCCCGCTGCTCCGGGAGCGGGTAGGGGGCGATGGTGGGAAGTGCCATGGCGGAGGGGGTCCTTAGCTGAGGAGCGTCGGCCGGAGCCTACTGGGCGGCGGTGGAGCGCAGGTCCTTCTTGCTGACCTTGCCGATCCCGGTCTGCGGGAAGGCGTCGACGAACTCGATCCGGTCCGGCACCTTGTAGTCGGCCAGGCCGGCCGCCCGGACGAAGGCGCGCAGCTGGGCGGCGCGCGGCGGCTCGGCGTCCTGACGCAGGATCACGTACGCCAGGGTCCGCTCGCCCAGGTACGGGTCGGGCACCGCGACCACCGAGGCGTCGTGCACCGCGGGGTGGCCGAGCAGCACGTTCTCCACCTCCTCGGCGGCGACCTTCTCGCCGCCCCGGTTGATCTGGTCCTTGGCGCGGCCCTCGACCACCAGGTGGCCGGTGGGCGTGCGGCGGACCAGGTCCCCGGTGCGGTAGAAGCCGTCGGCGGTGAAGGAGCGGGCGTTGTGCTCGGGCGCCCGCCAGTAGCCGCGGATGGTGTACGGGCCGCGGGTGAGCAGGTGGCCGGTGGCGCCGTCGGGCAGGTCGCGGTCCTGGTCGTCGACGATCCGCACCTCGTCGTCCTGGTCGCTGATCGGGCGGCCCTGGGTGGTGAGGACGGTGAGCTCGTCGTCCTCGGGGCGGGTGTAGTTGACCAGCCCCTCGGCCATGCCGAAGACCTGCTGGAGCCGGCAGCCGAGGGCCGGGCCGAGGCGGCGGGCGGCCTCCTCGCTGAGCTTGGCCCCGCCGACCTGGAGCAGCTCCAGACTGGAGAGGTCGTGCCCGGCGTGCGGGGCCGCGTCCGCCCAGGCCAGCGCGACCGGCGGCACCACGCCGGTGAGGGTGACCCGCTCGCGGGCGATCAGCGCCAGCGCGGTGCCCGGGCTCGGGTCCGGGGCGAGCACCACCCGGCCGCCGACGAAGAAGGTGCCGAGCGAACCCGGGGAGCTGAGCGGGAAGTTGTGGGCGGCGGGCAGCGCGCAGAGGTAGACGGAGGACGGGCTCAACCCGCAGATCCGCGCCGACTCGCGGACGCTGTAGAGGTAGTCGTCGTGGGCCCGGGGGATCAGCTTGGGCAGGCCGGTGGAGCCGCCGGAGAGCTGGAGGAAGGCGAGCTCGGTGCTGGCGGGCGACTCCGCCACCCGCTGCGGCTGCGCGGCGCGCAGCTCGTCCAGCGGGAGGTGCGGCCCGGGCTCGCCGACGACGAAGACCTCGATCGGCTCGGCCAGCGCCGCCAGCACCTCGGAGGCCAACTGCCGGTGGTCGTACCCGGCGTGGCGTTCCGGCACGAAGAGGGCCCTGGCCCCGGCGAACTCGCAGAAGTACGTGAGCTCGGCGCGGCGGTGCGCGGGCAGCGCCATCACCGGGACCACCCCGGCCCGCAGCAGGCCGAAGAAGACCTCGAAGAACTCGGCGGTGTTGGGGAGTTGCAGCACCACCCGGTCACCCGGACGGAAGCCGCGGGCCAGCAGGCCGGCGGCGACGGCGTCCGCCCGGCGGTCCAGCTCCGCGTAGCTCCAGTGGCGTTCGCCGTCCGTGACCGCGATCCGGCCCGGGCGGGCGGTGGCGTGGCGGCGGATCATCTCGTCCAGCCGCTCGCCGGTCCAGTAACCGGCCGCGCGGTAGCGGGCGGCGGTCTCGGCGGGCCAGGAGCCGAGGAGGTCGCGCCCCTCGGGTGCCTCGGGCTCGTCGGTGTGCGTCACTTGGTGTCCTCCAGACCGACCGCGTGCAGGAAGGTGCCGAACTTGGCGGTGGTCTCGGCGAGTTCGGCCTCCGGGTCGGAGGCCTCCACCACGCCGGCGCCCGCGTACAGGCGCAGCCCGTCGCCCTCCGCCTCGGCGCAGCGCAGGGTCACCACCCACTCGCCGTCCCCGTCCGCGTCCCCCCAGCCGACCGCGCCGGTGTACAGACCCCGGTCGAAGGGCTCCAGCTCGGCGATCAGCTCCCGGGCCCGGTCGGTCGGGGTGCCGCAGATCGCCGGGGTGGGGTGGAGCGCGAGCGCCAGCTCCAGGGCCGAGACGGAGGGGTCGCGCAGGGTGGCGGTGATGGTGGTGGACAGGTGCCACATCGCGGCCGTCCGTACCAGGGTGGGCCGTTGGGGGACGGTCAGCTCCTCGCAGTACGGCTCCAGCACCCGGCGGATGGCATCGGTGACGAAGGCGTGCTCGGCAAGGTCCTTCGGCGAGTCCAGCAGCGCGGCGGCCCGACGGATGTCCTCGGCCAGATCGGCGCTGCGGGCGGCGGAGCCGGCCAGCGGGTTGGAGACCACGGTGCGGCCCCGGCGGGAGACCAGCAGCTCCGGGCTGGCGCCGACCAGGGTCGCGGCGCCCCCGGCGGGGACGGCGAAGGTGTGGCCGCCGGGGTCGCGGTGGATCAGCCGGGCCAGCATCGCCGGCAGATCGGCCCCACCGGGCGCCGTCAGCTCCAGCGTCCGGGCCAGCACCACCTTGGACGGGCCGGTCCCGGCCCGCATCCGGCGCACCGCCTCGGCCACCGCCTCCACGTACAACGGTCCTGCGGGGACCGGGAGTTGAGTCCAGTCGCGGCCGCTCGCGGCGGCGGCCCGGCGGGCCGGCAGCAGGAAGGCCGGATCCTCGGCGGCCGGGCCGCCCCGGTGCACCTCGGCGGGTACGAACAGGCGGGCCGGACGGCCGGGGGCGAAGGGGATGGCGCCGACCAGCAGCGGGGTCCCGCCCACCGTGCGGCGGGCCTCCTCCAGCGCCTCGGCGGCCCGCGCCGGGTCGGTGACGTGGCGCAGCACGCCCCGGGCCAGCAGGGTGGAGTGCGGGCCGGCCAGGAAGGCCTGGTCGGGGCCCGGGCGGTAGGCGGCCAGCAGGCTGCTCGGTGAGGCGGCCGGGGTGTCGGCGTGGGTGCCGGCGGGGGCCTGGTAGGCCGTGGTCATGCTGCTCCGTTCTTCGTCCGGCGTGGCTTCGGGCGCCGGGATGGGGAGGATGGGGCGGGGCGTGCGGCGGGGCGTGCGGTGGGGTGACGCCGTGTCAGGCCCGGAGCGTGGCGCCGCCGTCGACGTACAGGTCGTGCATGGTGATCTGCCGGGCGCGGTCGCTGACCAGGAAGGCGACGGCCTCCGCGACGTCCTCGGCGGCGCCGATCCGGCCCAGCGGGATGCCGACCCGGTAGTTGTCCGGGTCGCCGTCGAGCACGCGGCGCTCGCTCTGCTCGTCGGTCCAGAACTGGCGCTGCATCTCGGTGTAGGTGGAGCCGGGGGAGACCAGGTTGCACCGCACTCCGTCCCGGGCCAGCTCCAGCCCGAGGACCTTGGTGAACATCGCGGCGGCGGCCTTGGAGGCCGCGTACGCGGCCATCCGGGTGCGGGGCACCCCGGCGGCGTTGGAGCCGACGGTGACCACCGAACCGGAGCCGCGGGCGGCCATCCGGCGGCCGACGGCCCGGCAGGTGTGGAAGACGCCGGTGGTGTTGACCGCGAAGGTCTCCGCCCAGTCCTGGTCGGTGAGTTCGAGCACCGGGGCGGGGCGCAGGATGCCCGCCACGTTCACCAGGATGGAGATCGGCCCGGTCTCGCGCTCGATCCGGTCCACCGTCGCCTCGACGGCGGCGCCGTCGGTGACGTCCAGGTAGGTCACGTCGTCGTGCGGGGTGTTGATGTCGGTGGCCACCACCCGGGCCCCCCGGTCGGCGAGCGCCCGGGCGACGGCCGCGCCGATGCCGCGGGCGGCTCCCGTCACCAGGGCGATCCTGCCGTCCAGTTCACGTATGTCCTCGGCCATGCCGCTGTCCTTCTCCCGGTGGTGGTGCTTCGGCGCACGGGCAGGCCGGGGCGGGCCGGTGATCTGGTCGGGCGCAGCAGTTAGGTTAGCCTAACCGAACTGTTTTCGGGTGATCGCGACGGGGCCGGAAACCGCTTGCGTCGCGTCTGGCGGGCGCTGGTAGAAAGGGCCATGGACGACGAGATCATCTCCCCGGTCGAGCGTATGCTGGCCGAACGCGCCTGCGAGCGCGTCATCGTGGACTTCATCCACCGCCTCGACCTCGGTGACCCCGGCTCGGTGGCGGAGCTCTTCACGCCGGACGGTTTCTGGCACTGGCCCCACGGGGGACGGCGGATCGAGGGGCGCGAGGCGCTGCGGCGCTACTTCGGCTCCCGCCCGGCGGACCGGCTGTCGCGCCGTCTGATGACCAACCTGCTGGTCACGGTGGAGGCCGGCGGCACGGCGCGCGCCGTCTCCTATCTGACGACGTACCGGGTCGACGGCTACGCAGGGGGGATGATCGAGCCCCGGGTGCCGGTGAACGTCGGGCACTACGATGACGTCTTCCGCCGGGTCGACGGTGTGTGGCTACTGGCCGGCCGTACCGTCTTCCTCCCCTTCGGGGCCGACACCGAGCGACTGTCCGCCTGAGGATCCGTGGGGTGCCGGAAACGGCGGACGGGCCGTCACCGTGGTGCTGGTGACGGCCCGTCGTGGATCGGGGTGCTCATGCGTCGACGCTGGTCAGAGCCTGACGGGCGCGCTCGTTGGTGCGCTTGGCGCGTTCGCGGAGCTTGAGCGCGCGGGCGAGGCGGAAGCTGCGGGCCTCCTGCAGGCGCATGTCGATGGTGGCCTGAGCGGTGGCGAGGTTGTAGGTCATGTCGTCCCCCAAGGACCAGCGGCGTCCGTTGGCATCACCTCGATGCCGGTTCCCCCGGATCGCCTGCTGTGCTTCTGATTCTACACCATCCCGAGCCTCGCTGCCTTCAATTGTCAGCCAGCTCGGGGGATGTGACTCTGTATTGAAGGGGAAAGGACTTGCGTATGAACAATCGGAATGCAGTCCGCCCCTGCCGGGGGCCGGCAGGGGCGGACGATGGAGCGGGGGTGGTCAGCGGCCGGCGCCGGCCGGGGTGAGGGCGTCCAGGGCGACCAGGATCTGGTCGACGCTCTGCTTGGCGTCGCCGAAGAGCATGCTGCTGTTCTCGCGGAAGAACAGCGGGTTCTGCACGCCCGCGTAGCCGGAGGCCATCGAGCGCTTGAAGACGATGACCTGGCCCGCCTCCCAGACCTTGAGCACCGGCATGCCGGCGATCGGGCTGGTCGGGTCCTCCTCGGCGGCCGGGTTGACGGTGTCGTTGGCCCCGATGACCAGGACCACGTCCGTGTCCGCGAAGTCGTCGTTGATCTCGTCCATCTCCAGGACGATGTCGTACGGCACCTTGGCCTCGGCCAGCAGCACGTTCATGTGCCCGGGCAGCCGGCCCGCCACGGGGTGGACGCCGAAGCGGACCTCGACGCCGCGCTCGCGCAGCCGGCGGGTGAGCTCGGCGACGGGGTGCTGGGCCTGGGCGACCGCCATGCCGTAGCCGGGGGTGATGATCACCGACCGGGCCTCGGCCAGGAGTTCGGCCGCCTCGGCGGCCTGCACCTCGCGGTGCTCGCCCTCCTCCTCGCCGCCGCCGGAGGCCGGTGCCTCGACGCCGAAGCCGCCCGCGATGACGGAGACGAAGGAGCGGTTCATCGCCTTGCACATGATGTAGGAGAGGTAGGCACCGGAGGAGCCGACCAGTGCCCCGGTCACGATCAGCAGGTTGTTGTCCAGCAGGAAGCCCGCCGCCGCGGCCGCCCAGCCCGAGTAGCTGTTGAGCATCGAGACGACGACCGGCATGTCGCCGCCGCCGATCGAGGCCACCAGGTGCCAGCCGAGCGCCAGCGCCAGCACGGTGACCGCGATCATCAGGCCCAGGCCCGGGCTGACGGTGAACCAGACCGTGAGGCCGACGAAGGCGCCGAGCGCGCCGAGGTTGAGCACGTTCTTGCCCGGCAGCATCAGCGGGCGGGAGTTGATCCGGGCGGAGAGCTTGAGGAAGGCGACGATCGAGCCGGTGAAGGTGACCGCGCCGATGAAGATGCCGATGAACACCTCCGCGTGGTGGATGCCCAGCAGGTCCGCGCCGACCGCGGTCTGCGCGGCGCCGTGCGCCTCCACCTCCAGGTAGCTGTTCCAGCCGACCAGCACCGCGGCCAGACCCACGAAGCTGTGCAGCACGGCGATGAGTTCGGGCATCTCGGTCATCTCGACCCGCTTGGCCCGCCAGAGGCCGATCGCCCCACCGACCGCCATCGCGACCACGATCAGGGTCACGGCCCCGGCGTCGATCGAACGGGAGGCGACGATCACGGTGGCGGCGAGGGCGAGGGCCATGCCGGCGATGCCGTACGCGACACCCGCGCGGGCGGTGCGGTGCTGCGAGAGCCCCGCCAGGCTGAGGATGAACAGCAGGGCGGCGACCAGGTCCGCGGCGTTCGCGGCCGTCAAGGAGGTCATCGGGCTCAACGCCTTTCGGGGGAGGAGGAGAACATGCCGAGCATGCGACGGGTGACGGCGAAACCGCCGAAGACGTTGATGCTGGTGAGCAGGATCGCCACCGCCGAGAGCACGGTGACCAGCACGCTCTCGTGCCCGACCTGGAGCAGGGCGCCGACCACCACGATCCCGGAGATCGCGTTGGTCACCGACATCAGCGGGGTGTGCAGCGCGTGGTGCACCTTGCCGATGACGTAGTAGCCGATCACCACGGCGAGCGAGAACACCGTGAAGTTCCGGCCCAGTTGGGCCGGCGCGAAGGCGACCAGGGCGAACACCGCGAGCATCCCGAGGCCGATCAGCCCGAAGCGCACCGCCGGGGTCAGCCGGGACGCCTTCGGCTCCGCGACGGCCGCCGGCGCGGGCTTGGCCTGCGCGGCCGGTGCGGCCGAGACCGAGACGGGGGGCGGCGGCCAGGTGATCTCGCCCTCGCGGACCACGGTGACGGCCCGCTGCACCACGTCCTCGAAGTCGACCGTCAGGTGGCCGTCCTTGCCGGGGGTCAGCAGCTTCAGCAGGTTGACCAGGTTGGTGCCGAACAGCTGCGAGGCCTGCGCGGGCAGGCGCGAGGCCAGGTCGGTGTAGCCGATGATCGTGACGCCGTTCTCGGTCACCACCGTGCGGCCGGCCACCGTGCCCTCGACGTTGCCGCCCTGCGAGGCGGCCATGTCCACGATGACGCTGCCCGGCTTCATCGCCGCCACGTCACGGGCCGTCAGCAGCCGCGGCGCCGGGCGGCCGGGGATCAGCGCGGTGGTCACCACGATGTCCACGTCCCGTGCCTGCGCGTGGTACAGCTCGGCCGCCGCCCGGTCGTAGTCGGCCGAGGTCGCCTTGGCGTACCCGTCGGTGCTCGCCTCCTGGGCGACCTCCACGGGCAGGTACTCGCCGCCCAGCGACTTCACCTGGTCGGCCACCTCCGGCCGCGGGTCGGTCGCCCGGACGATCGCGCCCAGACTGGAGGCGGCACCGATCGCGGCCAGCCCGGCCACGCCCGCGCCCGCCACCAGCACCTTGGCCGGCGGCACCTTGCCCGCCGCCGTCACCTGCCCGGTGAAGAAGCGCCCGAAGACGTGCGCGGCCTCGATCACCGCCCGGTACCCGGCGATGTTCGCCATCGAACTGAGCACGTCCATCGACTGCGCCCGGGAGATCCGGGGCACCGCCTCCAGCGCCAGCGCGGTGACCTGACGCTCCGCCAGCGCCTCCAGCAGCTCCGGCCGCTGGGCGGGTGCCAGCATGCCGACCAGCGTGGTCCCCTTCTTCAGGCGGGCGATCTCGTCGGCGGAGGGGGCGTTCACCTTCAGCACGACCTCGGCCGCCCAGGCGTCGCCGACCGCCGCACCGGCCTCGGTGAAGGCCTCGTCGCTGAACCCGGAGGACGTGCCGGCGCCGGACTCGACGACGACCTGGTAGCCGAGCGCGAGCAGGCCGCGCACCGTGGACGGGGTCGCCGCGACCCGGGTCTCCCCGGAGATCGACTCGGCTACCACGCCGATGGTCTGGGGAGGGTGGTGCGCGGAGTCGTCTGCAGACATCTCTCGTGATCTCTCTCGTCGGATGGAGCCGCTGAAAGGGGGTTGGTGCACAAGGTGTTCGACGCGGGCGCAGCAGTCGACGGGCGCACTCCGGCGGGGTGATCCGCGGAGAGTCCCTTGGAGGCAGGAACCTACACGTCCGGGCCCGCCTTGGGGACGGGGCAAAGCCGTGACGTGCTTCACCAAACGGCGGATCTGCCGTAGCGTCAGGCCCCGTGCCCCTGGACCAGGAACAGGTGAACCGGATCTTCCTCCCCGCCACCTACGCCGAAGGAGTGCCGTACCCGCTCCTGCGGGAGCTCCGGTCGGCCACCCCGGTCCGATGGGTCGAGGAGCCCGCGGTGGGCGACTGGCCGGCCGGGCCCGGCTACTGGGCGGTGCTGCGGCACGCCGACGTCCGGCACGTCCTGCGCACCCCCGCGACCTACTCCTCGCACCTCGGCGCCACCCAGATCCGCGACCCCGACACCGCCGCCGAGCTGGCCTTCGCCCGCACGATGATGCTCAACCAGGACCCGCCCGACCACGTGCGGCTGCGCCGGATCGTCGCCGCCGCCTTCACCCCGCGCGCGGTACGGGAGTTGACGGCGGGGATCGAGGAGCGGGCCGCGGCGCTCGTGCGCCCCGCCCGGCCGCTGCTCGCCGCGGGCCCCCTCGACCTCGTCCGCCTGGCGGCCGACCTGCCGGTCTGGACCCTGGCCCGGATCATGGGGGTGCCCGACCAGGACCGGACGCTGCTCGCGGGCTGGGCCGACCGGGTGATCGGTTACCAGGACTCCGACCATGCCGAAGCGGCTGCGGATACGTCAGGTCTGAGCGCGCTGGGGCGCGCGGCGGTCGCCGTCCGTCCGCGCCCGGAGGACCTGATCCGGCCGGACGGACGGCCCGTCAACCCGCGCTCCCGGGCGGCGCTGGCCGACATGTTCGCGTACGCGCACGGCCTGGCCCGGCGGCCGGCTCCCGGGAGCGTGCTGGCCCGGATGGTGGACGGCGGGCTGACGGAGCAGGAGTTCGAGACGACCTTCTTCCTCTTCGCGGTGGCCGGCAACGAGACGCTGCGCAACGGGGTGCCCGGTGGCCTGCACACCCTGCTCGCCCACCCCGAGGAGTACCGGCGCCTACGGGCCGATCCCTCGCGCACGCCCGCCGTGGTGGAGGAGATGCTGCGGTACTGGCCGCCGGTGATCGACTTCCGGCGCACCGTCACCCACGACGTCGAACTGGGCGGACAGCGGCTGCGGCGTGGCGACAAGGTGGTCGTCTACCACGCCGCCGCCAACCGTGACCCGGCCGTCTTCGCGGACCCCGACCGCTTCGACCCCGACCGCTTCGACCCCGGGCGGTCGGGCTCCGGGCGGTCGGGCCACGAGCACGTGAGCTTCGGTGACGGTCCGCACTTCTGCCTCGGTGCGCAGCTGGCGCGGGTGCAGATGCGGGCGATGGTGCGGGAGGTGGCCACGGGGCTGCCGGAGCTGGAGCCGGCGGGGGAGCCCGTCCGGCTGGTCTCCAACTTCCAGAACGGGCTCAAGTCCCTGCCCGTGCGGGTTCGTTGACCGGCTCCTGCGGCACTACTCGAAGCGGGAGGTGTCACCGGCCCCGTGGCGGACGATGCTCGCCTCGCCGTCGGAGAAGTCGATGACGGTGGTCGGCTCGGTGCCGCAGTCACCCGAGTCGAGCACGGCGTCCAGGACGTGGTCGAGCCGCTCCTTGATCTCCCACCCCTGCGTCATCGGCTCCTCGTCACCGGGGAGGATCAGGGTGCTGGAGACCAACGGCTCGCCGAGCTCGGCGAGCAGGGCGCGGGTGACGGCGTGGTCGGGGATGCGGACGCCGACGGTCTTCTTCTTGGGGTGGAGGAGGCGGCGCGGCACCTCCTTGGTGGCCGGGAGGATGAAGGTGTAGCTCCCGGGGGTCGCCGCCTTGACGGCGCGGAACACGTTGTTGTCGAGCTGCACGAACTGCCCCAGCTGCGCGAAGTCCTCGCACACCAGGGTGAAGTGGTGCCGGTCGTCCAGCCGCCGGATCGTCCGGATCCGCTCCAGCCCCTCGTGGTTGCCGAGCTGGCAGCCGAGGGCGAAACAGGAGTCGGTCGGGTACGCGATGAGGGCGCCCGAGCGGAGGCTGTCCGCCACCGTGTTGATGGTGCGGGGCTGGGGGGACTCTGGGTGCACGTCGAAGTACTTCGCCATTGGCCGACCCTACGGCACACCGGAGATCCACGGCAGCAGCCACGGCCTCCGCCCCGGACCGCGTCGACGGAACGTCAGGAGCGGAGCACGGGCGGCCCGGGGGCGGTCACAGGGCGATCGGCCGGTACGCCAGCGCCCGGTCGACCACCTCGGCGGCGCTCCGCACCTGTCCGTCCGCAGGCCAGAAGACCAGACCGGCGACGTGGCCGGTCGGACAGCCGAGCGCCCGGTCGAGCCGTTCCAGCACGCGATCCATCTTGTGCTCGTCGTACTCGACGTCCATGACCTTCCGCACCAGCGTGACCGCTTCTTCACGGCTCATCAGCAAGCCCGTTCACCTCTCGAAGTCCAGGGGAGCCCCCATCCAACCAGGGCACCGGCGAGCCGCGACGTGCTCTCCGCCGCCCCGCCAACGGCCGGAGGGGGCACGCCGTGGTGGCGTGCCCCCTCCCTGGCGACTGTCGGAGCGTCAGCTCACGTTGAATTCGTAGTAGCGGGTCTGGTAGGTCTTCCCGCTCCGGTCCTTCGCGTACACGGTGAGGGTGTGCACCCCGTTCGTGTCAGGGGTCCAGGAGACCTGCGCGGTCCCGTCGGCCTCCGCGGGGACGGTCGTCGTGGTGCCCCAGTCGAAGGAGTAGGTGTAGGACGCGGTGTTCTGGACCTTCGGGGCGAACGTGAAGACTCCGGCGACCCCGACGCCGCCGGTGGCCGCCTCCTCGCCGGTGTACTCCGGGTAGAGCTCGGAGGTGACGGTCGGGCTGGTGTCCACGTGGGCGAAGACCCGGGCCTCGGAGCTGACCCAGCCGTTCGGGCTGTGGCTGCGGACCGTGATCACGTTGCCTCCCTCGCGGTCGAGGGTGAAGGGCACCGAGGCGGTGCCGTCACTGCCGGCCGGGACGGTGAACGGCGTCTCGTAGTTGAGCTGGACGGTGTAGCTGTCGGCCGTGGCGAGGCTCGCGTTCGGCGCCAGGTGCAGGGTGAAGGGCGTCCCGAGCAGCACCGGGTCGGGCAGACCGGTCACGACGGGGGCGGTGTCCGGGACGTAGAACCAGTAGCTGGTGGCCGGCGACGGGTTGAACGCCCGGTCCACGCTGCGGACGTGGAGCACGTTCGGCCCGCTGCGCGGCGGCGTCAGCGAGAGCGTCGCCGGTCCGCCGAGCCGGGAGGCCCGGACGGTGCCCGGCAGCGAGAACGGGTCGGTGTACACCGGCACGCCGTTCGGTCCGTCCCACCAGCCGTTGACCGGGAAGTCCTGGCTCCAGCTGTACTGGTAACCCGCCACGTCGGCGACCGAGTTGGCCTTGAGCGTGAACTCGCCGGGGACCCCGCCGGGCACGGTCTGGCCGGCCGGGTAGTTCGTCGAGGTCAGCACCGGCGCGGCGGTGGGCAGGCTGGTGTCGACGCGGAAGGTGCAGGGCTTGGACCAGGCGGACCGGTCCGTGCCGTCACCGCCCTGGACCTGCCAGCTGTACGTGCCGCCGTCGGCGAGCAGCCCGGCCGGGACGGAGGCGCTCCGCCCGTACTCCCTGAGCATGTTCGTGCCCGTGAACTCGGTGCGCTGCTCGGGGTTGCCCGTCGGCCAGATCGCGAAGTGACCGGTGAGGTACTCGTCGGACGGGTCCGGGTCGTGCAGCATCGCGGTCAGCGACGGGGTCAGGGTCGGGATGAACGGGTGCGGCGTCGTGGTCGCGCACGCGCGGTCCTGGGTGTAGAGCTCGGTGGGAGCTCCCGGCTTGGTGTTGGCCGTGGCGTAGAAGAACATCCGGGTGTTCAGGTGACGACCCAGTGCGGTGTTCGACTCGTCGGCCTCGGGCAGCCGCAGCTCCAGCGAGAGCGTGTGGCCGTCCGTGGTCGCGGCCGCCGCGGCCGCCGCCGTCAGGTCCAGGCGCATGTAGGCGGCGGGGCCGCCGGCGCTGGTGGTCACGGTGCCCAGCAGCTTGCGCTCGGCGGGTGCCCGGCGCCAGGTGACGGGGTTGGCCGGCGTCGCCGTCTGCCAGACCTCGATGCTGCGCGGGACGTAGCTGGTGGCCGAGGTCTCGCCGAAGATGAGCCAGGCGGAGACCACCCGCTTCTTGGCGTCCTTGTCGGCATAGCCCGCCAGGTCGAACGAGGCGTAGGCGCGCGACTTGTGGGCGGTGCCCGCCTCGTCGAGCCAACTGCCCAGCGGCAGTTCGCCGGTCGGCTGCGGGTAACTCGTCGTCGGCGTGCGTTCGTCCGTGTAGGCCAGCGAGACCTGCGGTACCTGGCCGATGGGCGGTGCGGCCGCCGCACCCGTCGCGGACAGGACCACTCCCGCCAGTCCGATCGCCGCAGCGGTGACGACGCTCATGGGGCGCAGGGCCCGCAGACGTCTCAAATGCCTTGCCATGGTGTGGAATTCCTCCCCCGTCGCCCCGAAGGGCGGTGTCGTATGGCGGGCACTCTAGCCCCAGGCCGAGAGGGTGCGCGAAGGGATTGTGGAGCTCCGGAATCCCCGCTCGGACCCCTGTACCGTGCTGCGCCCGCGAACCGTCATCCGGCAGTTCACTCGCTGTTCGGGCGGGGCGGCCATGATGATCGACATGACGACGATCGACGGGGCCGGGCCGAGGGCCCATCACTACCGTTACGCACACCGGCTGTTGGCGGGGCTGGCACGGGACCTCGGGCCGCAGATGCTGGATCACGAGCCGGACGCCGGATTCACCGGGGGGCTCACGCAGCTCTGGGAGGGGTACGGCGAGAGGCTCCCGGAGGAGGAGCGCCTGCCCGCCGACGGTCTGTCCGCCGAGCTGGTCCGGCGCGACGGCTACCGGGCCCTGGTCGTCGTCCTGCCGCCGGCGGTGGCGCCGTCCGAGGCGCACCTGGTGGCGGTGGTCCAGGTCGGCGAGGCCGAGCAGTGCCGCTACCTGACCCTCGAACACGGCGTCAGCCCGATCGACCGTCAGCCGTACACGGTCCTCGGCGAATGGACCGCCGACGGCAGCCACCTCAACCTCGGCCCGGGCCCCGCCGCCGACCCGGAGGCCTTCATCGCGGTAGTGGAACGGGCGCTGGAGGAGTCCGCCCCCGTCCATGCTGCCACCCGGCTCGTCGAACCGGAGGGCGAGAAGCCAAGGGCTCGGGGACTGCGCGGGCTGTTCCGGCGCTGAACGCGGGTGGACGGGCCAGGGTGCCACGGGGCGCGGCCGACCGGTTCGGGAGGTGGTCGGCCCCGTTGTTCGCGATTGCTCCGAACGGCAGTTGACCTTGTCCGCGCACGGTGGTTCACCAGGCGGGGAGGACCTCCATCGGCTTCTCCCCGGCGTTCCGCGGGGCGATCACGGTGCGGTAGTGGCGGTCCAGGGAGAGGATGACCGGTCTCGGGAGCTGCCAGCAGAGTGCGGCGTTCGTCATGTCGGTCAGGCCGATCGCGTGGCCCTCGTACTGCAGCATCAGGTCTTCGGTCTGGCGCTGGAGGTCGGTGGTGATGGCCGGGATCCGCACGATGCCCATTCGGGAAAGTGCATTGATGCGCTGTGTGGCCTCGATCGCGATCCGCTCGCTCACCTTGGTGGTGAGCAGGTAGTCCAGCTCCGCCAGGACCATCGGTGAAATCACCAGGATGCGGGCTGCTCCCATGGCGGAGTTGGCTGCGAGGTGGTCGGGGTCGCGCCGGTCGAAGGCCGCGTACAGGACCGATGTGTCCGCCACGGCCAGAAGGACGCCGTTCATTGGCCGTCCCCGTCGGGCTGCTCGCGGGAGGCGTCCTCAAGGCCGAGTAGGGGAGTGGCGCGCTCCTGAGGCGTGAGCTCGCCGCTGTCGAACAGGCCCCAGTCCAGGTTGTTCGGTCCGTCGGGGATCGGGAAGATTCCGGCAGCGTGCTCGATCGCGAGCTCCTCGGGGGTTCGACCGAGGAGCTTGGCCAAGGCCGTGATGGCCTCGGCAACCTCGCCGGTGACGACGACCTCGGCACGGACGACCGGCGGCTCACCGGGTGGCGTCACTGCTGGCACTGGCTCACGACCTCTTCCTGGAGCAGGCATGCCCACGGCACGGTGCGGCCCCCGTGGTCGGGTGTTCGTTGCGCGGCAAGCGTTGTGAGCACCCGTCGGAGCGGCCCAGTGGGAATCCTACGGCCGCACGGCTCACTGTCCTGGGTTCTGGCATTCGGGTGCACTCGCACGGGTCTGTCCGCGCTTCCGGCCTCCCCGTGCGTCGTGGTGCGGACGACATGGGATCCCGGACTCACTGACCGCGATGGTGCTCAGTGGGCGATGGAACGGGTTGCCCATGGTGGCGCGTTGGCTCGACAGGACTCTGGGAGGAGAACCTTGTCGAGTTCGAGCTTTCCCTCGGCGCGGGCGGTCGGACGCGGGGCGGCCTGGTACCGCGGGGACTGCCATGTCCACTCCGTCCACTCGGACGGGGAACTCACACCCGAGGAGTTGGCTGTCCGGGCGCGGGCGGCCGGGCTCGACTTCATCGCGACGACGGAGCACAACTCAGCGGCGGCCCCGGGTGCCTGGGGGCATCTGGCCGCCGATGACTTTCTGATCCTTCTGGGCGAAGAGGTGACGACGAGGACCGGGCACTGGCTCGCGCTCGGCCTCGATCCCGGCGAGGTCGTCGACTGGAACCACCAGGTCATGGACGGGCTGGTGGACAAGTGGCTGGACCAGGTGCACCGAGCAGGGGGCCTGTGCGTTGCAGCGCACCCGCATGCGCCCTACCCCTCGGGCGACTTCATGTTCCCCTTCCTCGGCTTCGACGTGGTGGAGGTGTGGAACGGACCGTGGGCTTCGGACCGGCCCTGGAATGCCGACAACGAGGCGGCCCTGGCCGAATGGGGGCGGAGCCTCGCGGCGGACCTCCGCACGGGCTCCTGGCGACCGGCGATGGGCAACAGCGACACCCACTTGGAAGGGCAGATCGGAATCCCTCACACCGTGGTCTTCGCCGAGGAACTGAGCACAGAGGCAGTCCTGGCCGGGATCCGCGCCGTCCGCAGCTGGATCGCCGAGTCGGCGGATGTGGACGTGTCGTTCACCGCCCGTGCCGCCGGCCGCGTTGCCGGGGTGGGAGAGCGGCTCGCGACTCATGGTGGGCCTGTGGAAGTCCACGCGACAGTACGAGGTGTGGCGGGGACCGTCAGCTTTCACACCGATCGAGGAAAGGTCCACCGAGCCCCCCTCCCCGATGACGGGGCGGGAGCGGTGCAGTGGGACACGACAGCGGAGCAGTCAGCGTTCGTCCGCATCGAGGTCCGCCATCCCAACGGGCACGTCGCCGCACTCACCAATCCGATCATCCTAAGAGGAGCCCGGGACGATGACGGTGCTTGTGCTCGACCATGAGGAACATTGCACGGGACGGCGACCAGCCGGCCGCGGCCGGTCGCACCCCTCCGGCCGAGCGGCGGTGTCCTCGTCGTCGGGTCAGGCGGGCGGGGGCGCGAGGACCATCGGCCAGTCGTCGTAGGTGGCGATCAGCTCGTCCAGGGGGGCGTCCGGGCTGCCGGTGAAGACGGCGGTCCCCTCGGCGAGTTGTACGGACGCGTCGGGAGCGGCCGAGGTCTGCGCGCGCAGGACGATCACGGCGTCCGGGTCGACGGTCGAGCGGTCGGTGAAGTCGGCGGGGTCCGCGCCGACCGTCAGCAGGGTGGCCGGGTACACGGCGACGGCGATCGTCAGGTCGCCGCCGTCGCGTGCGTGCTCGACCCAGCCGTCGGTCTGCGACAGGCAGGCCCAGCCGTGCACCTCGTGGCAGTGGGTGCCGAGTTGGGCCACGGCGCGCTCCCCGGGGGTGCGTTCGGGATCGACGACGAGGACGGCGACGGGCAGCTCCGGCTCGTCGGGGTCGAGTCCGTGGCGTATGTGCAGGCGGGCCATCGGCACCTCCGGGTCGCAGCGGGTCGGGCGCCATTACACACCCCGTCAAGGACATTGCGGACACCGGCCGCTGTCTCGTGGCGCCCGGGGGTTCCCGTTCGGGGCCGTCGCGGGTGGTGTCAGGGGGTGAGGGTGCCGCGGGGGAGGCCGAGGTGGTGTTCGGCGGTGGTGCGGGGGAGGGTGGCGAGGGTGGGGTGGGTGTAGTCGGTGGTGTCGTTGGCGTAGGAGCCGAGGCCGTCGATGACCACCAGGAGAAGGAGGCAGGCGGCTTCGGGGTCGTCGGTGGTGAACTCGCCTGCGGTGACGCCGTCCTGGATGAGCCGGGTGAGTTCGGTGCGGGTGCGGGACTCCTGGGCGGCGACGGCCTCGCGGAGGGCGGGGCGGTAGCGGGAGAGGTGGCGGGCGTTGAGCCACAGGCGGTCGAGGTCGGTGAAGGCCGGGCTGCTGACGCGGTCGAGGAAGAGGGCCATGCGGCGCAGGGGCGGCAGGTTGGCTTCGGCGGGTGGGAGCAGGGCGGTGCGTTCGCGGGTGGCGGCGTGGGTGAAGGCCTCGCAGAGCAGGGTCTCGATCGCGGGGAAGTAGTGGCTGATCAGGCCCGGGCGCACGCCGAGGCGGTCGGCGACCAGCTGCATGGTGACGCGTTCGAGGCCCTCGGTGAGGGCCAGGCCGGCCGCGGTGTCCAGGATCTCGGCCCGTCGTTCGGCGGGGTCCTTGCGGGTGCGCGGGGTCCGCGGGGCGGCGGAGGCGGGCCGGGGGCCGGGGCTTGACGTCATGGCGAGCAGCCTATTGGATGTCGCACCAACAGGCTATTGGTGCTGTGACCAATAAGCCTGGTTCCGCCGCCGCGCCCGCACCCCCAGCGGGTGCGGCGGCATCGGAGACACCGCCGTCTTCCCCTCCCAGTGAAGGAAGCCACCCCCATGGCGCACACCCCCACCGCTCGTGAAGGCGCCGGGCGCGATCGCGCGGGCCAGGTCGAGACCCGCGGCATCGACCAGGTGCCGGACGGCGATCGGCACGGCCGTCCCGCCGAGCTCTTCGCCGTCTGGGCCGCGCCCAACGTCAGCTACCTGAGCTTCGTGGTCGGCGCCGCCCTGGTGCTCCTCGGGCTGCCGCTCGGCGAGGCCGTCGCGGTGGTGCTCGCGGGCAACCTGCTCTGGCTGCTCACCGGCTACGTGGCCATCAGCGGACCGGCCGCCGGGACGGCCGGGTCGGTCATCTCCCGTGCCATGTACGGAATCCGGGCCAACCGGGCCGTGGTGGCGGTGACCGGCTGGCTGATCTCCTCGCTGTACCTGGCGCTCAACTGGTCGGCCGCCTCCGTCGCCGCCCTCGGGCTGCCGGAGCTGGTCGGGCTGCCCGCCTCGGCCGCCGTCGAGGCGGTGGTCGTCTGCGTGATCGCCGCGGTGACCGTGCTGGTCGCGCTGTTCGGGCACGCCACCATCGTCCGGCTCTACCCGGCGCTCACCGTGCTGCTGACGGTGGTGTTCGTGGTGGTCTCGGTGCTGGTCGTGCTGCGCGCGGACTGGGCGTACGTCCCGGCGGAGCCGCTGCGCGGGACGGCACACCTGGCGGCGCTCGCGGCCGGGTTCACCCTGGTGGCCTCCGCGCCGCTGTCGTACGCCAACAGCCCGGACCTGGCCAGGTACCTGCCGAGGGACAGCAGCCGGCGGGCCGTGGCGCTCTGGACCGCGGCCGGTGCGTACCTCCCCAGTGCGGTGTTCACGGTGGTCGGGGTGCTGGCGGCGACCGGTCTCGACATGACGGACCCTCAGCGGGCGCTGGAGGGCGTGATGCCCGGGTGGTTCGTGCCGGTGTTCGCGCTCGGCGTGGTCGGCAACACGGTGGCCAACAACGCGATGACCGCGTACAGCGCCGGCCTGTCCGTGCAGTCGATCGGCATCCGGCTGCCCCGGGCGGCCGCGGTGCTGGTGGTGGGTGCCGTCGGGGCCGGGTTGACCCTCTTCGCGGTGCTGGTCTTCGACTTCCTGACCGCCGTCAACACCATGATGGAGCTGGTCGTCGTGGTCACCGGCCCGTGCATGGGCGTGTTCGCCGCCGACGTGCTGCTGCGGCGCGGCCGGTACGACGGCCGGGCACTGCTGGACGAGCGGCCCGGCAGCCCGTACTGGTACCGCGCCGGGATCAACCCGGCCGGGGTGCTCGCGACACTGGTGGGGATCGGGGCCGCGGTGGTCTGTGCCGGGGCCAGCACCTGGTCCGGTCCGGTGGCGGAGGCGCTCGGCGGGGTGAACCTCGCCGTGCCGGTGGGGGTGGTCGGCGCCGCCGCCGCGTACGGGCTGCTGGCGCGCGCCTTCGGGACGCTGCCGGCCGGACCGCGGTGAACCGTTCCGTCCGGTGAATCAATTCGTCTACCGAACTGCTCTGTTGCTCGAACCGCACCACCACCACCACCGAAAGGCCCCCATGTACGCCGAAGCCGACCTGATCCTCCGGGCCGGGCGGGTCCAGAACTTCGACACCGTCGCCGATCGGGCGCACGTCGTCGCCGTCCGGGACGGCCGCATCCTGGCCGTCGGCGGCGAGGAGCTCGTGGCCCGCCACCGAGGCGGCGCCACACGGGTGTTGGACTTCCCCGGAGCCACCGTCACCCCCGGCCTCACCGACGCCCACGCCCACCCCGTCTGGGGCGCCATCGAGACCGGCAGCGGGCTCGGCCTGGCCGGCCTGAGCACGCTGGACCAGGTGCTGGCGGCGGTCACCGAGCGGACCGCCACCGTCGTGCCCGGCGGCTGGGTCACGGGCTACGACCTGGACCCCGACGCCTTCGAGGGGGAGCCGGACGGCGAGGTGTTCGGCCGTCGGTTCCCCGGCGTCCCCGTCTCGCTGATGACCCGTGACGCCCACGCCCTGGTGGTCAGCCCCGCCGCGCTGGCGCGGGCCGGGCTCACCGGCGCCGAGACCTTCGACGACGCCTCCCGGATCGCCGTCGGTCCGGACGGACGCCCGACCGGGTACGTGGTCGAACTCCAGGCGATGGACCTGGTCTTCGCGCACTACCCCGAGGTGGAGCCGGCGCGGGCCGCGCGGTACGTCGCGGAGCAGCTCCACCGGATGGCCGCCCAGGGCCTCACCGGCCTGCACGCCCTCGACTTCACCGACCCTTCCGAGGAGGTCTACCGGGAGATCGAGCGCACCGCCGACCTGCCGCTCCGGATCCGCTGCTCCCCGCTCGTCCCCGCCGACTCCACCCCTGAGGTCTGGCGCGAGACCGCCGCGCTGCAGGGCCGGGGCGGGCGCCGCTGGCGGGTTGAGGGCGTGAAGTTCATGCTCGACGGCACCGCCGACAACGGCTCCGCCTGGTTCGAACACCCCGACGTGCACGGCCAGAACCACGCCCCGCTCTGGAAGGACCCGGACGCCTACCGCCGGGCGCTCGCCTACTTCACCTCCCTCGGCGTCCCCACCGCCACCCACGCCATCGGCGACCGGGCCGTCCGCTTCGCCCTCGACGCCATCGAGGCGGCGGGCCCCGCGGCGGGCGGCCCGCACCGGATCGAACACCTGGAGTCGGTGCCGGACGAGCTGCTCGGCCGGTTCGCCGAACTCGGCGTGGTGGCGAGCCTGCAACCCGTCCACGGCACCCGGATGACCAAGGCCGACCACAGCGACGGCTGGTCCACCCGGATCGGCGCCGAACGGGCCGCCCGCGGCTGGCGCACCCGCGACCTGCTCGACCACGGCGCCGTCGTCGCCCTCGGCTCCGACTGGCCGATCGGCGAGGGCGACCCCCGCGCGGCCCTCGCCGACGCCCAACTGCGCCGCCCGGTGGACTCCCCGGACACCGCCCCCGTCCAGCCCGGCCAGGCCGTCACCGCGCGCGAGGCCTACGCCGGGATGACCCGGGCCGCCGCCCACGCGGCCGGCGCCGGCGACCGCCTCGGCCGGATCGCCCCGGGGTACCTCGCCGACCTCACCGTCCTCGCCGCCGACCCGCTCGACCTGACGCCCGATCAGCAGGCCGTCAACCCCGTCCTCGCCACCCTGGTCGACGGCCGGCCGCTGCTCCACGCCGCGGCCCCGGCGCCGGCCACGGCCGTTGCCCACCGCTGACCGACGACCGGCCCGTCGGCCACTGACACCCTTCGCCGGCTGACGGCACCCTCCGCCGGCCCTTCCCTGGAGCAAGCACATGACCGAGCCCTTCGCCCGCCCCGAGCACCGCCGCCACGTCGCGGTCGCCGGCACCGACCCGCGCGAGCGCGGCCGCGCCCGCGGCCGGCAGCTCGCCGCCACCCTCCCCGGCGCCTCCGAGGCGTACGGGCGGCTGTTCGCCGCCTCCGGCATCACGTCCGCCGAGATCCGCGAGGACGGGCTGCGCGCCCTGGACGCCGTCGGTGACTTCCGTTCCGGCCTGCGCGAGCAGATCGAGGGCGTCGCGGAGGGCGCGGGGGTGGAGGCCTGGCAGGTCGGGGCGCTCAACGCCCGCACCGAGATCCTGGCCCGTTCGCGGACCGTCCCGCCGGGCGAGTGCTCCACCGTGGTGCGGCGGTCGACCGCCGCCGACGGGCGGCGGACCCACCTCGGCGTGCAGACCTGGGACTGGCACGTGGAGCTCAGCCCGTACTGGCACACCGTCAACTCCGCCGGCGCCGCCCACGACTACGCCGGGCTCACCGAGCACGGCATCCTCGCCAAGATCGGGGTCAACAGCGCGGGTCTGGCCCTGCACTTCAACATCCTCGGCCACCACGCCGACCGCCTCGGCGGCGTCCCCGTGCACGTCCTGGCCGCACTGGTGCTGGAGGAGGCCGGGAGCGTCGGCCACGCCGTCGAGCTGCTGCGCGCGGCTCCGGTCACCTCCTCCGGTTCGTTCATGCTCTTCGACAGCGAGCGGGCGGTCCTGCTGGACCTCAGCCCCGTCGGGGTCTTCGAGGCCCCGGCCCTCACCGAGGGCACCTGGCTGCGGACCAACCACTTCCTCACCCCCGCCCCCGCCGCCGAGGAGAAGAGCCACCTCTACCAGCCGGACTCCGGCGAGCGGTACGCGTTCCTGGACGAACGCCTCACCCGCGAGCCGGCCGCCACCACGGGCCAGGAGCTGCTCCGTCTCCTGGTCACCGGCCCCGGCGAACCGCCCGTCACCTGTCTGCCCGCCCCGGGCAGTCCGCTGGGCCAGCGCTGGGCCAGCCTGGCCACCGTCCTGCTCGACCCGGCCGCCCGTACCGCCCACGTCCTGGACGGCACCCCGGCCGAGCAGTCGACCCGCCCCTGGTACGAGCTGCGCGCCTGACGGACCGGCGGAGAAAACGGATCGAGGCGGGACGGTCCGTCCTGTTACGGTGAGGCCATGGCTTTCCTCTTCTTCGTCTGAGTCCGGGCACGGCGATCCCGCCGCCTCCGCAGCCCGTCGTACCTCCGCAGACCCAGAGGAAAGCACCCATGCGCGCTCGCGCCCGTTCCGTCATGCCCGCTGCCGCCGCCGTGGCGCAGCTGTCCGTCCGTGACCTCACCAAGTCCTACGGCACCCGTACCGTCCTCGACCAGGTCTCCTTCACCGTCCGTCCGGGCGAGAGGGCGGCCGTGGTCGGGGAGAACGGCTCCGGGAAGTCCACCCTGCTGCGGCTGCTCGCCGGGGCGGAGGCGCCCGACGACGGTGAGGTGACGGTGGCCTTCCCCGGCGGCACCGGCCACCTCGCCCAGACCCTGGCGCTCGACCCGTCCCGCACCGTGCAGGACGCCGTCGACCTCGCGCTGGCCGAACTGCGCGGCATGGAGCGGCGGCTCCGCGAGGTCGAGGCGGAGCTCGCCGATGCCTCGGACGACGAACTCGCCGTGTACGGCGACCTGTTGACAGCCTTCGAGGAGCGGGGCGGGTACCTGGCCGACACCCGGGTGGACGCCGCGCTGCACGGGCTCGGACTGACCGGGATCACCCGGGAGCGGGTGCTCGGTTCGCTGTCCGGAGGGGAGCAGTCGCGGCTCGCGCTGGCCTGCGTGCTGGCCGCCGCCCCCGAACTGCTGCTGCTGGACGAGCCGACCAACCACCTCGACGCGGCGGCCGTGGCCTGGCTGGAGGACCACCTGCGGGCCCACCGGGGCACCGTCGTCGCGGTCACCCACGACCGGGGTTTCCTGGAGCGGATCGCCACCACGATCCTCGAGGTCGACCGTGAGGAGCACACCGTGCGGCGCTACGGCGACGGTTGGGCCGGCTACCGGGCCGCGAAGGCCGCCGCCAGGCGCGGGGCGGAGCAGCGGTACGCGGAGTGGACGGAGGAACTCGCCGGCACGGAGGAGCTGTTGGCGGCGGCGGCCCGGCGGCTCGCCACCACGGCGCCGGACCCGAAGCAGGGCTTCGGCAAGCACCGGCGCTCCAGCGAGGCGAAGCTCGGCGGGCAGGTGCGGTCGGCGCGCGAGCGGCTGGCCTGGCTGCGGCGCCATCCGGTGGCGCGGCCGCCGGTGCCGCTGCGGTTCGCGGCGGGAGTGCCGGGTGGGGCGGGTGGGGGCCGTGCGGACGGTTCCCTCGCGGAGCTCGTGGGGGTACGGGTCGGTCAACGGCTGGCCCTGGAGGGGGAGTTGGTGGTCCGCCAGGGTGGGCGGCTGTTGGTGACCGGTGAGAACGGGGCGGGGAAGAGCACCCTGCTGCGCGTGCTGGCCGGTGACCTGGAGCCGGACGAGGGCGTCGTCCGCCGCCCCGCCCGGATCGGGTACCTCGCGCAGGAGCTGCCCGTGCGCTTCAGCCGCCGCCCGCTGTTGGCGGCCTTCGCGGCCGGCCGACCAGGGCTTCCGGAGGAGCACGCCGAAGTGCTGCTCTCGCTGGGGCTGTTCCGCGCGGAGGACCTGTACGTCCCGGTGGCCGCACTATCCGCGGGACAGCAGCGCCGCCTCCAGATCGCGATCCTGGTGACCAACCCGGCCGACCTCCTGATCCTCGACGAGCCGACCAACCACATCGCCCTCGACCTGGTCGAGGACCTCCAGAGCGCCCTCGCCGTCTCCCACGACCGGGCCTTCCGCGAACGCTTCGCCGGCGAGCGGCTGGAGCTAGGCGCGGGCCGTCGACTCTGACCGGGCCGCTACGGTCGGGGCGCGGGCGTCGTAGGGTTCGGGGCGCAGGGCGTGATCATGACTCGGGTGAAGGGGGCGGATGTGATCGGACTGGAGCCCGTCGGCCAGGTGGTCGGCGGTCGGGTGCCGGTGGAGGACGACGACTGGGCGGGGGTGGAGGCGGTGATCCGCTTGGACGCCGCGCGCTTCGGGCCCGAGGCGTTGTACGGGCTGGAGGGGTTCTCGCACCTGGAGGTGGTCTTCCACTTCGACCGGGTCCCGCCGGAGCGGGTCGAGACCGGTGCCCGCCACCCGCGCGGCAACGAGGACTGGCCGCTGGTGGGAATCTTCGCGCAGCGCGGCAAGAACCGGCCCAACCGGCTCGGGGTGTCGCGCTGCGTGCTGCTGCGGGTGGAGGGCCTGGACGTCCACGTCGCCGGGCTCGACGCCGTGGACGGCACGCCGGTGCTGGACATCAAGCCCTGGATGGCGGAGTTCGGGCCGCGCGGGGAGCAGGTCCAGCCGGGCTGGGCCACGGAGCTGATGGAGGGCTACTACTGACGGCCGCCGGTGGCCTGAATCCTTTTCGCGTGGTGGGCCTCTTATGGTCGAGCGGTCCCGAGGGGGCCGCCGGAGTGCGGGAGGTCCGATGACCGGAGTCGTGGTGGGTGTGGTGGTGCTGGCCGTGTTGACGTGCACGTGCGTGGTGGTGCTGCGGGCGCGGAAGGGGCGGCGTGGTTAGGGGGGCGGTCGGGGCCTGGCCCTCGGAGCGGCTGGTGGTGGCGGCGCAGGAGGGTGACGAGGCGTCGATCGCGGTGCTGGTCGCCGGGGCGTACCCGCACGTGCGGCGGTTCGCCTTCTCGCTCTGCGCCAGCAGCCAGGACGCGGAGGACGCGGCGCAGGACGCGATGATCGTGCTGTTCCGGAAGGTGGGCACGCTGCGGGTGAGTGCGGCGCTGGCCTCGTGGATGTTCCGGATCGTGCGCAACGAGTGCCTGCGGAGGGCGCGTCAGCTGGTGCACGCGGGCGAGACGGGCCCGGAGGCGCTCGCACCCTCGGCGGAGGAGGACGCGCTGGCGGGGCTGGAGGTCGAGCGGGTGGCCGCGGCCGTGGCCGCGCTGCCGGACGACCAGCGGCGGGTGCTGATCATGCGGGACGTCCAGGGGCTGCCGGGCCGGGCGGTGGCCGACGCGCTCGGGCTGAGTACGTCGGCCATGAAGTCGCGGCTGCACCGGGCACGGGCTGCGGTGCGGGAGGACCTGGAGCGGGTGCGGGAGGGGACGATGTGTCGGTGAAGGGGAGTCCGGGGCCTTCGTACGCGAGCCGGTCCCTGCCGGTGCACCTCGTCCGGGGAGGGATCGGCTTCGGCACCCTGGTGGGTGCGTTCGCGCTGCTGCCGGTGGTGGGGTGGGTGGCGCTGCTGCTCCTGCCGGTGGGGCTGCTGGCACTGCGGGGGTGTCCGGCCTGCTGGGTGCTCGGGCTGGTGCAGACCGTCTCGCGCGGGCGGCTGGAGCGGCAGTGCGCGGGCGGGAGCTGCCGGCTGGAGCGGGCCGGGTAGCCGACCGGACGCGGGCGGCCGGGGTGTGACGGTGGGTCAGGCCCCGGCCGCCGCGACCGCGGTGGTGGGCAGGCTGTAGCGCTGCTTGGTGGTGGCGCGGCCGCCGAGGCGGTCGTAGAAGCGGATGGCGTCGGTGTTCCAGGGCGGGGTCTGCCACTGGACCTGGGCGAGGCCGAGGGCGTGGGCCTCGGTGACGACGGCGTCCATCAGGCGGGCGCCGAGGCCGTGGCCGCGGTGGCCGTCGCGCAGGAAGAGGCAGTCGAGGTGGAGGTACTCGGCGCCGTCCCAGGTGGAGAGTTCGGGCGCGCAGGTGGCGTAGCCGATCGGGGCGCCACCGTCGCCCGGGTCGGCGACGAAGCAGCGCAGGCGGGGTGACGGTGCGTCGAAGAGCAGCCGGGCCAGGCGGTCGGCGAGGTCGGCCGGGGGCGGGGCGGCCCGCTCGTAGGCGGCGTGCTCGGCGGCCAGTTCGGCGATCCGGGGGAGGTCGTCGGGGCGGGCGCGGCGGACGTGGGGGGCGTGGGGGACCTGGCGGACTGCGCTGGCGGGCACGGGGACTCCTGACGCTCGGGGGTGCCCCGATCATGGCTCGGCGGAGCCGGGCCGGGCCAGGAGCGTGAGCGCCAGCGGAGGTCCGGATCCCGCCAGGTCCCCGGGCGAGGAGCGGACCGGGGCCCGGGCGGGCGTCAGACGGTGTAGCCGGTCATCGGTCCGTGGTCGGTGCAGAACCAGCAGTCGCAGGAGGTGAGCGAGTTGGCGCGGCAGTGGGCCGTGATGAGCCACGGGAGCTCGGCGCAGGGGCCCGGGTCCAGCAGGGTGCCGTCGGCGGGGAGCCTGCGGTGGCAGGCGGTGCAGTCGACGGAGACCTCCACGCCGGTCGCGCGCAGGCGGCGGGCGGCGTCGAGGGCGGCGTCCACCTGGACCGGGGGCATCAGGGGAGCGGGCAGCGGGCCGTCCAGGAGGCGTCGGCTCTGCCAGAGGCTCAGGTCGGTGATCGCCCGGACCTCCAGGAGGGGCGCGGTGCCGGAGGGCGGGGCGCGGTCCACCGTGACGGTGAACTCGGGGTCCTCCACGGGTGCTCCCTGCTGCGTGGTGACGGGTGGTCAGGCCGTCCAGAAGAGTACGGCCTGGTGGTAACGGGCGGTGGTACGGAGGAAGGCGAGCAGGTCCTGGTAGGCGCCGGCGGCGGAGTCGAGGGAGCCGTCGTGGTCCCAGTGGGAGAGGGGGTGGACGCCGGCGGCGGTGAGGTCGGCGCCGGTGACGTCCTGGGCGAGGGCGTCGGGGGTGACGGCCTCCAGGGCCTCGACCGCGCAGCGGACCTGGTCGGGCGTCAGGTAGCGGGGCGGGCCGAAGCCGAGGTCGGCCGCGCCGGTGAGTTCGGTGCCGCCGCGCACCAGGTCCACCGGGAAGCCGCGGCGGCGGAGCAGGAAGGCGATGGCGTCCCAGTACGGGCCGACGCAGTGCCGCCGGTCGGGGGACTGCTCCTGCGGATCGGTCAACTCCCTTGCCGTGTCCGGGTCGGCGAGGGCCCGCCCGAGGTCGGTGGGGGAGAGGCGCGCGTAGTACCCGTCGATGCTCATGGCGGGGATGCTAGGCGGTCGCGGAGGGCTCGCGCCGGACAACGCCAGGGTTGCCGGAGAGGGGGCGGCCGGGCGGGCGGGAGGTTTCCCGTCTATGCGCGTTCACGTGTTGCGGACCGGGCGTTCGCCGTCCCGGGGCTTGAACTGGGGCCGGGTTGGCCCTTCACTTGTCATGGCGCCGACGTTCTTGATCCCCGGCGCTGCTCCACCGCTCCGACGCCCTCACCCGACGAGTCTGGAGATCCCGCATGCCCCGCAGTCACACCCGCCTGCGCCGCGCCGCCGCCACCCTCGCGGCCCTGCCCCTGCTCGCCCTCGGCGCGGGCCAGGCCCTGGCCGCCCCCGCCCCGCTGCCCGTGCCCGCCTCCGCCGGACACTCCGCCTCCCGGGTGGCGGCGATCGAGGACGGGGTCGCCCGCACCCTCGCCTCCGCCCTCGCCGACCCGGCCGTGCGGGAGCGCGTGCGCGCCGCGACCGCCACCACCGACGCCCCCGCCGCGCTGGCACCGCTCGCGGCCGCTGCGGCGGGCCCCGCCGCCCGCGGACTGGCCGAGGCCACCGCGAAGGCGGACCGGAGCATCGCCTCGGCGAAGGGCCTGGGCGCCGACCTCGGCCCGCTGCTGCGGGTCCAGCTGGCCGACCCCTCGATGCGCGGCGCGCTGGCCGCGGGGGCCGAGCCGCTGGTGGCGACCGCCGTGACCGACGACCACGCCCGCACGGTGCGGGCGTACGACAGCGCCGGTCGGGCGCACGAGCTCGCCACGGCCGAGCTGCCCGCCCGCCCGGTGTACCTGGTCGACCTCGACGGGGCCAAGGCCCTGGCGGCCGGGACGGCCGTGCTGCAGCGGGAGTTGGGCGCCCGGGGCATCGCCCCGGCGGAGGCCGCGCAGGCCCTGTCCGGCGGCTGGTGGGGCACGAAGATCACCTCGGTGCGGGTGTCGGACGACGAGGAGCCCTGGTTCAAGGGCGCGGCCGAGATGTTCGCGCTGGTGAGCGGCTTCGGGCTGGACGGCAAGGTCCGGGTCGACTCGGTGGCCATGCCGTACCTCCAGTACGACGGCACCACCTACTACCCGAACCAGATCGTGGTGAACTGGTCGAACTACAAGTACAACCTGGCCGACGTGGTCCTGATGGAGGACGACGGCGACACCAACTACCTGGCCCTCGCCCAGGCGATCGCCGCCGTGCTGCTCACCATCGCCGACCAGGGCGCGTACATCCCGCTGGTGAACGCGGTGCTCGGCGCCATGCCCGCCTCCTGGTGGGTGGACGACCCGGACTACGTGGAGTCCTGGTACACCCTCGCGCGGGGCAGCTCGGGCCGCCTCAACGGCGCCCGGGGCAACGGCTGGATGACCGTCGAGCCGTACTTCGTGCAGCAGTTCTGATCCTGCGCCGGCTCCGGCCCGGCGACGGCCCGATCGGGCCGTCGCCGGGTCAGGAGGGCAGCCGGACACGGACGGTGAGCCCTCCGCCGGGGCGCGCGGTGGCGGTGACCGTGCCGCCGTGCGCGGTGGTGACCGCCTCGACCACCGCCAGGCCGAGCCCCGAGCCGCCCGAGCCCTGGGCGCGGGCACGGCCCCGGTGGAACGGTGTGAAGAGCGCCGGGACCTCCTCCGGGTCGAGCACCGGCCCGGAGTTGGTGACCGTCAGGAGGGCGGCGCCGTCGGCGGATCCGGTCCTGAGCTCCGCGGTGCCGCCCGGGTGGTTGTGCCGGACGGCGTTGGCCAACAGGTTGAGCACCAGCTGGTGGAGCAGCTCCGGGTCACCCTCCAGCGGAGCCGGGTCCGGGGAGACGGTCAGCGCCACCCCGGCGGTGCCGGCCTCCTCGGCCAGCTCGCGGGCCGCCGCCGAGGCGGCGTCGGCCAGGTCGGTGCGCCGCGGGTGCAGGGTGCCGCTCTCGCCCCGGGCCAGGGTCAGCAGGGCCGAGATCAGGCTCTCGGTACGGGCGTTGGCGGCCAGCGCGCGCTCCACCGCGGGCCGCAGGCCGTCCGGCACCCGGCCCTGGGCGAGCGGGATCTCCAGCGCCGTGCGCTGCACGGTCAGCGGGGTGCGCAGCTCGTGCGAGGCGAGCGCGGTGAACCGCCGCTGCGCGGTGAAGGCGCGGCCCAGGCGGTCGAGCATGGCGTCGAAGGTGTCGCCGAGCTCGCGGATCTCGTCGTACGGCCCGTCCAGCGCGAGCCGCTCGTCCAGGCTGCGGTCGGCGCTGATCCGGCGGGCGGTGGCGGTGACCTGGTGCAGGCGGGCCAGCGAGCGGCGTCCGGCCCACCAGGCCAGCAGCGCGGCCAGCAGGGTGAAGACGGCGAGCAGCAGCAGGGAGCGGGTCAGCAGGTCGGAGAGGATGGTGTTGCGGAAGTCGTCGAAGCCCTGGGCCGGGGTGGTCAGGGCGGCCGGGGTGCTGCTCCCGGACGTCGGGACACCGCCCTCGGGCGCCGGGAAGCCGGTCTCCGGGGAGGGGACGACGGGCGTCGCGGGCTCCAGGGGCAACGGCCTCAGCAGGTCCCGGTTGGCCTGGATGAGCTGACGGGCGCTCAGCAGGTTCAGCGCGAGCATCCCGCAGCCGAGCACCGCGAACACCCCGGTGGTGACCAGGGCCAGCCGGCCGCGCAGCGGCAGCCGGCCGGGCCTCCCGGGGCGCTTCACAGCCGGTACCCGAAGCCGGGGTCGTGCACGATCAGCGGTGGGTCGCCGAGCTTGCGGCGCAGCGCGTGCACCGTGACGCGGACGGCCGTGGTGGCCGGGTCGACGGCGGTGTCCCACAGCCGCTCCCGCAGGTCCTCGGTGGCCACCGGCGCGCCGTCGGCGGCCAGCAGCTCCTCCAGCACGCCGAGCTCACGCGGCGTCAGCTGCAGCGGCCGGCCGTCCCGTTCGGCCACCCGGCGAACGGTGTCGAGGCTGATGCCGCGCCGGCTGAGCACCACCGGGGCGCGGTTGGCGGCCGTGCGGCGGCCCAGCGCCCGCAGCCGGGCGACCAGTTCGAGGTAGGAGAAGGGCTTGGCCATGTAGTCGTCCGCCCCGTGGCCCAGGCCCTCCACCAGGTCGGAGAGCGAGCCGGCGGCGGTGAGCATCAGGATCCTGGCCGGGTGCCCGGCGGCGGCCAGCGCCCGGCAGACGGCGTCACCGCCGAGCGCGGGCAGGTCGCGGTCGAGGATCACCACGTCGTAGTCGGCCTCGCCGGTCCGCCGCAGCGCCTCCAGGCCGTCGTGGGCGACGTCGCAGAGCATGCCCTCGCCGCGCAGCCCCTCGGCGAGCATCGCGGCCAGCTCCCGTTCGTCCTCGACAATCAGCACCCGCATGACCCGTCCCGCTCCGTTCGCTCTCCCGTTTCCGGCCACGGGGGCCGTCTCACCGTTCGCATCGGACCGGGCCGGGCCGCCCGGCGCGTGCACGGCCCGCGGTGGGCGTGGGTGCCGGACGGGCCGGGCCCGACCCGAACGGTGAGACGGCCCCTGGGCCCCAGCCTGCCGGGCCCGGCGTTAGCCGCCGGTTAGGCGCGCAGTCACCGGTGCCTCACCGCGCGGCCCGTAGACCTGGTGGAGGTCATCCGAGACAGCCAGGGAGAGTGGACATGGAGAGCAATTCGAGGAGGGGCGTCCGGTGGATCGGCGCCGCCGCTGCCGTCGCGGTGCTGCTGACGGCCGGCTGCTCGTCGGGGAGCGCCGCGCCCGAGGTCGCCGGGGCCGGCGGCTCGGGGCGGGCGAAGCCACAGGACGACGACCAGGTCCGCCGGGCCTGGGTGGACTGCATGCACAAGCAGGGGCAGACCGGTGTCGAGCAGGACAAGGACGGCAACATCGGCTTCCCCGCCGCGCGCACCGACACCGGCCTGCCGGAGGGCTACGAGACCGCGACCCGGATCTGCGACGAGAAGGTGCCCGGCATCCACCAGGTGCAGCAGGCGAACAAGGCCAAGTTCGTCGAGATGGGCCGCAAGTGGGTGGCCTGCGTGCGGCAGAACGGCTACCCCGACATGCCGGACCCGGACCCGAAGGACGGGATCGTGGTGATCCCGCGCGCGGTGTTCGACGCCACGAAGTGGAGCGTGGCGGGCAAGGCCTGCGACGAGCGGTTCCCGATGCCCGGCTACCGGATCGGGGAGTGAGCGTGACACGCGGGGAGGAGGCCCGCGGGCGGCGCCGACTCGTGGTCCCGGTGCTGGTGGCCGTGGTCGCGGCCGGCGGCACCGCGGCCGCGCTGGGCGCGCCGTGGGAGCGCGGCGGAGCGGCCGCCGGGCCGGCCGCCGTGGCCTTCGACCTGGTGACGGTCGAACAGGGATCGCTGTCCAGCAGCATCCAGCTCACCGGCACGCTGGTGCACGACGCGCCGGTCCAGGTGGCCGCCGCCGGGAAGGGTGTGCTCACCGCGCTGCCCGCCGTCGGCGCGGTGGTCCGGGCGGGGGAGCGGCTCTACGAGAGCGACGGGCAGCCGGTGGTGCTGATGACCGGTCAGCGCCCGCTCTGGCGGGACCTGGGGCCGGAGGTGCCCGAGGGGCCGGACGTCGAGCAGCTGAAGCGCAACCTGATCGACCTCGGCCTCGCCAAGGGGCTCGGCCTGACCGCCGACCGGAAGTTCACCCCGGACACCGCCACGGCCGTGAAGCGCTGGCAGAAGTCACTGGGCGTCAGGGAGACCGGCACGGTGGCGCTCGGCAGCGTGGTCATGCTGCCGGAGAAGGCGGTGCGCATCCAGCAGCTCGGTGCCCAGCTCGGCTCGGCCCTCGGCAGCGGCCCGGTCCTGACCGTGACCCGCACCGACCTGGTGGTCACCGTGCAGCCCGCCGAGAACCAGGTCTCCCGGTTCAAGCCCGACGGGCGGGTCCGGATCAGACTGGCCGACGGCTCCACCGTCGACGGCCGGGTCCGCTCGCTGGTGCGCGGCTCGGCGGGCGGAGACGACAAGGCGGCCGGGGGCTCGGACGGACCGGGGGCCAAGACCACCGCCACCCTGGTGCTGGACGGCCAGGAGAAGGCCCAGCAGGCCGGGCCCTCGGCGGTGACGGTCAGCGTGGTCGGCGACACCGCCGAGCACGCGCTGATCGTCCCCGTCACCGCGCTGCTCGCGCTGGACGGCGGGGGCTACGGGGTGCGGGTCTCCGAGGGCGGGGCCACCCGGCTGGTCCGGGTCCAGCTCGGGCTGATCGCCGACGCCAAGGCCCAGATCACCGGGGACGTGGCGGCCGGTGCCCAGGTGGTGATCCCCAAGTGACCTCCCGGACAGATGAGTTCACGCCTCCCGTGCTGGAGCTGTCCGGTGTGGTCAAGGAGTACCCGGGCGCTCCGCCGCTGCGGGTGCTGCACGAGGTCGACCTGAGCGTCGAGGCCGGTGAACTGCTCGCCGTGGTCGGCCCGTCCGGCTCCGGCAAGTCCACGCTGCTCGCCCTGCTCGGCTCGCTCGACCGGCCCAGCTCCGGCCGGCTGCGGTTCGAGGGCCGGGACCTGGCCGGGCTCTCCGAGCCCGAGCTGGCCGCGCTGCGGGCGCACCGGATCGGCTTCGTCTTCCAGCAGTTCTTCCTGCTGCCCGGGCTCAGCACGGTGGAGAACGTGGCCACCGGTCTGCTCTACGGGGGCGCCCCGGCGGCCGAGCGCCGGGCGCGGGCGGTGGAGACGCTGCGCTCCGTCGGCCTCGGCCACCGGCTGGACCACCACCCCGACCAGCTCTCCGGCGGTGAGCGCCAACGGGTCGCCATCGCCCGGGCGTTGGTCGGCCGCCCGGCCCTGCTGCTCGCCGACGAGCCCACCGGGGCGCTGGACAGCGCCTCCGGGGAGGGCGTGGTCGAGCTGCTGCGGACCCTGAACGCCGACGGCACCACGGTCGTGGTGATCACCCACGACCGCGAGCTGGCCGCCTCCTTCCCCCGGCGGGTCGGCATCCACGACGGGCGTATCGCCTTCGACGAACGCGGGCCCGCGAGGGCCGGAGGTGGCGTGTGAAGCCCCGTCAGGAACCCCGCCAGGAGCCGCGTCAGGCGACCCGTCAGGACCCGGGCCGACGGCGGGTCAGGCTGCGCCCCGTCGACCTGCTCCGGCTCGGCATGATCGGGCCGCGCACCCGGCGGCTGCGGACCGCGCTGTCCGCGCTCGGCATCGCGCTGGGCATCGCCGCCGTGGTCGCGGTCACCGGGATCTCCAGCTCCAACCAGGAGCACCTGCTGAGCAGGCTGGACCGGCTCGGCTCCAACCTGATCACTGTGACCCCGGGCAAGGGCAGCGACCAGCGGCCGGTGCCGCTGCCGCCCACCGCCGAGACGATGCTCGCTGCGATCGGCCCCGTCCAGCAGGTCACCGCGACCGGTGCCACCCGGGCCGAGGTCTACCGCAACGACCTGGTCCCGCCCCAACAGACCAACAGCATCACGGTGTTGGCCGCCCGGCTGAACCTGCTGGAGGTGCTGCACGCCACCCTGGGCAGCGGGCGCTGGCTGGACGCGGCCGCGGAGAACCTCCCGGTCACCGTGCTCGGTGACCGCACCGCAGAGCGGCTCGGCGTGAGGGCCCCGGGCGAGCGGGTCTGGCTGGGCGGCCAGTGGTACACCGTGCTCGGCGTGCTGGCGCCGAACGAGCTGGCGCCCGAGCTCGCCACCACGGCCCTGGTCGGCTGGCCGCAGGCGGTCGCCCACCTCGGCGCGGACGGCACCGCCGCCACCGTCTACCTGCGCTCGCACCCCGAACGCGTCCCGCAGGTCCAGGCGGTGGCGGCGGCCAGCGCCAACCCGGCGAGCCCGGCCACGGTGGCGGTCAGCCGCCCCTCGGACCTGCTGGCGGCCCGGGCCGAGACCCGCTCCGCGCTCACCGGGCTGGTGCTGGCGCTGGCCGCGGTGGCGCTGCTGGTGGGCGGGGTCGGCATCGCCAACACCATGGTGGTGGGCGTGATGGAGCGCCGGGGTGAGATCGGGCTGCGGCGGGCACTGGGCGCGCGCGGCGGCCAGATCGCGGCGCAGTTCCTGCTGGAGGCGGTGCTGACCGGCTTCGTCGGCGGCGTCGGCGGCCTGCTGCTGGGCGGCCTCACCGTGTACGGCTACGCGCTGGCCCAGGGCTGGCCGGCCACCGTCCCGCCCTACACCCTGCTCGCCGGGCCCGCGGTGGCGGTGGCAGTGGCCGCGGTGGCGGGGATCTACCCCGCGCTGCGGGCGGCGCGGGCCTCGCCCACGGAGGCGCTGCGCTCGGCGTGAGTGCCGCTGCCCGGGCCCTCGCCGGAAGGCGGGCCCGGGCAACGGCGGGTGACGGCTCACCAGGCGACGGGCAGCTCCCGCAGGCCGTGCACGGCGGAGGAGCTGCGGAACTCCAGCTCCTCGTAGGGGACCGCCAGCCGCAGACCGGGCAGGCGGCGCAGCAGGGTGGGCAGGGCGATCCGCAGCTCGATCCGGGCCAGCGGCTGGCCCAGGCACTGGTGCACGCCGAAGCCGAAGGCGAGGTGGCGCCGGGCGTCCCGGGTGATGTCCAGGGCGTCCGGCCCGGTGAACAGCTCCTCGTCCCGGTTGGCGGTGGAGAGCATGCAGAGCACGCCCTCGCCGGCCCGGACCAGGGTGTCGCCCAGCTGGACGTCGGCCAGGGCGACCCGGGGCACCCCGTGGTGCACGATGGTCAGGTAGCGCAGCAGCTCCTCCACCGCGCTGTTGGTCAACTCCGGCTCCTTGCGCAGCCGTTCGGCCTGCCCGGGGTTGCGCAGCAGGGCCAGGGTGCCGAGCGCGGTCATGTTCGCGGTGGTCTCGTGCCCGGCCACCAGCAGGAGCAGGCCCATCGAGGCGGCCTCGGCGGTGGTGAGCTCGCCGCGCGCGACCAGACGGCTGATCAGGCTGTCGTCCGGGGTGCGCCCCTTCGCCTCGGCGAGTTCGGTGAGGTAGCCGGTCAGCGCGTCCACGGCCGCCGTCACCTCCTCGGGGGTGGCGGCCAGGTCCAGCAGGCTGCGGCTGTGCCGCTGGAAGAAGTCGTGGTCCCGGTACGGGACGCCGAGCAGCAGGCAGATCACCAAGGACGGGACGGGGAGGGCGAATTCGGCCACCAGATCGGCCGGACCGCCGTCGGCGGTCATCCGGTCCAGCGCCTCGTCCACGATCCGCTGGATCTCGGGGCGCATCGCCTCCACCCGCTTGATGATGAACTCGCCCGTGAGCATGCGGCGTTGGCGGGCGTGCTCGGGGTCGTCGAGGCGGATGAAGCTGGGCGTGGTGCGGGTGGTGATCTCGCGCCGGCCGGGGGAGAGGAAGGGGAAGCCCGGGTGCCGGGCGTCGGCGCTGAAGCGCGGGTCGGAGAGGGCGGTGCGGATCTCCTGGAAGCCGGTCACCAGGTGGCAGGAGGTGCCGTCCCAGAGCCGGGCCTCGGTGACGGGGGCGAGGCGGGAGGCGTCCCGGTAGGCGGGCAGCGGGTCGAAGGGGCAGCGGCCGGGGGCCGCGGGCAGCTCGGTGGGGGCGGGGCGGGCGTGGCCCTGCGGCGGCGCGGGGGTGTCGATGCTCATGGTGCGGCGCTCCTTCCAAGGTCCAGCGGGGGTGGCGGGGACGGGCGGCGGCTCGGGGCCGGGCGTTTCTCAGGCCTGATCGTCCGTCAGGGTGATGGCCCCGCCCGGGCACAGCGCGGCGGCGAGCCGGACGGCCGGGCGTTCGGCGGGCCCGGGGGCCGGGTCCAGCAGCTCCACCAGGCCGTCGTCCTCGCTCTGGTCGAAGACGGCGGGGGCGGTCAGCACGCACTGGCCGGAGCCGCAGCACCGGTCCTGGTCAACGGTCACCTGCATGGTGGGCACCTCGGTCGCTCTCGTGAATCGGTTTCCCTAGGCAACCAAATCACTCTAACCCCACGTTCATCGCACACGAAGGTCCGGCGCGCCCCGGGGCGGAATTGGCGGAAAACCGCCCCTGGCACGGGGCTTGGGGCCGGTGTCACCGCCCGTGCCTACGATGGCGGCATCCGGCCCCGAACCCCAGGAGACCTCCGATCGCCGCCGACCTCGCCACCCTGATCCGGGGCGCCCTCGACCTGCTCGCCCGTCCCGAGCTGCACCCGCGCGAGCTGGACCCGTACGCCACCAGCACCGTCGACGTGGCGGGCCGCCCGAGCGTCTGCCTGGTGTCGGCGTCGGCGCCGGGCGGGCCGGTGGTGGTCTGGTCGGCGATGGGCGCGTACGAGGAGTGGATGGCGGCCGGGCTGGCGGGCCCGTACCTCGCGCTGCACCTGGAGCCCGACTCCGGGTACTTCCACCTCGGGCAGCCGGCCCTGGTGCGCGAGCGCGGGCACCTGCGGCTGGTCGCCGAACTGGTGCCGGAAGCGCTGGCGTCGGAGCGGGAGTTGGCGGCGGCGCTGGAGGTCTTCCTCGACCGCCAGTGCCGTGCGCACGAGCTGCTGCGCGCCCTCGGCTGAGCGGGGCGGACGCCCCGTCAGGTGCGGGCGGTGGCGTTCGCCCGAAGGTGTGCGAGCAGGGCGGGCACGTCGTTGCCCGGGTCGCCGTCGCGGGTGAAGGCGGTCATCGCCTGGAGGGCGGCGCGGGCCAGGCCGCCGTTGCCCGCCGGGGTGTCGGGCACGGTCCTGGCCCAGCTCGCCAGCAGGTACGACCACTGGATCAGCAGGCGGGAGGAGACGCCCTTCTCCAGCGTCGCGAGCTGGGACTCGCGCTCGGCCGGTGGCCGGTCGGCCAGGCCCAGGGCCTCGGTGAGCAGCAGTTCCAGCGCGTAGGCGCTGTACCGGGCGACCAGCGCGGCGAGGGCCGGCTCGCCCTGGCCGCCCCGGGCCAGGGCGGTGAGGGCCCGGTCGTCCTGCTTCCAGGCGGCCTCCAGGGCGTTGACGGCCCGCAGCATCTGATCCGGCGTCATGTCGGGACTCATGGCCGCACCGTAGCCGCTGCGGGGGTGGTGTCCTGCGTGTCCTGCTGGTCAGCGCACCCAGGTGCGGGTCATGTCCTGGACCGCGGAGCCGTCGAGGTCGGCCAACTTGGGCGCGGTGAAGTCCCGGGCCCACTGCGAGGTCTGCAGGCGGAAGGCCGGCCGCTCCTCGGTCAGGGCCGCCAGGATCGGCTCGGCCGCCTCGGCGGGGGACTGGGCGTTGGCGAAGGAGGCCTGGGTGCGGGCGAGGTAGGCCTGGAGGGCGGGCGCGTAGGGGCCGGCTGCGGCCAGTGCGGCCGGGACGTCCAGCCCGATGTTGGCGACGAACTCGCTGGCCACCGCGCCCGGTTCGACCACGGTGACGCCGACGCCCACCGTGGCGGCGACCGGGGCGAACGACTCCATGAAGCCCTCGACCGCGAACTTGGCCGCGCAGTAAGCCTCGTTGAAGGGCTGGCCGACGATGCCGCCGACGCTGGTGACGGTGACGATCCGGCCGCCGGAGGCGCGCAGGTGGGGAAGGGCGGCGTGGGTGGTGGTCACCACGCCGAAGAAGTTGACTTCCATGGTGGCCCGGACGGCGTCCACGCCCATCTGCTCGACGGTGCCGACCCCGGCGGCACCGGCGTTGTTGACCAGCGCGTCGAGGCGGCCGTACTCGGCGATCACCTCGTCCAGGCAGGCGGTGACGCTCGCCGGGTCGACCACGTCCAGGCGCTTGATCCGGATCCGCTCGGCGAGGCCCTCCTCGGCGGCCGCCTTGAGCAGGGGCTCGGCCTTGCCGGTGTCGCGCATGGTGGCGATGACGGTCCAGCCCGCCCGGGCGGCGCCGAGCGCGGTGGCCAGGCCGATGCCGGAGGAGGTGCCGGTGATCAGGACGGTCTTCTCGGTGGTGGTCATGGGGCCCTCCAGCGGGACGGGTCGGGTCGGCAGGGGCGAAACGGGGAACTCCCCGGTTCCATTCGAAGGTAACCGGAGGACTCCCCGTTTGTCCAAGTAGACTGATGACCCGACGAAAGGAACCACCCGTGCCGAGCCAGCCGAGCCAGCCCGCCCCCCTGCGGGCCGACGCCCGCCGCAACCGGGAGCGCATCCTCGAAGCGGCCGTCCGCGCCTTCGCCGAGCAGGGGCCGGACGTGCCGCTCGATGCCATCGCCAAGGCGGCCGGCGTCGGCTCGGGCACCCTCTACCGCCACTTCCCCCGGCGGGAGGAACTGGTCGAGGCGGCCTACCGCAACGAGCTGGCCCGGGTCTGCGACAGCGCCGTCGAACTGCTGGACGCCTACCCGCCGGACCGGGCGATGCGGCTGTGGATGGACGGGTTCATCGGGTACCTGACCGCCAAGCAGGGCATGGCGGACGCGTTGCGCGCCGCCGTGGCCTCCGGCGCCGACCCGTTCGCCGAGACCCTGGAGCGGCTCGGCGGTGCGATCGACTCGCTGCTGCGGGCCGGGGCCGAGGCGGGGCTGCTGCGCTCGGACGTCGAGGCCTTCGACGTCGGCCTGAGCCTGACCGGCGTCGCCCAGCTCACCGGCACCCCCGGTCAGGCGGAGCGGGTCGGCAGACTGCTCGACCTGCTCCTGGACGGACTGCGGTACGGGGCCCGCGGCGCCCGGGGGGCCTGACGGCGGGTCAGTGCAGAGTGGGTCAGCGGCGCGGCGTCCAGGAGGGGGTCCAGGTGCCCGGTGCGTCGTGGCCGGGGGCGGTGGCGGCGAGGTGGGCGCGCAGGGCGGCCAGGGCCGGGTGCGGGTTGTCGCGGTGCCAGAGGAAGGAGTGCGGGTAGACCGGCGTCGGGTCGGTGACCGGGATGCGGCGCAGGTCGTGCCCGGCGGGCCAGATCAGGCGGGTGTGGCCGCCCATGAAGGTGGCCAGCGCCGGGGTGTCGGCGATGGTGTCGAGGAGGGAGTCGGAGCCGAAGTTGGGGCCGGTCGCCTCGATGGTGAGGCCGAACTCCGCGGTCAGCTCCGCGTAGTAGGCGGCCCACTCGCTGCCGGGCAGCAGGCCCGGCATCCAGATCCGGTGCGCGGCCAGCTCGGCGAGCGTCACGGACCTGGCGCGGGCCAGCGCGTGGTCCGGGCCGGTGAGCAGGTGCAGCGGCTCGTCCAGCACCCGGACGGAGCGGAGCTCCTCGGGCAGCGGGTGCCCGGGCGCGGCCACCGCGCGGAACGACCCGTCGAGCGCCCCCGAGCGGAGCGCGGCCACCGCCTGCTCGACGTCCAGCAGCATCAGTACGTCCAGCTCGGTCTCCGGGTGCGCCCCGTGGAAGCCGCGCATCAGGCCGGAGCCCGCGCCGCGCGAGTTCAGCACGTCGATCCGCAGCGCCCGGTGGCCGGTGCGGACGGAGGCCAGCGCGCGCTCGGCGGCGCGCAGCAGCTCGCGGGCGTGCGGGAGGAAGGCCCGGCCGTCGATGGTCAGCTCCGCGCCGCGCGGGGTGCGGGTGAACAGCCGCACCGCGAGGCTGCGCTCCAGCGCGGCGATCCGCTTGGAGACGGCCTGCTGGGTGAGCGTCAGCTCGTCGGCCGCCTCCTGGAACCGGCCCGAGTCGGCGGCGGCCACGAAGGTCCGGACGGTGTCGAGGTCCATGGTCCGCCACTGTACGGGAACAACCGGTGGTTGTGACTGGCGGCCGGATCGTTGTTTGAACTCCGAGGATCCCGAGAGATTTGATGCCGGAGGTCGCCTGCCGGTTGTGGCGGGCCGGGGGAGGGTGCGAGCTGATGGGGCGTCGGTTCGGGTGGTTCCTGGGTGCGTACGGCGCGAGCGCGCTCGGCACCTGGCTGGCCTTCGGCGCCTTCCCGGCGATCGCGGTCGGGGTGCTGCACGCCGGCCCGGCCGAGGTCGCCCTGCTCTCCTCGGCGGCCGCGCTGACCGGAGCCGCGGCGGCGCTGCCGCTCGGGGCCTGGGCGGAGCACCGGCGCAGGCGGCCGGTCATGGTGGCCGCGGACCTGGTGCGGTGCGGCGCGCTGCTGACCGTCCCCGTCGGGTACGCGCTCGGCCTGCTCACCCTGCCCTGGCTGCTGGCCGTCGCGGCGCTGCTGGCGGCGGCCGAGACCACCTTCCGCGCGGCCTCCGGCGCGTACCTGCGCGAGCTGCTACCGGGTGGGGAGCTGCTGGCCGCCAACTCCCGCCTGGAGGCGGCTTCCTGGACGGCTACGGCGATCGGCCCGCCGCTCGGCGGAGTGCTGGCCGGGCTGCTGGGGCCGGTCGCGACGGTGACGGCCGATGCGGTGAGCTACCTGCTCTCGGCGCTGGGGCTCGCGGCGTCGGGACGTCCAGAGCCCGGGGTGGAGCGGAGGGCAGGGGGCGGGACCGGGACCGGGACCGGGGCTGGGCAGCGGCGGGAACTGTTCGACGGCTGGCGGCTGATCCTCGCCGACCCGGTGCTGCGGCCGCTGCTGCTGCACACCGCCCTCTTCAACGGGTTGGTCACCGCCACCGAACCGCTGCTCGCCGTGCTGATGCTCGGTCAGCTCGGCTTCGCCCCCTGGCAGTACGGCCTCGCCTTCGCCCTGCCCTCCCTCGGCGGCCTGCTCGGCGCCCGCCTGGCCCGGCCGCTGGCCGCCCGCCTGGGCGAGCACCGGGTGCTGCTGGCCGCCGGCGCGCTGCGCGCGCTCTGGCCGCTCGGCCTGGTCCTGGTCGGCCCGGGCACCGGCGGTCTGCTGCTGGTGACGGTCGTCGAGGGCGGTCTGATCGTCTGCTGCGCCGTCTTCAACCCGCTGCACGCCACCTGGCGGCTGCGCCGGACCGCGCCCGGCCACACCGTCCGGGTGATCTCCGCCTGGTCGGTCACCACCCGCGCCGCCACCGCGCTCCTGACGGCCGTCTGGGGTGTGCTCGGCAGCCTGCTGGGCGTCCGGACGGCGCTCGGGCTGGCCGGTGCGCTGGTCCTCGCGACGCCGCTGCTGCTGTTCCCGCAGGGAATTCGGCGAGCCGTTTCTGTCAGTGCTCGGCCGTAAAGTGGAACCAACGCTGAAGGGAACGCCGGAAAGGCGCCCGAGTCGCGTTTCCACCGCACCGTCGAATTGGGGGATCCTCATGTCCGTCAGCAGGATCAAGCACAAGGTCAACCACGTCTCCCTGGTGGTCGACAAGTCGGGTTCGATGCACCAGCACGAGGCCCAACTGATCCGCGTGGTGGACGAGTTCGTGAAGGGCCTCCAGGAGGAGTCCGACCGGCTCGGGCACGAGACGCGCATCAGCCTCTACGCATTCGACCACGAGGTGCACAATCTCGTCTGGGACATGGACGTCAAGCACCTTCCGTCGCTCAAGGGCCTTTACCGCGTGGAGAACGGCGCGACCGCGCTGATCGAGGCCGCGGTGAAATCCGTGGACGACCTGAAGAACATCTGGGAGGGGTACGGCGAGCACTCCTTCCTCCAGGTCGTCGTCACCGACGGCGAGGAGAACGCGTCCGGATTCTCCGAGTCCGGGAAGATGCACGTCCGGCAGAAGGGCGGCACCGGCACCGCCGTGCTGCGCTCCTGGACGGAGCGGATCCACACCGCGATGGAGGAGCTCCCCGAGCACTGGACGTCCGCGATCCTGGTGCCCAACTCGCTGGCCAAGCGCACCGCCCAGGAGTACGGCTTCCCGGCGGGGAACATCGCGATCTGGGACGCCGACTCCACCCAGGGCGTCGAGGAGGCGATCGGCACCGTCAAGTCGGCCGCCACCAGCTTCCTGCGCGGCCGCGAGAAGGGCGTGCGCGGCACCAAGAACCTCTTCGCCATGGGCCAGGACCTCAAGGCCGCCGACGTCAGCGCGAACCTGGACGCCCTCGACGCGGGCAAGTACATCCTGGTCCCGGTCGACGAGCAGCTGCCGATCCGTCAGTTCGTCACGGCCGCCGGGCACCCGTACAAGACCGGCTGCGCCTACTACGAGCTCTCCAAGCGGGAGAAGATCCAGCCCCGCAAGCAGCTGGCGGTGGCGGAGAAGGACCCGACCACCGGCCGGATGACCGGACGGGTGTTCTCCGGCCCGGCCGCCCGCCGCCTGCTGGGCCTGCCCGCCACCGAGACGACCGTGAAGCCGGGCGACAACCCGAACTTCACCGTCTTCGTCCAGTCCACCTCGGTCAACCGAAAGCTGGTCCCGGGCACCAAGCTGCTCGTCATGCTGTAGCGGCTCGGTCCGGCCGGGTCCGGGCGGGCCCGGTGTGGCTCGCTGGAGGTGCAGAGGTGCACCTCCAGCAGGCTGCGGCGGAGGATTCGGTGACGGTGCCTACCGGAGCCTGCTGGTCCTCACCCGGGGACGTCCCGACGCCCAAGGCCTGGCCTTCGACACCATGTACTACGCCTTCCACCCGCTGGACGTCCTCGCGGCCGTCCGGGCCGTCGCCCCGCCGACCGTCGGTACGGCGGACCACACCGGCACCACGCCCCTGCCCGGGAGCATCCAGCTCTGGTGAGACCCGCTCCGGTGGTGTCCAGCGTGCGGTGGTGGAGGCGGGGGTTGATCCCGGCCGTGCGGTGCGGGTGGCGGGCCGTCAGGCGGTGGCCGCCGCCACGGCGGCTGAGAGCGAGGGGAGGTAAGGGCCGGGCCAGTCGTCCTCGCGGGAGTGGGCGTCGTTGGCCGCCCAGTCGCTGGCGCGCAGCATCATCGCCGTCATGCCCTGCCCGCTCGCGCCGGTCAGTTCGCCGCCCCCGCCGTCCCCGATGTAGAGGCAGTCCGCCGGCTCGGCGCCGAGCGCTGCCGCGATCCGGTGGAACAGCTCCGGGGCGGGCTTGCGCAAACCTTCCCGGCAGGAGAACACCACCGCATCCACCAGCGGCGCATGCGGCAACTCCGCCCAGAGTTCCGCGAGTTCGATCGAGCAGTCGGTCAGCACGCCGGTCCGCAGCCCCAGGCCGCGCAGCCGCTCCAGGGTGTCGAGCGCGTCCTCGCGGAGGACGAAGAGCTCGCGCTGCGCGCCGAGCCGCGCCGCCACCGCCTCGGCCAGAGCCTGCTCGGACGGCTCCACTCCGCAGCGGCCGGCCAGGGTGCGGATCGTCTGCGGGAGATCGCCGAGGGCACCCGTGGCCCGCTCCGGGAAGGACGCGTCCAGAGCCCGCCGCCAGAGGTGCGGCGGGATGCCGAGCGGAGCGGCGCTGCGGGCCGCGTGCTCGTCCCAGACGGCGGTGGGAGTGCTCGGGGTGAGGGTGCCGAAGAAGTCGAAGACCGCGGCCGAGAGGGGCATGGCCGGACCCTACACGGTGCGTCAGCCCCGGTGCGGGGACGCGCCGTTCGGGAACGTGCCGTGCGGGAACGCGGGCAGGTGTCAGGACAGGGAGAAGCCCAGGTCGCGGACGATCGGGGTCATCGGGACGTAGAGGACCTGCCAGTAGCAGGTGGTCGGGGTGGCGGTGGAGCGGGGCGGGCAGGTGACCGAGCTGGAGGAGCCACCGGCCACCACGACGCCGCGGGCCTCCATGTCCTGTTCCGCGCCGTAGGGATTGGCGAGCACCGGTCCGCCGCTGTCGCCCTTGGCGACGATCGGACGGTGGTCGCCGCCGCGCGACTCGGCCACGTCCACCGGCTTGGTGACGGAGCCGTCCGCGCCCTTGGCCTGGACGTCGACCGCCGTCACCTTGACGTCGCAGGTCCAGCCGGTCTGGGCACCGCTGAGGCAGACCAGGTCGCCGACGTTGTTGCGGCCCGGCCCGTACACCCGGCGGGAGGTGCCCCGGGCGTCGGACCAGGAGCCGTCGTAGACCCGGCCGGAACCGTCGCCGTTGATGCCGACCAGGCCGACGTCGAAGCCCTCGTTGGCGGCGATCCGGTCACCGATGTAGCGGTCGGCGCCGTTGTAGTAGCGGCCCGGGCCGCAGTGCGCGGCGGTGAGCACCACCTTGGCCGAGCCCTTCCAACCCGTGAACGCGGTGGAGCAGAACGCCGCCTTGTCGGTACGGACCTGGGAGCCCGCGTAGTAGGGGGAGTTGTCGCCCTGGCGGCCGCCGGAGAGCGGGACGGCGTGGCCGGCGGCCCGGACGGTCACCGGCAGGCCGGCCAGGTCGGAGGCCCGTTCGGCGAGGCTCGTCCGGGCGGTCTTCGCGTCGCGCTCGGCGGTGGCCGGATCGTGGGTGACGGTGATGCCGCTGCCGTCCTCGTTCGGCCCGGCCGAGGTCCAGGAGTCCGGCGCGGCCCGTCCGGTGAAGCGCTCGACCGCCGCCGTCATCTCGGCCCGGGAGTAGCGCCCGGTCCGCAGCTCCACGGCCAGCCCGGGCGGGGTCAGCCGGCTGACCAACTCGTGGATCTCGCCGGGCACTTCGCCCTTCCAGTAGACCTGGGCGCGCCCGGCCGCGGCGTCGATCACGGTGCCCGCGTAGCCGCCGCTGCCGGGCAGGCCCGACTCGGCCCAGTCCTGCACCGCGTCGGTGGTGCGGTGGAGTTGACGCTGGGTCAGCGGATCGGCGGGCAGCAGCAGGGACTCGCCAGGCACCCGGACGCCGCCGGCCTCGTCGGGCTGGTCGGCGGCCGCACCGAGGGCCGCCACCGAGGCGGCGGCCAGGCCCAGGGCGAGCGTCACGCGGACGGGGCGCATCCCGTACTTCCTCTCAGCGGGGTGGCCCTCAGCGTAGGGGTGCGGGCACGGCCGACCGGCCTCCGAAGAGCGGAGATCACCCGGGTAGGCGTACGCCCAGCGCCGGGTGCCCGGGCTCGGGAGGCGTTGACCCTCGACCGAGCTCGACCAGTCCTTCGGAGTCCACGCGGCCCGTGAACCGGCTTGCCGAGCAGGCCTGTTCGCCGACGCCTCGGGAGAACCTGGCCCGCTTCGCGGAACTGCGGAAGGCGTGCTTCCGCACTTACCCCCGCGGGCCCTCGGGGCCGGCCGGACAGACGGACCCGTCGGTCCGGTCGGGCGGCAGGTAGACCGCCTTCTCGGTCGGGCTGAGGTCACGGCCGACGGCCTCGCAGATGGCGGTGACGGCGGCGTCCGGTGCGAGATGGGTCCACAGCCGTACGGTGAGGTCCCCGCCGGCAGTGGCGAGCGCGCGGCCGTCGGGGCTGAAGGCGACGGAGTTCACGTCGCCGGTGTGGCCGGTGAAGGTGGCGGTGGTCGTGCCCGTGGCCACGTCCCACAGGCGAGCGGTGTGATCGTCGGCGGCGGTCGCGAGGGTGTGGCCGTCCGGGCTGAACGCCACCGAGTTGACGGCTTCGGTGTGGCCCGTGAGGACGGCGGTCGTTCTGCCGGTGGCCGCGTCCCACAGGCGCACGGTGCGGTCCCGGCCGGCGGTGGCGAGGGTGCGGCCGTCGGGGCCGAACACCACGGCGTGCACGGTGTCGGTATGGCCGGTGAGGACGGCGGTGGTCGCGCCGGTGGCCGCGTCCCACAGGCGCACGGTGTCGCCCTGGTCCGCGGTGACGATGGTGGCGACCGTGCGGCCGTCGGGGCTGACCGCGCCCCTGGGCGGGGGTGCGGGGCGGCTGTCGGTGGTGGCGGTGGCCTTGCCGGTGGCCACGTCCCAGGACTGCGTGGTTCCGCTGCTGCTCGTGGTGGTGAGGGTGTGGCTGTCGGAGGTGAACACCGCCGAGAGCACGTCCTCGGTGGGCCCGGTGAGGACGGCGGTGGTCCTGCCGGTGGCCGCGTCCCACAGGCGCACGGTGTTGTCGTCGGAGGTGCTGGCGAGGGTGCGGCCGTCGGGGCTGAACACCACCGACCGCACGATGCGGGTGTGGCCGGTGAGCGTCGTGGTGGCCACGTTCCACAGGCGCGCCGTGCCGTCGGAGCCAGCGGTGGCGAGGGTGCGCCCGTCGGGGCTGAACGCCACCGAGGTCACGATCTCGGTGTGGCCGGTGAGGACGGCAGTGGTCCTGCCGGTGGCCAACTCCCAGAGCCGCGCGGTGTGATCGTGGCTGGTGGTGGCGAGGGTGCGGCCGTCGGGGCTGAACGCCACCGAGTCCACGGCGCTGGTGTGGCCGGTGAGGACGGCGGTGGTCGCGTGGCTCGCCACGTCCCACAGGCGCGTGGTGTGGTCCCGGCCGGCGCTGGCGAGCGTGCGCCCGTCGGGGCTGAACGCCACGTCGAACACGTCGTTGGCGTGGCCGGTGAGGACGGCGGTGGTTCTGCCCGTGGTCACGTCCCAGAGTCGAACGGTGCGGTCGTAGCTGCCGGTGGCGAGCGTGCGGCCGTCGGGGCTGAAGGCCAGGGCGAACAGCTCGTTGGTGTGGCCGGTGAGGATCGCGGTCGTCGCTCCGGTGGCCACGTCCCACAGGCGCGCGGTGTGGTCCCAGCTCGCGGTGGCGAGGGTACGGCCGTCAGGGCTGAACGCGAGCTCGACCACGTCGTTGGTGTGGCCGGCGAGGACCGTGGTGGTGGCACCGGTGGCCACGTCCCACAGGCGGGTCGTGTTGTTGTCGGCGGCGGTGGCGAGCAGGCGGCCGTCCGGGCTGAAGGCCACCGCGCGGGCGGTCCCTACGAGAACGGCCGTGACCCTGCCGGTGGTCACGTCCCACAGCCGCGCCCGGCCGTCGTTGTCGGCGGTGGCCAGGGTGCGGCCGTCGGGGCTGAACGCCGCTTCGGAAACCCATTCGCCCGGGCTGACGAGGGTGCGGCGCAGGGGAAGGGCAGCGGCACTGCGGACCGCGGCGGCCGCCTCCGCGGTGGGGTCGGTCCGGTAGGCGGCGACGGCGAGGAGAGAGGCAATGTCCGAGTCGGCGACCAGCAGGGCGGTCGACTGGGACGCCAACTTCCGCGACTGCGAGATGAGTTGAGCGGCCCGGGCGGTGCGCTCCGCGGTGACGGCCGACTGGCGCTGCCACAGGGCCAGCCCCGAGGCGAGCAGGGTGAGGGCGAGGAAGGTCGCCAGCACGGTGTTCCGCAGCCTGCTGCGCCGTGCGGCGGCCTGCTGGTGGCGTCGGCCCGCGTCGAGGAACGCCGCGAGCTCGGCCGGGATACGCCGGTGGTGGGACCAGTCCGTCCCTTCGGCGAGGAGGGCTCTGGTGGGCAGGTCCTGGGGATCGCCGCCCGCCTGCCAGCGGGACTGCTGGACGCGGGCGCGGTGGAGCCAGTCGTTGAACCGGGCGGTTTCTCCCACCCAGCGCCGCAGGGTGGGCCAGTCACGGACGAGGGCGTCGTGGAACAGCTCGACCATCGGCGTCCCGACCGCGTCACCGGCCCGGCTCGGCCCGGGTATCCGGTCGGTGGTGATGACGCGGTGTCGGGAGAGGACGGCCAGGACCTCGTCGACCGCGCCCAGCGCCTCGGGTGTGTCGGCGGCGGCGGCGAGTTCGCGCAGCTGCTGGAGCGGGAGCTGTTGGCGTGCCGCGGGGAGGTTCAGCAGCTCGTCGGCGGGGCGGACCAGAGCGGTGAGAGCGCGGCGGGCGATGTTCCGTTGCTGTTCGTCGAGCTCACGCAGGGCGTCGCCGTACAGGTCGGCCAGAGCTCCGGTGACGCCGCGGATGCGGCGGTAGGCGTCATGGGTGAGGCGGCCGTCGTGGGCCAGGCGGCGCTCCCAGAGTCGGCTGAGAGCGACCTCGAGCAGCGGCAGGACGGTGACCGGTGCCGCGGAGTCCTGGGCGGCGAGGGGGTTGAGGGCCAGGGTGTCGGAGACGATCCGTTCGGCGAGCCCCGCTTCGAACCGGACCGGCAGGTCGGACGGCCCGCCGACGATCGCCTCGAGGTCCCCGACGGACAAGGTGGCGGGGACGTTGAGCACGCCGTGCGTGTCGAGTGCGGCCTGCAGCAGGCCGGGGGCCAGGGCGGACAGGCGCGGGTAGAAGTCGTCGCGCATGACGAGGACGAGGACCACCTCGGGGGCTGGGTCGGAGATGATCGCCCCGGCGAGTTCGGTCAGTGCCGTGAGGCTCTCGTCACGGTGACCGGTGGTGGGCGCCAGGAGCTCCTCGAACTGGTCGATCACCAGCACCACGCGCCCACGGCTCCGGACGGTCTCCGGCCCGGCTGCTGACGCTCCGTCGGATCCGGGGGTGACCGACGGTGGGCCGGCCTTCGCGAGGGCCGTCGGCAGCTCGGGCCCGGGACGGGTGACCACCTGGCGCCAGCGGTCGCTGCCCGGCAGCCGCCCGTCGGCCAGGGCGGGCAGGAGACCCGCCTGGACCAGGGAGGACTTGCCCGCCCCGGACGGACCGAGCAGCAGCATCACCTGCTGCCCGCTCCCCAGGACCGCCAGGAGCTGGGACACCGCCTGCTCGCGGCCGCGGAACCATCGGGCGTGCTCGGCGGTGAAGGGCTCCAGCCCCCGGTACGGCGACACGTCGCGCAGCTCCAGGGAGGGCCGGGCCGCCCGGAGCACCTCGGTCGGCGTGGCATAGGCGATGCCCTGGCCCCGGGCGTGGACGTCGGGTGCCGTGATCGAGGTGACCATGCCGACCACCAGGCCGGTCGACTCGTCCAGGAGCGGCCCGCCGCTGAACCCGGTGGTCAGATCGTTGGCACCGGTCAGCTGCAGCAGATCACCGGAACCGTCGGCCGCCGACAGCAGCCCGACGACGGTGGCGGAGCCGAAGTGCCCGTCCGCCGGGGCCTGGACGGGGAAGCCGAGCGAGCGGACCCGGTGCCCACCGCAGCCCACGGCCGATCCCAGCACGAGCGGGGTCGTACCCGCCGGGGACTCGTCGAGGAGGACCAGGCCGATGTCCTGCTCCGCCGGGGCGCGCCACCCCTCCTCCAGCACCCGACCCGTCGGAGCCGGGACACCCGGCACGCGTGGGAAGACCAGGCGGACCGGGTCCCCCGGGCCGTAGCCACCGTCGGCCAGCACGTGTGCGCAGGTGATCAGCAGGTCGCCGGCGACCAGGAAGCCCGTCCCCAGCACCGCTCCGTCGGCATCGCGGACCTGGGCGACCGCGGCGGTCAGCACATCGGGTGCGAGGGACTCCTGGACGTCGTCCACCGGGTCAGACCGCCGCTGCGCTCGAACCGGCGGTCCTGAGCAGGAACGAGCCGTCACGGTCCAACGGCACCCGGGCTGCCTGTCGCCCCATCAGATCCCCCTGCCGGCAAGCCCCACGGCGAGCACAGCGACAAGGTACCCGCGGTGGGGCGGGGGCATGGAAGGAACGGAGAGAACCGGCCGGCCACCCCGTGCTCCTTCAGGCGGACGGCGGTCAGGCTTGCCGGGGCCCGGTCAGGGCCGGCAGGTCGAGGGTGACGTGGAGGCCGCCGTCCGGGTTCGGGATGAGGTGGAGGGTGCCGTGGTGGGCGGTGGTGACGGCGCTGACGATGGTGAGGCCCAGGCCGTGGCCGCGGCGGGTGGGGTCGGTGGCGGTAGTGCGGCCGCGGGCCCGGAGGAAGGGTTCGGTGAGGGTGGCCACGGTCTCGGGGGTGAGCGAGGGGCCGGTGTTGGTGACGGTCAGTCGGACGTGGGAGGGGTCGGAGGGGTGGGGGCCGGTGGTGAGGGTGACGGTGCCGCCGGTGGGGTGGTTGTGGCGCAGGGCGTTCTGCAGGAGGTTGAGGGCGGCCTGACGGAGCAGCACCGGGTTGCCGGTGGTGGGTGCGGGGTCGAGCGTGGCGGTGATGGCGATGCCGTGGGCGGTGGCCTCGGCGCGGACGGTGGCCAGGGCCTCGCGGGTGGCGGTGGCCAGGTCGGTGGGGGTCAGCTCGGGCGGGGACTCGTCGAGTTCGGCGAGGGCGAGCAGGGCCTCGGTGATCTCGATGCCGCGCTGGTTGGTGTCCTGGAGGCGGGTGACCAGCCGTCCCCAGTCCTGGCCGTCCGGGTCGGCGGCGGCGACCTGGAGCATGGTGCGGGTGATGGCCAGCGGGGTGCGCAGCTCGTGCGAGGCGTTGGCGGCGAAGCGCTGCCGGGCCTCGAAGGAGTGCTGGAGGCGGTCGAGCATCTCGTCGAAGGCGTCGGCGAGTTCGGTGAACTCGTCGCGCGGCCCGGTGAGGGCGACCCGGTGGCCGAGCGCCCCGTCGGCGGCCCGCCGGGCCGCACCGGTGAGGTCCTTGAGCGGCCGCAGCACCCGCCCGGCGATGAACCAGCCGCCGACCAGGCCGACCGCGGTCATCAGGGCGAGGGCGTAACCGCCGGCCACCAGGAGGGTGGTGAGGATCTGCTGGCGGGACGGCGCGTCCGAGCGGTAGCGCGGGTTGGAGGAGGTCAGCGGGTAGTTCGGGACGTACTTCATGCCGACGTAGATGACGGCGAGAGAGAGCGTCCCGGCGGCCAGGGTGAAGAGGGTGTAACTGAGTGTCAGGCGCATCCGGGCCGTCAGGCGACGGGGCCGCGGCGCGGCGCCGGGGGGCCGGTTCACTCGGTGCTGCCCTGGGTGCCGTTCTCGGGCTCGCCGAAGCGGTAGCCGACGCCGGGGACGGTGTGGATCACCCAGGGGTGGCCGAGGCGCTTTCGCAGGCCGGAGATGGTGATCCGGACGGCGTTGGTGAACGGGTCGGCGTTCTCGTCCCAGGCCCGCTCCAGCAGGTCCTCGGAACTGATCACCCCGCCCCGGGCCGCCATCAGCACCTCCAGGACCGCGAACTGCTTGCGGGAGAGCGCGACGTAGCGCCCGTCGCGGTAGACCTCGCGGCGGAACGGGTCCAGCCGCAGCCCGGACTGCTCCAGCACGGGCGGTGCGGACTCGGCCGGGCGGCGGGCCAGGGCGCGCAGCCGGACGACGAGTTCGGGCAGGTCGAAGGGCTTGGTGAGGTAGTCGTCGGCGCCGAGCTCGAAGCCGCCGACCTTGTCGCCGAGCCGAGCGGCGGCGGTGAGCATCAGCACCCGGCAGCCGAGGCCGCGCTCCACGACGATCCGGCAGACCTCGTCCCCGTGGGTGCCGGGGATGTCCCGGTCGAGGACGACCACGTCGTACGCGTGCACGGCGAGCCGTTCCAACGCGGCGTCGCCGTCGCCGACCACGTCGGCGGCGATCGCCTCCAACCGCAGCCCGGCTTGGACCGCCTCGGCGAGGTAGAGCTCGTCCTCGACCACCAGGACCCGCACGTGCCGTTCTCCCGTCTGCGCTGCTCACGTTCCCCTGCGGGCTCCATTGGACCTCATCGGACGTATCGAAAACGTATCGGCCCGCTGGAGGGGTTCGGGGGCGGGTCGGGGAGGGCGTGGGCGGGGGTGAGGGGTGGGAGGAGGTGTATCGAAAACGTATCGGCCCGCGCGTACGTCCTCGTAACACCGGCTCCCGTCGAATGGCTCCGGCAACGCAGGTGGACGAGGACGGGAGTACGGGATGGGTGGCAGGCGTCGGTTGGTGGTGGGGGCCGTGGCGTTGGCGGTGCTGAGCACCGTTGGGGTGTGGGTGGCCGGTTCGGGGACGGCGGGGATCCGTGGGATCGCGGCCATGGTCGGCGGCGGGTCGTCCGGGCCGGAGGACGGGGCGGTCCCGGCGGGGACGAGGTTGAGCCCGTTCGACGACGGTGCCCCGGCGGTCGGGAAGCTGGACGCCGCCTTGCTGGCCGCGCTGCGGAAGGCGGCCACCGACGCCCGGGCGAAGGGCATCGAGGTGGGCGTCACCTCGGGCTGGCGCAGCCGCGACTACCAGCAGGGGCTGCTGGACCGCGCGGTGGTGGAGCACGGGAGCCTGGACCGGGCCCGACGGTTCGTCAACACCCCGGACTCCTCGACCCACGTGGCGGGCAAGGCGGTGGACGTCGGGCCGACCGACGCCGCGTACTGGATGGCCCAGTACGGCCCCCGGTACGGGCTCTGCCAGGTCTACTCCAACGAGGTCTGGCACTACGAACTGCTCACCACCCCGGGCGGGACCTGCCCGGACAAGCTCCCGAACGCCGCCGGATGAGCGCGGGTACGGCGGCGGCGGAGGCGGCGCCGCCTCCGGTGCGGGCGGTGCGGGCCCGGCCGGCGCGGTGGCGTCGAGGGCTCGTCCCGGCGGGGCTGGGGGCGGTGACGGCGCTCGCGCTGGCGGGGCACCGGTGGTTGCCGGACCTCGGGCTCGGGCTGCGCAGTCTGTGGGAGAGCGTGCTGCCGTGGAGCGCGGTGGTGGCGGTGGGGCTGCTCGGCTGGGCCGCGCTGCGGCGGGCGCCGTCGGCGGCCTGCGCGGGCGGGGTGGTGGCGGTGGTCTGGGCGGTGATGTTCGGGCCGTTGCTGACGGCGGGTCAGGCGGTGGCGGGCGGTGAGGGTCTGACGGTGGTCACCCACAACGTGGCGGCCGACAACCGGGATCCGGCCGGGACCGCCCGCACCCTGCTGGCGGCCCGTCCGGACCTGGTGGCCCTGGAGGAGGTCACCGACGCCACCTGGCCGGCCTACCGGGACGCGCTCGGCGCCGAGCTGCCGCACCACATCCGCTCCGGCACCGTCGCCCTGTGGAGCCGCCACCCGCTGGCGGAGGCCGGCCGGCTGGTCATCGACCCCGGCTGGAACCGCTCGCTCCGGGCCGAAGTCCGCACCCCCTTCGGGCCGTTGGCGGTCTTCGTGGCCCATCTGAACTCCGTCCGCCCGCACCTCACGGGCTTCACCACCGGCCACCGCGACGGCAACCTGAGGGCCCTCGGCCGTGCGGTGGCGGCCGAGCCGCTGCAGCGGGTGGTGGTGCTGGGCGACCTCAACACCGCCCCGGACGACCACGCCCTGGCCCCGCTCACCGAGCACCTCGGCCTCGCCCGCACCGGTTTCGGCTTCACCTGGCCCGCCGCCTTCCCGTTCACCCGCATCGACCACGTGCTGACCCGGGGCCTGTCCGCCGACACCTGGACCCTCCCCGCCACCGCCAGCGACCACCTGCCGCTGGCGGGGCGGCTCCGGCCCTGAGCGGACGGGGCCACAGTGTCCGGGGGCCTCCGGGGCCGGGCCCGCCTCGCGGTAGCCGCCGGCCGGCGGGCAGGTAACGGAACGGTGGGGATCACCGTGCGTGACGGGAGGAGGCGGACGGTGCCGTCGTCCCAAGGGTGGTTTCGCTGAGTAGCCGGGACGGGGTGACACTGGGTGGTGGGGGCGGCCCCGAAGTGAAGAGGCTCCGTCATGAGCAGTCGGCTCCGCCGCGTGGGCGCGGCAGCGGCAGTGATCACCTTCGGTCTCGGTGCGGGCCTCAGTGCCTGCGGCGAGGCCAAGCAGTCCACCGGGGGAGGAGGTTCCTCGGCGAGCGGCGGCCAGGTCAAGATCGGACTGCTGCTGCCGGAGACCAAGACCACCCGGTACGAGCAGTTCGACCGGCCGCTGATCGAGCAGAAGATCAAGGAACTGGCCCCGCAGGCCCAGATCGACTACTACAACGCCAACGAGAACGCGACGACCCAGCAGACCCAGGTGGACACCGCCCTGACCAAGGGCGACAAGGTGCTGATCCTGGACGCGGTGGACGCCAAGGCGATCCAGTCCTCGGTGCAGAAGGCGCACGACGCGGGCGTGAAGGTGATCGCCTACGACCGGCTGGCCCAGGGGCCGGTGGACGCCTACGTCTCCTTCGACAACCGCAAGGTCGGCGAGCTCCAGGGCCAGGCCCTGGTCACCGCGGTCGGCGACAAGGCCGGCGCCGGGTCGATCGTGATGATCAACGGCTCGCCCACCGACCCGAACGCCGCCGACTTCAAGGCCGGTGCGCACAGCGCCATCGACGGCAAGCTGAAGGTCGGCAAGGAGTACGACACGCCCAACTGGGACCCGAACAACGCCAACCAGGAGGCCGCCGCGGCGATCACCGCGATCGGCGGCTCCAACGTGGTCGGCGTCTACTCGGCCAACGACGGCATGGCCGCCGGCATCGCGACCGCCCTCAAGGCGGCCGGCCTGAGCGTGCCGCTGACCGGCCAGGACGCCCAACTCGACGCTGTCCAGCGGATCCTGGCGGGCACGCAGACCATGTCGATCTACAAGCCCTTCAAGCCCGAGACGGACAAGGCCGCGCAGCTGGCCGTCGACTTCGCCCAGGGGAAGACCCCGGACGCCGCGCTGCTGCCCGTCCAGGTCACCAACGGCAGCGGCAACCAGGTGAAGGCCGACCTGATCACCCCGGTCGTGCTGACCAAGGACAACATCAAGACCACCGTGGTAGCGGACGGCCTCTACTCCGTCGACAAGATCTGCACCCCCGACTACGCCGCCGCCTGCAAGGCAGCCGGCCTCCAGTAGGGGACGGGCCGTCATGACGGGCGAGACCGTACTGGCCCTGCGCGAGGTCTCCAAGCGGTTCGGCGCCGTGCAGGCGCTGACCGACATCGAGCTCGAGGTCGGGGCGGGGGAGGTGGTGGCCCTGGTCGGGGACAACGGGGCCGGGAAGTCCACGCTGGTCAAGGCGATCGCCGGGGTGCACCAGCCGGACCACGGGCGGATCGAGTGGCAGGGGCGCCCGGTCGCCATCCACCGGCCGCAGGACGCCCAGCACCTGGGCATCGCCACCGTGTACCAGGACCTGGCGCTGTGCGACAACCTCGACGTGGTCGGCAACCTCTTCCTCGGCCGCGAGCTGCGGCGCTTCACGATCCTGGACGAGGTGGCCATGGAGCAGCGCTCGCGGGCGCTGCTGGACACCCTGTCCATCCGGATCCCCAGCGTGCGGATCCCGGTCGCCTCGCTCTCCGGCGGCCAGCGCCAAGTGGTCGCCATCGCCCGGGCGTTGATCGGCTCGCCGAAGGTGGTGCTGCTGGACGAGCCGACCGCCGCGCTCGGCGTGGAGCAGACCGCGCAGGTGCTGGACCTGGTCGAGCGGCTGCGCGAGCAGGGCCTGGGCGTGGTGCTGATCAGCCACAACATGGCGGACGTGATGGCGGTGGCGGACACCGTGGCGGTACTGCGGCTGGGCCGCAACAACGGTGTCTTCGACCGCCGTTCGACCACCCGGGAAGAGATCATCTCGGCCATCACCGGCGCCACCGACAACGCGGTGACCCGTCGGCAGGCCCGTGGCACGGAGGGCTCGCCATGAACGGGCAGACTCCCGGCGGTGGCCGTGAGCGCCGCCCGCTCCCCGAGGACCGGATGCCCAAGGGCGGCGTCAACGCACCCGTCCCGGTCGCACCGAACGCCACCCCCGCGACCGACCCCCGGCTGATCGTGCGTCAGGAGGGCCTGCGCGGCTACCTGGGCGAGTTCCGGCGGCGGCTGCACAGCGGAGAGCTGGGCTCGCTGCCGGTGGTGCTGGCGCTGGTGGTGATCTGGGCCGTCTTCGGCAGCCTGGACTCCAGCTTCCTGTCCGCCCAGAACCTCTCCAACCTTTCGCAGCAGATCGTCGGCACCGGGATGATCGCGATCGGGGTGGTCTTCGTGCTGCTGCTGGGCGAGATCGACCTGTCGGTCGGCTCGGTCAGCGGCCTGTGCGCGGCGATCTTCGCCGTCCTGAACGTCACCCACGGGGTCAACGCCTGGGTGGCGATGCTGGTCGCCATCGCCGGCGGCACCGTGGTCGGCGTGGTCCAGGGCCTGTTCTTCGCCAAGGTCGGGGTCCCCGCCTTCGTGGTCACCCTGGCCGGAAACCTCGGCTGGAACGGCGCGATGCTGCAGATCCTCGGTGCCAGCGGCACCGTCAACCTCTCCGGGAACGACATCGTCTCCCGGCTCTACAGCACCATCTACGGCCAACAGGCCGCCGCCTACGGGGCGGCGGCCGTCGCCGTGCTGCTGTTCCTGGGCGCCTCGCTGCTGGAGGCCCGCCGCCGCCGCGGCGCCGGCGTGCCCTCGCGGCCGGCCGCGGACATCGCGCTGCGCACCGCCCTGCTGGCGGTGGTCGCCTTCCTCGCCGCCTACACGCTCAACCAGTACAAGGGCCTGCCGCTGGCCCTGCTGGTCTTCCTGGTGTTCATCGTGGTGCTGGACTTCGTCCTGCGCCGCACCGCCTACGGCCGCCAGGTCTTCGCCCTCGGCGGCAACATCGAGGGAGCCCGGCGGGCTGGCATCAACGTGGCCTGGATCCGGATCAGCGTCTTCGCCATCTGTTCGACCATGGCGGCCGTCGGCGGCCTCTTCCTGGCCGCGCAGATCCAGTCGGCCAGTCAGACCTCGGGCGGCGGCAACCTGCTGATGAACGCCATCGCGGCGGCCGTCATCGGCGGCACCAGCCTCTTCGGCGGGCGCGGCTCGACCTGGTCGGCGCTGCTCGGCGCCCTGGTGATCGGCTCCATCCAGTCCGGGATGAACATCCAGGGCCTGAGCAACGCGATCCAGTTCATGATCACCGGAGCGGTGCTGCTGGCCGCCGTGGTGGTCGACTCGCTGGCCCGCCGCACCCAGCGCGCGGCCGGCCGGGTCTGACGGCCCGTCGGACGGCCCGGCGGACGTCGGACCGCTGCTCGGCGGACCGTTACGCCCCGGCCTCCCAGGCGAAGCCGTCGGGGTCGGTGAAGGACTCCACGCCGCCGCCCAGCACGATCCGGTGCGAGCCCTCGCCCTCGACCGGGACGCCGAGGTCCTTGGCCAGCGCGCGCCGCTTGTAGAGCGCCAGCCTGACCGAGCCCTCGGCGGCCGGGGCGAACTCGGCGTACTTGCCGCCGAAGCTCCTGGCCACGGCCAGGCCCCGGCCGACGTAGAACTGCCTGGTCGCCTTCACGCTCTCGACGCCGATCAGCAGCACGAGGTCGTCGAACTCGAGGGCGGCGGGGCCGTCGCCCTTCTTCGCCGAGGTGGCGATCTTCCAGATGGTGCCGTCCGGCGCCCGCACCACGCCGCTGTAGCCCCAGAGCGACTTCGCGGTGGGCTTCAGGACGGTGGCACCGGCCTCGACGGCGGCGGAGAAGAAGGCGTCGACGGTCGCCGGACCGGCCACGGTGAGGGCGAGGGTGAAGCCCCGGAAGCCGGTGGAGCCGGCCTCGGAGGACCGGAGGTCGACGCAGTGGTCCACGCCGAAGGCGCGGTAGAAGGTGCGGGCCGCCTCGGTGTCGGCCACCTCGAGGGTGACGGAGCGGAGAGCGGTGCCGGTCGTGGAGGAAGTGGTGATCGCCATGACCACCACGCTAGGGGCCGGGGCACCGCCGGTGCTTCTCCGATCCTGACCGGTCTCGCGGGACGCCGCGTCATGGTGTCCGCCCGCTCAACCGAGCAGGTACTCGGCCGCGTTGGTGTGCCGGGCGCCGACCAGCCAGCCCGTGCGCGGGCCGCCGTCGTTGTGGCTGACCACGGTGGAGTCCGAGCTCGCGTGCACACCGCGCTGCGGGGCGGCCTGGGCCGGGGAGCTCAGGAGGGGGAGGGCGAGGGCGGCGGTGCCGAGCACCGCGAGGAGGCGCTGGAGGGAGGTCATGCCGGGCCCAACGCGCGGGCTGACGGAGCGTCACCCCGGCTACGCCGCACGGGCCGTGCGTGCACTGCGCCAACCGGGTGGCATCGCACCCGAAGGTGTTCGCGGTTCGGCTGAACGAGGGACGGGGCGTGACCCCGGCGCTGCTCCGTTTGCCATGATCGGCCCCATGCGAACTTTCGGTAAGGCGTTCGGCGCCTTCATTGCGGCATGCGCTCTCTCGGTCCTCCCCACCGCGGCCTTCGCGAGCAACGCGACCGGCCAGTCCGGCAGCGGGAACGTCGGCATCGGCCAGGGCTCCAAGGCCGACAACGGCGGGGTCTCCTCCAACTACGCCAACGTCACCTCGGTGACCGCGGCCGACTCCAACGTCGGCAACACCCTCGACCTCTGGCCGGGCGCGGTCCTGGTCGTCCCGACCGCCCACTGACGCACGCACCGTCGGCGGACCCCGGCCGGAGCGCTACGGCCGGGGTCCGCCCCTCGATCGATTGGACTGCGGCGGACCGGTGAACGCGGAGACCATCCTCCTGTCGGTGTTCACGCCCGAGGGCCGGGAGGACCCCTATCCGGCCCTGGCCCGCCTGCGGGAGACCGAGCCGGTGTGCTTCAGCCCGACGGTCGGTTCCTACTTCCTGACGGCGTTCGACGACTGCCGGTCGGTCCTGGCCGACCCGGACTTCCTGGTCCCTGACCGGGACTGGTGCGAGCGGCGGATCCCGGACGGAGCCGGACGCCCCTCCGCCGACTTCTTCTACTCCTCGATGCTGGCCACCGACCACGCCGCCCACGACCGGCTGCGCCGGCTGGTGGTGCGCGAACTGAGCGTCCGCCGGGTCGCGGCCCTGGCGGCCGGGGTCGAGGAACTCTGCGCCGAGGCGCTCGACCGCTTCGCCGCGGCCGCCGACGGCACGGCCGCCGACTTCCACGAACTGGTCGCGGCTCCGCTGCCGGTCGCGGTCGTCGGCGAGCTGATCGGCGTGCCGCCCGGGGACCGGGAGCGGCTGCGGGCGCTCGGCGACGACACCTGCCGCCTGCTGGAACCCGTCCGCACCCCCGAGGACTGGGACCGCGCCGACCACGGCGTCACCGGGCTGCGGGAGTACTTCACCGGACTGCTGCGCGAACGCCGCGCCCGCCCCACCGAGGACCTCGCCTCCGCGCTGGCGGCGCAGCCTCCGGACGGCGGCGGGCTGACGGAGCGTGAACTGGTGGACGTGCTGGTCCTGGTGTTCGCCGCCGGGTTCGAGACCACCGTCGGCATGCTCGGCCAGGCGGTGCACGCCCTGCTCGCCCACCCGGAGCAGTGGGAGCTGCTGCGCCGCCGCCCCGAGCTGGTGCCGGCCGCGCTGGAGGAGTCGCTGCGCTGGGACGGGCCCGTCCCGATGACCGAGCGGATCGCCACCCGCGCCACCGAGCTCGGCGGAGTGAGCGTCCCCGCCGGCGCCAGCGTCATCACCGTGATGGCCGCCGCGCACCGCGACCCGGCCTGCTTCACCGACCCGGACGCCTTCCGGGTCGAGCGGACCGACGGCCGGGTGCTGAGCTTCAGCGCCGGCGCGCACTACTGCGTGGGGGCCGCCCTGGCCCGCCTGGAGGGCGCCGCCCTGCTGCGCCAACTCCTGGAGCGCTTCCCCGGCCTGAAGCCGGCCGGACCGCCGGTCCGCCGCACCGGGGACGGGCTGCGCGGCTTCCTCCGGCTGCCGCTGGCCACCTGACCCCCCTTCGATCCGAACTCCGCTCCCGGAGGAGCCCACCCGTGTACTTCCTGCAGCGCGAACGCGCCGCCCTCCAAGCCCACCTTCCCGGTCTGGACGTCGCCCTGGCGGCCCAGCCCCTGGAGCGCCTGGAGAGCGCGCCGAGCCCGGCCATCGGCGCGTTCCGCGCGGCCGGCGGCCCCGGCCTGCTGGTGCCCCGCGCCCTGGGCGGCAAGGGGGCGAGCGCCCTGGGGGCGGTGCGCGTCCAACGCGCGGTCGGCTCCCGGTGCCCCTCGCTGGCGGTGGCCACCACCATGCACCACTTCTCGGTGGCGGGCCTGGTCCGTTCCGCCGCGCCCGGCGGCGCCGAGGAGCAGCTGCTCGCCTCGGTCGCCGCCGACGGCCTGCTGCTGGCCTCCGGCTTCGCGGAGGGCCGGGCCGGCCAGAACATCCTCAAGCCCCACATCACCGCGCAGCTGCGCGGCGGGAAGGTGGTGCTCAACGGCAGCAAGATGCCCTGCAGCCTGGCCCGTTCGATGGACCTGCTGACCGCCTCGGTGCTGCTGGCCGACGAGGACGGCGTCGAGCGCCTCGCCGTCGCCCTGGTCCCCGCCGGGACCCCGGGCGTCGAGGTGCGCCCGTTCTGGCGCAACCCGGTGCTGGCCGGGGCGGAGAGCGAGCAGGTGGTGCTCACCGAGGTCGAGCTGGACCGCGGGCAGGTGCTGCTCACCGAGGTCACCGCGGACGCGGTGCCGGACGACCTCAACACGGCGGGCTTCCTCTGGTTCGAGCTGCTGTTGACGGCCGGCTACCTCGGCGTGGCCTCCGCCCTGGTGGAGCGGGTGCTGACCAAGCCGGGCGGCCCGCCCGAGGACCCGGCCGTCCACCTGGTGGAGGTGGAGGCCGCGATGCTCGCGGTGGAGGCGGTCGCCCGCGCCCTGGACGACGAGGACCAGCCCTGGGACGACGGGCTGCTGGTGTCCGCCCTGACGGCCCGTTACGCCGCCGAGGACGCCATCGCCCGCACCACCCGCGGCTGCCTGTCCGCCCTCGGCGGCATGGCCTTCGTCGGCTCGGGCGACGGCGGCTACCTGGCCGCGGCGGCCGGGGCGCTCGGCTTCCACCCGCCCGCCCGGGCGCGGATGGCCGGGCCGCTGCGCGAGTACCTCGGCGGCCGTCCGCTGCGGATCGGATGACCGGGGTGACGGCCGCCCCCGGCTACCGGGTCGAGGTGGCGCGCGGCGTCGACGCGCTCCCGCCCGGACTCTGGGAGCGCCTGGCACCGCCGGACGACCCGGTCTGGTCACGCCCGGTGCTGCGCGCGATGGAGGCGGGCGCGATCGGCCCCGACGGCTACGCCCACCTGGTGCTCCGTCAGGACGCCCCCGGCGAGCGGGAGGCGCTCGCGGTGCTGCCGGTCGCGCTCTTCCCGGGACTGCGGCTGGACGAGGTGGTCGGGGCCGAGGACCGGCGCCGCCTGGCCCCCGTCCGGCGGGCCCTGCCGGGCCTGCTCCGGGCGCCGATGCTGTTCTGCGGCCACCTGCTGGGCCAGGGGCACCTGCTGACGGACCGCCGCCTCCCGCCGGCGGCCCTGGACGCGCTGGTCGCCGGGGCGCTGGCACTGGCCCGGCGCGAGCGCCTCGGCACGGTGGTGTTCAAGGACTTCGCCCCCGCCGAACTGGCCGGGCTGCTGCCCGCTCTGGAGGCCGCCGGGTTCTTCCCGGTCCCCGCCCTCCCCGACACCGAACTGCGCCTCGGCCCCGGGGGGTTCGAGGACTACCTGGCCCGGCTGCCCGCCAAGGCGCGGCGCAACGCCCGCAGCAAACTGCGCCGCGCCGCCGCCTGGCCCGGCCTGCGGACCGAGGTGCTGACCGACTTCGCCCACCTGCTGCCGCAGATGCTCGGGCTCTACCGGCAGGTGATGGCCCGGGCCGACCAGCGGCTGGACGTGCTGGACGGGGCCTTCCTGGCCGCCGTCCACGGCGCGCCCCCGGCCGGGCGGCGGCTGGTCGCCTGCTTCGAGGGGGACCGGCTGGTCGCCTTCCTGCTCTGCCTGTTCGCCGGTACGGGCGCCACCGGCGCCCGGATCGGCCTGGACTACCGGATCGCCCACCAGGCCGGGCTCTACCACGCGGTGCACCACGCCGCGATCCGGCTGGCCCTGGACGCGGGGTGCACCCACATCCGGTTCGCCCAGACCGCGTACCAGCCCAAGCTCGAACTCGGCTGCGAGCTGGTCGAGCTGTGGTCCGCGATGACCCACTTGCGCCCGCTGCGGCGGACCCTGCTGCGCCGGGCGCTGCCCCCGGCCCTGACGGCCGCGCGGGACCGGGCCCTCGGCCCGCACGCCGCCGGCCACACCCCCGTCCCCGATCCCGAGAGGTTCCCCCGTGCCGCACGTTGAGGTCGAACTGCCGATCGCCGCACCGCCGGACGCGGTCTGGGCGGCGGTGGTCGACGTGGAGTCGTACCAGCACTGCATGGAGAGCGTCGACGAGGTGGTGGTGGTCGAGCAGGGCGACGAGCACCACCGCACCACCGCCTGGTCGGTGCGGCTGGAGGGCTCGGTGCTGCGCTGGACCGAGGCCGAGGTGGTCGACCCGGCCGCCCGGCGCTTCGACTTCCGTCAACTCACCGGCGACCTCGGCGAGTTCCGCGGCCACTGGGCCGTCCGGGAGGACGGCGAGGGCGGCAGCCTGGTGGCACTCGCCGCCGAGTTCGACATCGGCATCCCGCTGCTCGCCGAGATGCTCAACCCGATCGCGGCCGAGGCCCTGCGGGAGAACGCCGAGCAGATGATCGCCGCCCTGCGCACCCGCCTCGTCCCGGCCGTCGCGGTGGGCGCATGACCACGACGGTGGCGACGGAGGTCTTCGACCAGCTGCGCCGCCACCTGTCCGCCAAGCTCGCCCTCACCGGCAGCTTCGCCGGCCGCGGCGCCGTGGAGGCGGCCGCCGAGGGGGCCCGGGTCACCCTCTCCGACGGGCGCCGGGTACTGGACTTCGGCTCCTACGCCGTCACCCTGCTCGGCCACCGCCACCCCGAGGTGCTGGCCGCCGTCCGCCGCCAGCTGGACACCATGCCCACCGCGACCCGCAGCCTGGCCAACCCGGTGGCCGCCCGCGCCGCCGGGCTGCTCGCCGCCCACCTCGGCGGCGCCCTGCCCAAGGTGCACTTCGGGCTGAACGGCTCCGACGCGGTCGAGGTCGCCGTCAAGCTCGCCCGGCTGTCCACCGGCCGCGACCGGGTGCTCGCGGTGCGCGGCGGCTTCCACGGGAAGTCGCTCGGCGCCCTGGCCCTGACGCACAGTCCGCTCTACCGGGTCGGCCTGCGCGGCTGCGCGGTCGAGGTCGCCCACCTGGACCCGGACGACCCGCAGGCCCTGGCCCGGGAGCTGGCCGCCGGGCCGGTGGCGGCCCTGGTCTTCGAACCGGTCCAGGGGGAGAACGGCGCCGTCCCGCTCCCGCCGGAGGTGCTGCGCACCTGGTGCGCGGCGGCGGTGGAGCACGGCGCGATGGTGATCGCCGACGAGATCCAGTGCGGACTGCGCCGCTGCGGCGAACCCTCGCTCGCCCTGGCCCTCGGCCTGCCCGTGGACGGCGTGCTGCTGGGCAAGCCGCTCGGCGGCGGAGTCGTCCCGCTCTCCGCCCTGGTCTGCTCCGAGCGGCTGTACGCGCCGCTGGACGCCGACCCCTTCCTGCACTCGGCGACCTTCGGCGGCCACCCGCTGAGCTGCGCGGCCCTGCCGCCCGCCCTGGAGCTGACGGAGCGTCTGGCCGGGCACGGCCGGACCCTCTCCGCCCGGCTGGACGACGGGCTCGCCCGGCTGCGCGCCCGCCACCCCGAGGCGGTGCGCGAGGTGCGGGGCCTGGGGCTGCTGCGCGGGGTCGACCTCGACACGCCCGCCCGCGCGGGCGCGATGGTGCTCGAACTGGCCGCCCGCGGCCTGCTGGTCTCGCCCTGCCTGGGCCGCCCGACCACCATCCGGCTGCTACCGCCGCTGGTGGCCACCGAGGCCGAACTGGCCGAAGGGCTCGGCCTCCTGGACGCCGCCCTGACGGCGGTGACCACCCGATGATCGCTCCGGCTCGACGAAGGACGGACATGCCCACGCGCGAGGAACTGGCCCTGGTGGTCAGGACGACCATCTCCGATGTGCTCGGCACGGAGGTCGAGGAGGTGCAGGAGCACACCAGCCTGCTGGCCGACTACGGCATCGACAGCCTGGAGCTGATGGAGATCGGCTCCCGGCTGGAACGCACCCTGGCCCTGCGGATCGAGGTCGAGGACCTGACCCGGGCCGAGGACGTCGGCCAGGCCATCGACCTGCTCACCCTCCGCACGGCGGAGGCCCGGTGACGGCGCGTCGGGGAGCCCGGCGGCCGGACGGCGGTCACCGGGTGGCGGTCACCGGGATCGGCGTGAAGACCCCGGCGGGCAACGAGGTGCAGGAGGCGTACGAGACGGTGCTCAAGGCCCGCCCCACCGCCTCCGTCAGTGAACTCCTCACGGCGCGCGGCGTCTCGGTGCGGATCGCCTGCCTGGTCCCGCCGTTCGACGTGGAGTCCTACCTGACCCGCCGGGAGCTGCGGCAGATCGACCGGGCCGCCACCCTGCTGCTCTGCGCCGCCTCCGACGCCGTCGCCTCCGCCGGGTTCGCCGACTGCGGCGGGCTGTCGCCCGAGCGGGTCGGGGTGCAGATCGGCACCGGCATGGGCGGCCTGGCCAGCATGGAGCAGGTCACCACCGACCACTGGGACAGCCCCGGCGACCTCCCCGTCCACACCGTGCCGCGCACCATGGCCAACTCGGCCGCCAGCCGGCTCGCCCTGCGCTACGGGTACCAGGGCTCCTGCACCACCTACTCCTCGGCCTGCGCCAGCGGCACCACCGCGATCGGCGAGGCGGCCCGCCGGATCCGGCACGGCGAGCTGGACGCGGCGCTGGCCGGCGGCGTGGACGCCCCGGTCACCACGGTGATCGTCGGCGCGTTCGCGAAGATGCGCGCGATGTCGGCGCGCAACGGCGAACCCGGCCTGGCCAGCCGCCCGTTCGACACCGACCGGGACGGCTTCGTGATGGCCGAGGGCGCCGCCGTGCTGGTGCTGGAGCGCTGGGAGTCGGCGCTGGCCCGGGGCGCCACGGTCCTGGGCGAGGTGGCCGGGTACGCGGACAACTGCGACGCCTTCCACATCGTCGCCCCGATCGAGGACGGCGGGACGGCCGCCCGCTGCATGCGGCGGGCCGTCGCCGACGCCGGGCTGGCACCGGCCGACATCGGCCACGTCAACGCCCACGGCACCTCGACGGTGCTCAACGACCGTGCCGAGGCGCGGGCGATCGAGCGGGTCTTCGGCGCCGGGACGCTCCCGGTCACCGCCATGAAGGGCGTGACGGGCCACCTGATCGGCGGCTCCGGCGCCCTGGAGGCCGCCCTCGGACTGCTCTGCGCCGCCCGGGGCGAGGTGCCGCCGATCGCCAACCTGCGCAGCAGCCCCGAGGCCGCGCTGGTCGACCTGGTCCGTTCGGCGCCGCGCCGCATCCCGCCCGGGCGGCCGGTGCTCTCCAACTCCTTCGGCTTCGGCGGCCAGAACGCGAGCCTGGTGCTCCTCCCCGCCTGACCCGCCGTCACCTCCTCTCCTACGCTGGGACGATGCCATGCGAATCCTGCTGACCGGCGCGACCGGAGTGGTCGGCACCGAGGCCCTGGGCCTGCTGCGGGCCACCGGCCACACCGTGGTCCCGGTGGCCCGCCGGGCCACCCCCGAGGCCCCGCTCTCCTGGCGGATCGGCGCCGAGCTGCCGCCCGCCGACCTGGCCGGCCACTGGGACGTCATCGTGCACGCCGCTGCCACCACCCGGTGGACCCTGAGCCGCCCGGAGGCGGTCGCCGCCAACCTCGAACCGCTGCGCGCCGTGCTGGCCCTGGCCGACCGCGACACCCACCTGGTGCAGGTCTCGACCGCCTACGTCGGCGGCACCCGCAACGCGCGGGACCTGCGCGGCGCCGAGTTCGAGGGCTACCGCAACGGCTACGAGTGGTCCAAGGCCCGCTGCGAGGAGCTGGTCCGGGAGGAGCACCCCGGGCCGCTCACCGTGGTCCGCCCGCCGCTGGTGGTCGGCCGCAGCGGCGACGGGCGGATCGCCCGCTTCTCCGGCCCGTACACCATCCTGCAGGCCCTGGTCTCCGGCCTGGCCGCCGTGGTGGTCGGCGACCCGGGCGGCTACGCCGAGATCAGCCCCGTCGACCAGGTCGCCGAGGTGATCGCCGCCGCCGCACTGGCCGCGCCGCCCGCGGCCCCGCGCACCGAGGTGATCGCGGCGGGGCACGCCTGCCTGACGCTCTCGGAGCTGCTGGACGTCATCTGCGGGACGCTCAACTCCTGCCGAGCCGCCCACGGCGTGCCCCCGATCGCCCGGCCGCCGCTGGTCCCGGTGGAGCGCTGGGACCGCTTCTTCCTGCCGCTGGCGGACCGTCACCTCTCGCCGTTCCAGGCCCAGGCCGTGAAGCTGCTCGCGATGTTCCAGAGCTACACCGCGATGACCGAACCCTTCGCCCCCACCCACCCCGTCGCCGACCCGGCCGGTGTGATGGCCACCGCCGTGCAGCACTGGGCCGAGGCCAAGCCGCGGCTGTCGCTCGCCCGCCCGGAGCCGTGGACCCTGTTCGCCACGGCCTCCTGAGGGCGGGTCAGCGCGGCGGGCGCAGGCCGTCGGTGATGACCGCGAGGACGCGGTCGCGGGCTCCGGGAGCGGCGGCGAGCTGCTCCACCGCTCCGCCGGCCGCGACCAGCAGGGCGATCAGCTCCGGCATCGCCAGGGCGGGGCGGACGGCACCGGCGCGCTGCGCGTCCTCCAGGAGCGCGGTGAGCCGGCCCAGGATCGCCTCGCTCGGTCCGCGGAGCGCGGTGTGGGCGTCCACCCCGGCCGCGGCCAGGGCCCGGGTGAACTCGCCCTTGCCGACCGAGCTCTCGACCAGCAGCCGGACGCAGTCGAAGAAGGCGGTGGCCGGGTCGTCCTCGTCGGCGAGTTCGGCGACCCGGGCGGCGACCGCCTCCAGGCGGCCGACCATCACCGCCTCCAGCAGGGCCTCCTTGGTCGGGAAGTGCCGGAACAGGGTGCCGACCCCGACCCCGGCGGCCCGGGCGATCTCCTCGGTGGGCACGGCGGTGCCGCGGGTGGTGAAGACCTCCGTGGCGACGTCGAGCAGCCGGGCGCGGTTGCGGGCGGCGTCCGCGCGCAGCGGGCGGTCCTGGCGGTCCTGACGGTCGGTCACCCTGCACCACACCTCTCGCCCGCCGGGGGCGGGAAAGCCTGGACAAGCGGAGTCGCCAGTCCGTATCGTTCTAAGCGGAGTCGCTGGTCCGATTCTAGCGGCCGAACCCACGGGGGTTGACCATGCCCGAAACCCTGTCACCGAGCGCCGTCTTCCACCGGCTGGTCGAGGCGATCGGCGAGGAGCGCTACGGCGACCTCGCCGCCCTCTACGCCGAGGACGCGGTGGTCGAGACGCCCTTCCAGCCGGTCGGCCCGCGCCGGATCGAGGGCCGCCGGGCCCTGGCCGAGCGGTTCGCCCTGGTCGGCGCGGCCACGCCGGTCCGGCTGACCGCCACCGAGGTGGTGGTGCGCCGGACCGACGACCCCGAGGTGGTGGTGGCGGAGTGGGACTACCTGGTCCACCACCGGCCCACCGGGCGGGAGTTCACGGTCGCCAACGTCCAGGTGCTCCGGGTGCGGGACGGGCTGATCGTGCACAGCCGGGACTTCCACGACCACCTCGCCCTGGCCACGGCCACGGGTGCGGTGGAGGGCCTAGGCCTTCCCGACCCGCAGGTCGGGCCCGGTGCGGGGGAGTGACCACGGGGCCAGCGCGCGCGGTGCGGGCTGGTCGCAGAGCGTCTTGACGATCAGCGAACCGATCGGCCCGCCGCTCGCCGAGTCGTCCCTGCCCACGTACGGGTTGTAGGAGAGGGCGAACTGCCGCTTCCCGTCCCGGCTGCCGAGCAGCAGAGTGCTCCAGCCGGGCAGCCCGCCGTCGTGGCCCCAGGCCGGTTCGCACCCTGGGCCGAGGTCGATCCGCAGCACCCCGAGCCCGTACGTCCCGTTCGGGGTGTTGGTCGGGACGGTGGCGGTCAGCGCCGCCATCTCGGCCGGGCGCAGCAGCTTCCCGCCGAAGAGTGCGGCGTGGAAGCGGTTCAGGTCGGCGGTGGTGGAGATGCCGTTCCCGGCCGCGTCCACCACGCTCGGGTTGAGCCGGGAGATGTCGGCCGGGCCGGCGGGCATGTCCAGGTAGGCGTGCGCGTACGGGCCTCCGAGGCCGGTCTGCGAACCCGGGAAGGTGGTGTGCTCCAGGTGCAGGGGCTCCACGATCCGGCGCTCCACCTCGCGCTGCCAGCTGCGGCCGGTGACCTTCCGGACGATCATCCCGGCGAGGACGTAGTTGGTGTTGGAGTAGTGCCAGCCCTGGCCGGGGGCGAAGTACGGCGGGTGCTCGACGCCCACCGCGACCAACTGGCGGGCCTGGTAGTCGCGGTAGCGCCAGCCGCCGTAGGCGAAGTCCTGGAGTTCGGCCTCGTCGTTCACCAGGAAGCGGTCGTCCTCGGTGAAGTTGAACAGGCCGCTGGTGTGGTTGAGCAGCTGGCGGACGGTGATCGCGCCGCCGTTCGGGACGACGCCGGGCAGGTGACGCTCCACCGGGTCGTCGAGCCGCAGCCGGCCCTCGCCCGCCAGCTGGAGGACGACCGTGGCCACGAAGGTCTTGGTCACGCTCCCGATCCGGAACCGCCCGTCCGCCCGGGCCGGCCGCCCGCCGTCCAGCTCCGCCACCCCGGCGGCGCCGTGCCACTGCGAGCGGCCGACCCGGATCTCGGCGAGCGCGGCCGTCATGCCGCCGTGTTCCACCAACTCCCGCAGCTCCTGCTGCCCCTCGACCCGGGCCCGCCGCTCCTCCCCGGCCCCGGCCACCGCCCCCTCGGCGGCGGCCACCGGAGCCACCGCCAACACGCTCGCCCCCGCCAACGCGACGGCTGCCAGCCGTACGCCCAACCCGGCCATGACGCCCCCTCTCCCCGGCCCCCCTGCGGCACCGGGCCACCACCCTCGCACCCGCCGCGCCCGCCGCACCTCCCCCGCGCGGGGTGCGCCGGAGCCCTGCGGAGGATGACCCTGACGGCCCGTCAAATCCTCCGTAGGGAGCTTGACTTGACGCTCCGGGTGCGAGGTCGAGGCGGACGCGTGCCCCGGTGGCGACCGCCCGATCCCACCAAGGCGACAGCCCCCTAGAGGTCGGCGCCCAGCTGCCGTCCCTCGGGGGCGCCGGGGAGGACCCAGGCGAGGACGGAGGCGGTGTGGGTCAGGAAGGGGGTGAGGGCGTCGTGTTCGGCGAGGCGGGTCTGGACCCGGGTGAAGAGGGCCGGGTCGCGGAGGAAGGCGCAGAACAGCAGGCCGCGGTCGGCGGGGCCGTCGTCGTAGGACCAGCTGCGCCGCAGCATCCGGGCGCCGCCGTCGAGCCGGGGGTTGCTCAGGCGGACGTGGGCGTCGGCGGGGAGGACGTAGGAGCCGTCGGGGTGCTTGGCGTAGACGTCGGGGGTGTCGTGCTCGGCGTTCCCGGTGAGCGGGGCGCCGGTGTCGGCCCGGCGCCCGACGGCCAGCTCCTGACGCTCCGTCGGGAGGGCGGCGAAGGCGGCGGTGTCCATCCGGATCCGGCGGTAGACCAGGACCGTCCCGTCCGCGTGCGGCCCGGGTAGGCCCCAGAGGGAGGGGTCGTCCGGGGCGGGGTTGGCGGTCCCGTCCTTGAAGCCGAAGAGGTTGCGCGGTGTCCGCCCCTCGGGGACGGGCGGCAGGAAGCCGGCCTGGCTCCAGCGGACGGCCGCGCCGCACCGCGCGGCGGCGGTGACCAGGTGCTCGGTCAGCACAGCGGTGGTCCAGGGCTGTTCGGCGGCGAGCTGGACCAGCAGGTCGCCCCCGCTGCGGGCGGGTTCGAGGCGGTCACCGGAGAAGGCGGGGAGCTCGGCCAGGGCCGGAGGGACGTTCAGCCGCAGCCGGGTGGCCGGGCCGGGCCCGAGCGCCACCAGGGAGGTGACCGGCGGCGTGCCGTCCAGGCGGGCGTCGGCGAGGGAGCCGTCCGCCGCCGAGGCCAGCACCGCGCCGATCGAGGCCAGCAGGGCGCGCAGCGCGTCCCGGCCCGCGCCGTCCGGCAGGTCGAGGGCGAGCAGCCGCACCGAAGGGAGTTGAGCGTGCGTCACCCCGGACTGCCGGGCGCCGTGGAACGGTACGGAGCCCGGTGCGGGCGGTGGCCCGGCCGGAGTGCGTTGCGGCGAACGGGTGAACGCGGTCGCGCCCGCCGCCCCGGCCCCGACCCCGGTGGCGAGGGCCGCGGTGAGCAGGGTCCGCCGGTCGAAGCAGGGGCGTGCGGTGGTCGGCACGCCCTCCGGGTTCGGGCGTTCGGTGTGCATGCCGTCCGTCCCGGACGGTAGAACACGATCCATGCAATTCCTCCGTGGTTCCGTGAAGGTGATGATCCGTCAGGCCGCCGTCTGCCTGGCGGTGCCGGTCCTGCTGGCGGCGGCCGGCTGCTCGGCGGGCGGCGGGGGCGAGGACTCCGCGGACCGCCACCCGGCGGGGGCGGTGATCCGGGTGCCGGCCGATCTGCCGACGGTGCAGCGGGCGGTGGACGTGGCGGTGCCCGGCGACCTGGTGCTGGTCTCGCCCGGCACCTACCGGGAGAGCGTGCGGATCACCCGGCCCCGGGTGGTGCTGCGGGGCACGGACCGCAACGCGGTGGTGTTCGACGGCGGACTCAAGCTGGTCAACGGGATCACCGCGACCGGCGCGGGCACGGTGGTGGAGAACCTGACGGTGCGCGGCTACCTCGCCAACGGGGTGCTGTTCACCGGCGTCACCGACGAGAAGCTCCAGCGGCACGGCGCTGGCGGCTCGGCCTACGACCCGCTGGACACCACCCGCTTCCCCCCGGTGGAGGGTTTCCGGGCGACCAGGGTCACCTCGTACGGGAACGCGCTCTACGGCATCTACGCCTTCGACGCGCGCGGCGGGATCATCGAGGACTCGTACGCCTCGGGGATGGCCGACTCGGGGATCTACGTCGGCCAGTGCCGGCCCTGCGACACCCTGGTGCGGGGGAACACGGTGGAGCGCAACGCCGTCGGCATCGAGATCACCAACGCCTCGGAGAACCTCACCGTGGTGGGCAACCGGGCGGTGGGCAACCGGGTCGGAGTGACCGTCAACTCCAACGACCTGGAGTCGCTGGCCCCCCAGCACGGCGCGGTGATCGCGGGCAACGTGGTGGCCGACAACAACGCGGCGGACTCGCCGCAGCAGGCCGACGGCGGGTTCGGCATCGGCATCGGGATCGGCGGCGGCGTCGACAACCGGGTGGAGCGCAACCTGGTGACGGGCAACCGGTCGGCGGGCGTGGTGGTCACCGACCCGCCCGGGCACCCGGCCAGCGGCAACCGCGTCACCGCCAACCGGGTCACCGGCAACGGGGTGGACCTGGTCGGGGCGGCGGCCGCGCCGAGCAACTGCTTCACCGGCAACGGGCCGGTCAGCCAGAGCCCGCCGGGGCTGGAGCAGGTGGCACCCTGCGGGGTGAACGGCTCCGCCCCGGTGCCCAGGGGCCGCGCGGCGGCCGTCCAGGCCCCGCCCGGCACGCCGTTCAACGAAGTCCCCGCGCCGCCCGCCCAGCCCTCGCTGCCCGACCCGAACGCCCCTGCCGTCCCGGCCGTCGCCCTCCCCGGCCCGGTCGACCCGGCCGCCTACCCGCTGCCGACGGGCGTCTGACCGCACGTCAGCCGACCGTCGCCCAGGGGGCCTGCGGCAGCCGGGCGTCCGGCTGCGGCCCCTCCAGGTCCAGGACGGTGGGCGTGGCGAGCCCGGTGATCCGCATGGTGACCCGCCGCAGGCCGCCGTCGGCGTCGATCCAGTAGGTGAGCGGGGAGGCGGCCGTGTCGCGGTCGGCGGCGCCGCGCGGGCGGGGGCCGGAGATCCGGTCGTGGGCGCGGCCGTCGATCCGGTCCCGGCCCAACCAGCGGGGGCCCGACTGGGCGAGCAACAGGGGGTTGTCGGGCCGGTCCGCGCCCAGTCGGGCCAGCAGGTCGAGGCCCGCGTCGAGCGGGTCGGTGCCGAACGGCCGGGAGGCCCAAGCGCTGCGCGGCAGGTGCTCGGCCTGCTCCCAGGCCGGGCCCGTCGCACCGGCGGACGGCTTCGCCAGGCCCAGCCCGCCGGTGTCCCAGACCACCAGGCCCTCGTCCACGGTGCCGGCCGGTCCGTGGACCCGGTAGCCGCCCGCCGCGTGCCGGGTGCGGTAGTCGATCACGCCGTGCACCTCCGTGACCAGGCCGCCGCCCGCCGAGGCGGTGAGGGCCACCCGGACGGGGCCGTGGCCGTAGAGGGTGAACCGGGCCAGCGCCAGCCGGGAGGCCTCCTCGCTGCTGAGCGGGCGGCTCTGCTCCTGACGGTCGGTCATCCGCCAGGCCGTCACCCCGCCGGCGGCGAGCAGTGCCGCCGCGAGGGCGGCGGCCACGGCGGTGCGGCGGCGCTTCTTGTGGGTCGGCATCCGGGGGCGTCCTTTCCAGCGGAGGGCGGGGCCCCGGGGAAGCTCCCGGGGCCCCGGTGTTCCGGGTGTCTGACGGGGTGTCAGCCGGTGCGGCGCTTCCTGAGCACCAGCAGGACCACCGTGCCGAGCACCACCAGCAGGCCGCCCGCGGCGACCAGGTACGGGGCGCTGCCGCCCCCGCCGGTGTTGGCCAGCGGCCCCGAGGGCTGCGGCACGGCCGGCGGTGGCGGGGTCGGGGTCGTGGTCGGACCGGGCGCGGGGACCTCCACCGAAGGCGTCGGGGTCGGGGTCGGCGTGGGCGTCGGGGTCGGCGGGATCAGGGTGTTGACCGCCGTGGTGGTGACGCCCGCGTCCAGGTGCTCCTCGTCCAGCACCACGGGCCCGAGGACCGGCTGGTCGGGAGCCCGGTAGCCCGGCGGCGGGCTGAGCTCCTGCCAGTAGTAACCGCCCAGGTCCGCCCGGCCGGTGCAGGTGCCGTCCGCCCCGGTGGTGCAGGGGCCGTCGACCTTGGTGTCCGGCTTTCCGCCGTCCGTCTGCAGACCTGCGGTGTCGTTGCTCTCCCGCCACAGCTGGAACACCGCACCGGGCAGCACCTTGCCGTCCGGGTCCTGCTTGACCAGGCGCAGCGCGCCGAGCTGACGCCGGAACCCGAAGTCGAAGCCGTGGTCGTTCTGCCCGGGACCGTCTGTGGTGAGCGCCCGCTCGACGTACGTGCCGCCCGGCGGGACGGTGCCGTCGGAGTCGGTCAGGCGGTTGTCGCCGACGTCCGCCGCCGTCGGCACCCAGTGGTGCAGCGGCCCGCCCACGGCGTAGTCCGCGGGGTTGTCGAGGCGGATGGTGTAGGCGGTCCTCGGCTTCAGCCCGCCGGTGACGTTGGTGTCGTCGAAGTAGTACTCGCCGCGCGCGGTGGTCGTGGTGCTGCCGACCTTCGTGCCGTCCGCGTCGTAGAGGTTCACCGTCGCGCCCACCACCGGCTTCTGCTGCGGCAGTTGGAGCCCGGAGCGCTCGGGGTCGTACCAGACCCGGTTGCCGATCTGCAGCGGCGCCCGGTCGCAGAGCACCTCCAGGTCGGCCATCGCGGCGCCCTTGCCGAACCGCGACCGGCCGTCGGACAGCTCCTGGCCGAAGCCCGGGTCCGGACCGCCGGTGCGCAGGGTGAACATGGTGCCCGCGCTGACGATGTTGTTGGCGACGTCGTAGCCGGAGGTGGCGACGGAGGTCTCCACCTTGGAGAGCGCCAGCCCCGCGAAGGCCGGGTACGGGTGGCCCCAGGGGTAGGGGCGGGGCTGGTCGAAGAAGTTCTTGTTGCGGACGGTCGCGCCGCAGCCCAGGTTGACGTCCAGCACGTACCGGGCGTCGGGCGAGGTGCCGGACCTGCAGGCCTTGTTGAGGTCGGCCGAGGCGAGCACCGAGACGAATCCGGGGGGCTGCGGCCCGCCCTCGGCGGGGAACGCGGCGGCCTGGTCGGCGTAGCGGTCGCGGAAGACCAGCAGCATCGAGCCGTCGGTCTCGAAGCCGATCTCGCCGAGCTCGGGCTCGGGGTGGACGTTGCAGACCTGCCCGGTGCCGGTGGTCGGCTGGGTGTCCGTCCACGGGTACCAGAAGTAGCCCGCGCAGCCGGTCGGGGTGCCCCGGTGGTCCAGCGGCTGGTCCAGCACGACCGTGCCGAAGGCACCCGTCGCCGGGTCGAACTGCCGCACCACGGCCCGCAGATCGCCGATCTTCTGGGTGGACTCGCCGGAGCAGACGCCGCCGAGGTAGCCGACGCCGTCCTGCACGCCGAGGCCGAACGGGCGCCAGTCCTCCGGCGAGGGGCAGTCCGCCGCCGGGATCGGGTAGACGCCCTTGGGTTCGGTGGCGGCCGGCGCGGTGGCGTCGTACCGGTAGAGCCTGCGGTCGGCCAGGTTGACCACGTACAGGTCGCGGCCGTCCTCGGTGAGCTTGAGCCCGCCGAGGCTCTCCCGGCCGACCGGGGCGAAGAAGCCCGGGTCGTCGGCGCCGGTGTGGGTGGTGGAGCCCGCGTCGGGGACGGTGGTGAAGAGCGAAGTCGCCTTGGTCACCGGGTCGGTGACGTACACGGCGCCCGGCCCGCCCGGGCCGTAGGCGGTGTTCCGCTTGGCGTGGGCGGAGCTGAACAGCCGCCGGTCCTCGCGGTTCCAGGCGATGCCGAAGACGTTCCCGGTGGTGGCGGCGGTGGAGACGTTCGTGACGTCCTTGTTCACCCCGCGCGAGCGGTACGGGAAGGTCAGCAGGGAGCGGCTGGTGCCCGGTTCGAGCGAGGCGGGCTGACAGGCGGTGGCCAGCGGCGCGTTCGCCTGGCAGTAGTCGGCGGGGTTCCACAGGCCGGTGGTGAAGGTGACCTGCCGGCCGGCCGAGAGGTCGACGAACTCCTCGTTGCTGCTGAGCGCGGTCGGTGCCCCCGTCAGCCCCGTCCGGGAGGCGAAGGCCGGGAAGAGCACGCCGGGCTTCGGGTTGACCACCTCGACCCGGTACCGGCCGCCGGTGCTCCCGGCCTCCGGCGTCAGCGTCACGGTGCCGTCGGCGGTGGTCACGGCGGTGCGCACCGCCCCGTCCGCCCCGGTCAGGGTGACCGTGACCCCCGCCAGCCCCGGCTCCAGCGCCGGGCTCCACGTCCCGTCGTCGTCGACGGCCCGGACCACCCGGACCGTCACCGACCCGTCCGCGTCGGCCGGCGAGGCCGGCGGCGCCGCCACGGTGGTCGCCGTGGTCACGGTGGCGAACGCGGCCACCAGGGCTGCGGCCCGGCCGGCCGCCCGGCGCCCGGCCCTCTTCGGCACGGGTGCTCTCGTCTGCTGCGGTATCTGCCTCATAACCTGCTCTCGCTGGTCGGGAAGGCGCGCCGGGCCGGGCCCGGCACATCACCTGAATGGTGTCGCGTACGCACCATTCGGCCGATCGTAAGCGGAAGCAGGACATCCGGCAGGTGGTGGAGGGAAACTGACGGTTCGTCAGGAAGCACGCCCGGTGGTTCGTGTGCACCGGGTGCGCCCCCGGCGTGCTCTCCTCAGCCCCTGATGTCCACGTGCACGTTGAAGCGCACGGTCACCACGGTCACGAAGACGTTGCCCCGCACCTTGCGGGTGGCCAGGGTCTTGCCGACCGCCCCCTTGCCCTTGCCCTTGGCGTCCTTGTCCTCGGCCTCCAGGGACTCGAAGCGGGAGAACGGCGAGGCGGCGAGCCGGCCCGAGGGGGTGCCGAGGCGCGTCCACTCCGCTTCGGCGGGCTGGCGCTCCGTCAGGAGGGCGCGTCCGCGCGGACGGAGCGCATCCGGACCGCCGCGTAGACGCAGCCCGCCAGGGCCAGGTCGGAGAGCAGCATGAAGCCGATCGAGTAGCTGCCCTTCTCGCTGTACACCGCCCCCATCACCAGCGGCGGCACGAAGCCGCCCAGCCCGCCGACCGCGCCCACGATGCCGGTCACGCTGCCCACCTGGCCCACCGGCGTGACCTGCGCGACCAGCGCGAAGACCGCGCCGCTGCTGGTCGACAGGCCGGCCGCCATCAGCAGGAAGGCGATCGTGCCGACCGGGCTGAGCTCCGGGTCGAAGGCCTGGACGATCGCGAAGAGCGCGGTCAGCGCCAGCGACCAGGCGGTCACCACGGCCGGGTGGACCCGGTCCGACAGCCAACCGCCGAACGGGCGGAACACCACCGTCACCAGGGCGAAGCCGGCCGCCTTGGCCCCCGCGTCGGTGGCCGAGAGGTGGTACCAGGTCTTGAGGTAGGTCGGCAGGTAGACCCCGAAGGCGACGATCCCGCCGAAGCCGATCGCGTACAGCGCCGAGAGCTCCCAGGTCACCCGCAGCCGGCCGGCCGCCGCCAGCCGCGCGGGCAGCGGGGCGGTCGGCACCACCCGGTCCGGCCGGTCGCGCAGGAACAGCAGGGCCAGCACCACGTAGACCGCGAGGGCCACCGCCATCACCGTGAACGGCAGGGCCTCGCCGTGCTTCCACAGCCGCGGCGTGACGTACCCGGACAGGGCCACCCCGCCCATCCCCATGCCGAACACGCCGACGCCCAGGCCGCGCTTGTGCGGCGGGAACCAGGAGTTCACCAGCGGCACGCCGATCGCGAAGGTGGTCCCGCCCAGGCCGAGCAGGAAGCCCACCGCCAGCAGCGCCCCGTAGGAGCTCTTGGCCGGGATCAGCAGCAGCACGGGAAGGATCGTCAGCCCCGACACCAGCGGGAACATCAGCCGCGCCCCGTACCGGTCGGTCAGCGCGCCGACCGGCACCCGGCCCAGCGAGCCGACCAGCACCGGCACCGCCACCAGCAGCGACTGGGCGAACGAGGACATGTGCAGGGTCCTGTCGAACTCCCCGGCCAGCGGCGCGATCAGGTTCCAGGCCCAGAAGGTCAGCGTGAAGCCGACCGTGGCCACCACCAGGTTCACGTACGCGGCCCGGGGCACCCGCTGCTCCGCCGTGCTCACAGGGCCACTCCCGCTCTCGGTCCACTTGCCTGACGCCCCATCACAGCAGCGGCCCCCCACCGGGGCGTGCAGGCGCCGCGCCCGCGCCCGCCCGTTCGGACCAGCCGCGTCATCCCTCCGGGTGGGCTCCTTCCCGAGGGCGTCCGGCAGCCGGCGCACCGACGGCCGCCGCCCGGTGGAGGTTCCACCGGGCGGCGGCCGTGGGTCGTGCGGGTCTCCGTCAGCCGCGGCGGCGGGCGGTCCGCCAGAGGGTGAAGCCGGCCAGCAGGAGGGTGGCGGCCAGGACAGAGCCGAGCAGGGCCGCTCCGGTGCCGGTGGCGGGGAGGTCACCGGCGGGCGGGGCGGGGGCCGGGAAGGTGTTGACGACCTCCACCGAGGCGTTGCCGGCGACGGTGACGGTGCCGTCGGTGCCGCCGTCCGAGGCGGTGAAGGACACCGTCGCGCCGTCCGGTGCCTCCGGCTCGGTGACGGTGCACTCGGCGCCCTCGGGCACGGTGACGGTGCGGCTCTGACCGTCCGTCAGGGCGAAGGAGCGGTCCTCGGCCGACAGCGGCACCCGGCCGGCCGCGGTGGTGCAGGCCAGGCCGAGGGTGTACGGGCCCGCGGGGCCGTTGACCACCGTCTTGCGGACGGTCAGCCGGGCGGCCGGGAAGGTGTTGGTGACGGTGATGGTGGCGGTGGAGTCCGCCGTGATCACCACCGGGTCCTCGGCCGTGCCGTGGTCGACCACGGCCTCGGCGGCCGCGCCGGTGTCGATCTCCTCGGCCCAGCAGCGGGAGTTGACCGGCAGCGGGGAGATCACCACGGGCTGACCGGCGGTCAGCTCGTAGGTGTGGTGGAGCACCAGGCCCCCGGCGGCCCCGGCGGCGTCGGGCAGGGCGCAGGAGACCTTCACCCGGAAGGTGAGCCCGGCGGCGTAGCCCGCGGCCTCGCCGGTGAGCTGCTTGGCCAGGGTGAGCGCGCCGAACTCGAAGTCGTTGGTCACGGTGGCGGTCTGCACCGACGGGGTGCCGAGGCCCGGGGTGATGGTCACGGTGACCGGAGCGGAGGCCGGGTGGTCGGCCTGGCCACCCCGGGCGGAGGTCTCCCAGACCCGGCAGACGGTGCCGGCCGGGAGGTGATCGACCGTCACCGGGGCGTCCACGGTGACCCGGTAGTCCTGGTCCACGACGGTCCGGGCCGGGTTGCCCTGCGGCTGCAGGGTGCAGGTGACGTGGAAGGGGAACGGCACCTTCGACATCAGCGGGCCGAGCGCGGCGGGGTACGTGCCGAGGGCCTTGGCCAGCTTCAGCGCGCCGTAGCCGAGGGCGACGCCGACCTGGACGGGCTCGTTGGGCTGGAGCACCCGGTCGGTGCCGGCCCGGTCGGTGGTCTCGTTGTGCGCGTAGGAGTTCCAGGCGATGGTCGGGTCGCCGTTGTGCGCCACGTCCAGCGGGGTGTCCATGGCGTAGGTGACGTCCACCGTTCCGCCGGGGGCCAGGGTGGGGGAGAAGGCCAGGTCGAGGCGGAGGCCGACGGCCTGCGGGCCGAAGGGGTCGTCCCAGGTGGTGGCGGGGCAGCGGGCCGCCGAGGAGCCGGCGCCGCCCATCTTCAGGTCGTCGCTGCAGAGCGGCTCGGTGTTCTCGTAGGCGGCCGTCATGCTGCCCGGGCCGGTCAGCCGCGGGGCGGTGGCCAGCGTCGGGCGGTGGTCCCAGGCCGTGTTGCGGGGCTGGTCCAGCAGGACGCCGCGGTCGCCCTGGACCGGGAAGCGGTCGACGATCCGCATCGCCTTGGCCGGTTCGGTGCCCGCGTTCTGAAGGCGCATCAGGTACTGGTAGCGGTCACCGGGGTTGACCAGGGCGATGCAGAGGGTGGAGGTGTAGCGGCGGCCGTCGGCGTCGGTGGTGGCCAGGCAGCCCTCGCCGCCGACCGGGACGGCGGTACCGGTCTGGACGTTGTACCAGCCGAGCGCGTCGTTGCCGGACACCCACTTGCGGGCGCTGAAGGCGGCGCCCGACTTGGCGCTGAGGGTGGCCGAGGCGGTGCAGTACAGCCCGGAGCCGAAGGCGCCGTCCCGGTCGCCCGGCCCGTCGCAGGCCAGCGCCGGGTCCGAGGAGGTGGCGCCCATGGTGTTGGTGACGGTCTGTCCGGCGTCGATGCCCGGCTCCAGGGTGACGTGGAACTCGATGGTGAAGGTCGCCCCGGGGGCCAGCACCCAGGGGGTGCCGTCGGCGTTCTTCGAGAAGTCCCAGGTCAGGGCGGAGACCCGGCTGCCGCTGGTGGTCTCGGTGAAGACCGGCGTGGGCACCGGCGCCGTGCCGGCCGGGACCTGGGCGTCCGTCACCTTGAAGGGCTTGCCGCCGTCGCCCTGGAAGGTGTCGAGGAAGGCGATGCCCGGCGGCAGGGCGTCCTTGACCACCAGGCCCGGGACGTTGGCGGTGCCGGTGTTGGCGACCTTGAGGTAGAACGGGGCGTCCTCACCGGGGGCGAGCACGGTGTTCGGGGTCTTGCTGACGGCGAGCACCGGGTTGCCCTTGACCAGCTTGAGGGTGGCGGTCACGGGGGAGATGGCGGCGGGCTGCCCGTCCGTCTCCAGCTTGGTGAGGTAGCTGCCGCTGACGGTGTCCTCCAGCTGGTCCGGGACGGGGCCGCCGGTGGAGCGCAGCGCCGGGCGCGGGCTGACGTCCAGGTGCAGGACGCCCGCGCAGCTGTCGCCGCCGCAGGGGGTGAGGGTGTAGCCGTCGTTGAAGGTGCTGGTCGAGGACCAGGTGGCCCGGACCCCGGTCACGTCGGCGGCGTTCACCCCGGCGGGGAGCGCGGCCGAGCCGGCCGGGGTGCCGTTCACCCAGGCGCCGTTGACGAAGGCGTCGACCTGGACCCGGTCCGCCCCGGCGGGCATCTTGTTCGAGGTGATGGCGGTCAGGTCGACGGCGTCGAAGAAGTCCGCGTCCTGGTCGGTGACCTGGAGGGTCTTGGCCGACATGTTGCCGGTGTTGACCACGGTGAGGGCCACGTCCGCGTGCTGACGCTCCAGCCCGGGGACGTACTGGGGGAGCTGGCCGGGGCTGATCGACTTGTTGAGCGAGGCCGAGTCGGAGGCCGGGCCGGTGTTCATCGAGGAGGAGCAGAGCGGATCGCCCGAGGTGTAGCCGGAGTCCGCGGTGAGCGTGAAGCAGTTGCTGAAGGTGGTGCCGTCCGGTGTGCCCGGGCGGCGCTCGGCCACCACGTCGACGGTGAAGCCGCCCCCGGGCGGGATCTCGCCGGGGTAGGCGACCCGGATCGCGGTGGCCCGGTGGAGCAGCGCGGTGTCGGCGGCGGAGTAGGCCACCCAGCCGCCGGCCCCGGCGTTGGCGGTCGGGTCCCAGACCTGGACGGTGGCGCCGGAGGTGCTCGGGTTCAGCGTCACCGAGTCGATCTGCAGGGTGCTGAAGGGGGTGCCCTTGCTGAAGTCGGGCGTGCCGTCGGGCTTGGCGGGCGGGTCGGTGAGCACGGGGTTGACCATCGGGATGTTGCCGTTGTTGCGCACCGTCAGGTGCATGGTGAACGGCTGGCCCGGCGGGATGTCGGTCTGGTCGGTGGACTTGCTGCCGCCGGTGGAGGAGCGCGGGTCCTCGACGGTGAGGGCCTGGCAGGCCCGGCCGGTGGCGGTGCCGCTGCCGTCGGTGCGGCCCGCGTCCCCGGCGAAGGCGGCGCAGTCGTTCAGCTGACCGGCCGTCACCCCCGGGGCCAGCGGGCCGTGCAGGTCGAGCCCGGCGTCGGCGCCCGGCGCGATGGACGGGTTCCCGTCGGCGTCGGTCCCGGTGTAGGTGACCTCGACGCCGGTGACGGTGGTGCCGGCCTTGGCCACGTCCACGGTGGTGTCGGCGGTGTAGGTGGTGGTGCTGCTGGTGCCGTCCGCGTAACGGACCGTCAGGGTGGCCTGGGTGGCGCCGTCCGGGAAGCGCAGCCGCACCTGCTGGACCTGGACCTTGGCGAAGTCGGCCTCGGTGCCCGGCTGCGGCTCGGTGACGGTGACGGACTTCACCGGGAACGGGGAGGCGTTGGTGACGTCGACCATCGCGGTCACGGGCGAGCCCTCACCGGCCACGGCGTGCTCGTCGCTCTGCTGGGTGAAGTCGCCGTTGGTGTCCGGGAAGAACTTCTTGGTGCCGGTGAGCACCAGCACGTCGGGGAGGATGTCGTACGGGGCGCAGGCGGCCGTGCCGGTGGCCGTCCCGGCGACCGGGTCCTGGGCGGAGGGGGTGGCGCAGTTGGAGACCGTCACCTTGTCGGTGGGGCGCAGCGGTTGCCCGGTGGAGCGGGTGGTGTCGCGCAGCTTCAGGCCGACCGTGACGGTGCCGCCGTCCGGGTCGTAGGGCAGCGGATCGCCGTTGCTGTTGGTGAAGGTGACCGAGAAGCCGGTGACGTCCCCGGGTGCGACGCCCGCCGGCAGCGGCAGCGGCCCGGGAGCGCTGATCGACGGGCCGGTGACGGTGGCGCCGGAGGCGGTGGTCACGGTCAGGGCCGCCCGGTCCGCCCCGGCCGGGAAGGCGGTGACGGTGGCGGACTCGAAGTCGAAGTACTCGAAGGTCTGCTGGCCGGTGTCGGAGACGGTCAGGCTGCTCACCTGGGCGGAGGAGCTGGAGTTGTTGCGGACCCCGAGGGTGAGCGTGCTCTCCTCGCCGCTGCCCGCGACCGCCGAGCCGTCCGTCCAGCTCTTGGTGGCCACCGGCTTGACGACGCGGGGGATGGAGACGGTGACGTCGTCCGAGGCGGAGGCGGGATCGGCGTTGTCCGCCTTCACGTCGGCGGTGTTGGTCAGCACGGTGCCGTCGGCCAGCTGGGTGTCGGCCGGGACGCGCATGCCGACCTCGACGCTACCGGCCTGGCCGGCCCGCAGGCCGGTGGTGTCGGCGGGGTTCTGCAGCGGCTGCTTGTAGACCACGGTCAGCAGGCGGGTGCCGGCGTCGTAGGTGACGTCCCGGGTGCTGGTGGACTTCGGAAGGCTGGTCACCTCCAGACCGGCCGGGAGGGTGTCCGTGACGGTGAAGTGGACGCAGTCCACGGTCAGGCCGGAGCACTGGCCGGCCAGGGTGTAGGTGAACTCGTCACCGGGCTGGAGGGGGCGGCCCGAGGGGTCGTGGATCTTGGTGATGCCGACCGAGCTGAGCGCGTCCGCCGCCGAGGCGAGCGGGAGGAGGGTGCCGGCCGATCCCAGGAGCAGGCCGAGCACCAGCGCGATCCGTAGCGGCGGGCGGAGTGGGCGGCGTCCCGGTCGGGGCGTCGGGCATTCCTCCTGATCAACGACAAATACGATCAGAACGGTAGGCGGTGACGCTGCGTCAACCGCCGAGGTGGGGGCGTGTGTCCCGCCGAGTGCGGCCGAACGGGTCGGGCGTCCGACGCGTCCGACGGTTCGTCACCGGGGCTGGGCTGCCGGGCCGTTACGCGATCATGACCCGCTCGCCGGGTGGCTGAGATCCGGTCGAGGCCGGACCCTGACACTCCCGGCCTACGTTCTCCGCATGTCGACCAACACCCGAACCCGTACCGCCCCCGGCCGCAGGGCCGCAGCCGCCGGGGCACTGCTGATCACCGCCGCCACCGCCGTGGCGCTGCCGCCGGCCGCTTTCGCCGCCACGGCCGGCGGCAGCGGCCTCAGCGTGCACACCGGCGCCACCACCGCCCCGGAACGCGCGCGGATCGACGCCTACTGGACCCCGGACCGGATGCGGCTGGCCGGGGCCCTCATCCCGGAGATCACCCCCGTGCCGGAGGACGACCACACCCCCGCCGACCCGAGGCCGCTGCCCGCCGACACCCCCGACCCCGGCGCCGTGTGGACCCACGGCGGCGCCGTGGAGCGCAGCGTCGGCCGGCTCTTCTTCACCTTCTCCGACGGCTACGACGGCAGCTGCACCGCCACGGTGGTCACCGCCCCGAACCGCTCCACCGTCGTCACCGCCGCGCACTGCCTGCGCGGTGCCGGTCCGTCGGCCGCCGCCGACACCTGGCGGCACAACCTGTACTTCGTCCCCGGCTACCGCAACGGCGGCAAGCCGCTCGGCGGCTTCAGCGTCGCCGTCATGGCGACGTCGAGCGCCTGGGACACCGCCGCCACCTCCGACGAGGCGGCCCTGGGCGGTCACGACGCCGCGACGGCGGTGCTCAACCGCTCCGCCGACGGACGCCGGGTCGCGGACGTCACCGGCAGCCAGCGGATCGCCTTCTCCCCGCCGAGGGAAGGCGAGTTCACGCACGCCTTCGGCTACCCCAAGGACCGGCTGAACAACCCGGAGGGCAAGTACACCGGCTCCCGCATGATCCACTGCGCCGGCCCCGTCCGCACCTCCCCGGCCGCGCCCCCGCTCCGCGGCACCACCTGCGACATGTCGCACGGCGCCAGCGGCGGCCCGCAGTTCGCCGCCTTCGACACCCGCACCGGCACCGGCACCGTCGTCGGGGTCACCACCACGACGGAGGAGCTCGCCGGCGGCCTCCCCGGCACGCTCTACGCCACCCGCTTCGGCGACGCGGCCCGCCAGCTCTACGACTGGGCGCGTTACCTGCCGTCCTGACGGCCCGTCGGGGGTGCGGTGTGCTGGAATGGGCAGTGTCCTGAAGGTCGAGGCGTGAGGCGGGTGCGGCGTGAACGAGCCGGTCAGGTGGGGCAGCGGGGACCCGGGCCCGTTCTTCCACGGCACCAAGGCGGTCGTGGCGGTCGGCGGGCTGCTGGAGCCCGGGTACGGCTCCAACTACGGCAAGGGCGAGAAGGCCAACTTCGTCTACCTGAGCGCCACCCTGAACGCCGCCGTCTGGGGCGCGGAGCTCGCCGCGGGGGAGGAGCGGGGACGGATCTACGTCGTCGAACCGACCGGCGCGTTCGAGGACGACCCGAACCTGACGGACCGGAAGTTCCCCGGCAACCCGACCCGCTCCTACCGCTCCCGGCAGCCCCTGCGCGTGGTCGCGGAGCTCCGGGAGTGGCAGGGCCACTCGGAGGAGGAGCTGCGGCAGATGCACGACCACCTGGCGGCGCTGAAGGCCCGGGGCATCGAGGCCATCAACGAGTGAACTCCCGTCCCTCGGGGGGAGTGCGGTGGCTGTGTCGGACGTTGGATCGCAGGGATGGAAACGATTGAGCTGGTGCGCGTGCCGTGACCAGCGAATGATCAGGGGGGCAACCGTTGGACGATGAGCAGAGTTTCCACCGTTACGGGCTCCGTCCCGTCGGCGCCGACCTCGACGAGATCCGTTCAGTGCTCAGAGAGCACACGAGGCTTGAGCGACACTCCCAGGGCTACGGCGACACCGAACTGATGAAGCTCTGCTGTGTCCAACTGTTCAACAGCGGCGGCATCGACGATGTGCTTCTCGTCTGGAGCGCGAAGCGGGCCAGCTTCGACGCGGGCTGCTCGATCGACATCGAGCTCCTGCTCGGGCACGGGCTCGATGCGACGAAGGAGTACCTTTCGGCGCACCCGGAGCCTTCTGCCGCGGAGGCGCTGGACCGACTGTCCAAGCTCGAGGCCGACGGCGCGTTCGAGGGTTTCTCGGTCGAGGAGCGCTCGGCTCTCTACGACATGTACTACAGGGGCTACTGAATCGTTCGAGTCCGGTCACTCATGGTCCGTGGAGTTCGGTCTCCCAGGCCTGGAACGGCGGCTCCACCTGGTACGTCGGGTCGCAGAAGCCGCGAATCCACTGCGCTGCGCGGTACTGGGCATCTCCGTCGTTGAGCACGTTTCCATCGGAGTCGATCTCCAGCACGTTGCTGTAGACGGCGAAGACCTGCTCCAACGGAGAGCCGAACCGGAACAGAGCCGGCCGGTAGTCGAATCCGTCGAGCAGGTCCACGTCGACAGTGCCGTTGGCCAGGTAGAACGCGAAGAACCGAAGGGAAGCACGCAGATCGACAGGTAGATGTCCCATCGGGGGATCATGCCTCGTGGGGCGGCCAGAGGGCGGCCGACACGGCGGCTTCGGCGTGGAGGCGGGTGGTGGGGAAGACCGGGACGGGGCTGTCGTCCTCGCTGACGAGGAGTTCGATCTCGGTGCAGCCGAGGATGACGCCCTCGGCTCCGGAGGCCACCAGGTCGGCGATGACGTGTCGGTAGGCGGCGCGGGACTCCTCGCGGACCAGGCCGAGGCAGAGCCCCTCGTAGATGACCCGGTGGACCAGGGCGCGTCCGGGTGCGTCCGGGACCAGGACGTCGAGGCCGTGGGCGGCGAGCCGGTCGCGGTAGAAGTCCTGCTCCATGGTGAAGGCCGTGCCGAGGAGGCCGACCCGCCGCACGCCGGCCGCTAGCACCGCCGCCGCGGTGGCGTCGGCGAGGTGCAGCAGCGGGATGTCGACCGCCTGCGCGACCCGGTCGGCGACCTTGTGCATGGTGTTGGTGCAGATCAGCAGGAGCTCGGCCCCGGCGGCCTCCACCGACTTGGCGGCTGCGGCGAGCAGGTCGCCTGCCGCGCCCCAGTCGCCGGCCACCTGTAGGCGCTCGACCTCGGCGAAGTCCACCGAGTGGAGCACGCACTTGGCGGAGTGCAGCCCGCCGAGCCGCTCCCGGGTCAGTTCGTTGAGCAGTCGGTAGTACTCCGCCGTCGATTCCCAGCTCATTCCGCCGAGCAGCCCGATCGTCTTCACCGGTCCACTCTTTCACGCCGCGTCAGGCGGCTCCGCAGCGGCTGGGCGAGGTGCAGGCCGAGGACGGGGGAGGCGAGGGCCACGGCGGCCAGTGCGGCGTTCCGGAGGGTGGTGTCGGGCGCCCCGGGGACGGGGCCCAGGCGGGCGGGGACGGGGCCGTCGGGGTCGAGGGTGAGGAGCACCTCGGTGCCGGGGTCCGGCGCGGCGGAGGCGAAGCCGACGCGTACCCCGTCGACCCGTGTCCCGTCGTCGAGGCGGACGTCCACCGCGCGGGAGTCGCCGTCGCGGTTCACCTGGACGCTCACCACCACGCCGTGGGCGGCCCGTCCGCGCTCGTGCAGGACGTGCGCCTGGGCCGTCTGCACGGTGGTCCACTGGAAGAGCAGCCAGCCGGCCGCGAAGAGGAGGAACGCTCCCAGGGTCAGGCGCCATCGCCACGGGGGCAGGCGGCCGGCGCTGAACAGGAGCAGGACGAGCAGGAGGGGGACGGCGGCCAGCATGAGGCCCTCGTTGAGCTGGTCGGCGTGTGCCCAGCGGCCGACGAGCCAGACCGAGGAGCGCCCCAGCAGCAGCACGCCTCCTGTGATGCCGGCCGCCGCCAGGGCTGCCGCGAACACCGCCACCATCGGGCGATCCTGGCCGTTGCGCACTGCCCCCACCCCCCTTTGCCGCCGGGTTTCCAGGATGTGCGGGCCGGACGGCCGGGACAAGAGCCCGTTCCTCTCGGGGAGTTCGTCGTGCCGGGCCTGTCAGGCCGGGGGCGGGGTGAGGCGGGCGGAGAGGCCGGTGAAGTAGCTGCGGTGCAGGGCCGGGAGGTCGATGTGCTCGGGGTCGAGGAGCCAGAGGAGGTGGGCGCCCTCGAGGAAGGCGGCGGTCTCGGCGGCGAGGGTGGCCGGGTCGAGGTCGGGGCGGGCGGTGCCGTCGGCTGCGGCGCGGGCGAAGGCGGCGGCCAGGTGGGAGCGCAGGGCCCGGCCCCGGTCGCGGAACCAGTCGTGCAGGGCGGTGCCGGGGGTCAGGTTCTCGGCGGTCAGCGTGGTGTGGAGGGCCGTCAGTTCGCGTTCGGTGGCGGCGGTGTGCTCGGCGTCGCGGACGAACCAGGCGAAGGCCTGCTCCAGGGTGGGCTCGGCCTCGGGGGCGGCGCCGAGCCGGGCGAGCGCCCGCCGGTCGGCCTCGGCGAGGACCGCCCGGACCAGGCCGTCCTTGCTCCCGAAGTGGTGGATCAGGGCGGAGGCGGTGCTGCCGGCGCGCTCCGCGACCGCGGCCAGGCCGGTGCCGCGCACGCCCTGACGGCCGAAGAGTTCGAGGGCGGCGTCGACCATCGCCCGGCGCCGTTCGACGCCCCGCTGCTGCACCTGCCCCTTGACCCCGGCCACGGTGCTCAGCCTGCCGTGGCCGGGGCGGTGGTGTCCAACTCCCGGGGGCCTGCGCGGAAAAGCCGTGGCGCGGACGCCTGATCGCCATTATGTTGAACGACCATGCAGGAAAATGAGACCTACGATCCGACCGGCCGTCAACTGACCGTCCCCGTCGACGGTCTGGAGCTGTGGGCGGAGGAGTTCGGCGCCGAGGGCGACCCGGTGGTGCTGCTGGTGATGGGCGCGCAGGCCCAGGGCGTCCAGTGGAACGACGGACTGGTGGCCCGGCTGGTGGCCGGCGGCCTGCGGGTGATCCGCTACGACCACCGGGACACCGGCCGCTCCTCGGTGGTCGACTTCGCCGCCCGCCCCTACACCGTCCGCGACCTCGCCACCGACGCGCTCGCCGTGCTGGACGCCGTCGGCGCCCGCCGGGCCCACGTGGTGGGCGCCTCCCTCGGCGGGGTGATCGCGCAGCGGCTGGCCGTCTCCGATCCGGAGCGGGTGCTCAGCCTCACCGTGCTCTCCTCCCAGCCGCTGGGCACCGACACGGCGGCCGCCCTGGCCCGGATGCTGGCGGGCGAGCAGCCGGCGGCGGACGAACTGCCGCTCCCCACGCCGGAGCTGATGGCCGCTCTGATGGCCTCGCTGCCGGACCCGGCGGCCGGGCCGGAGGGGTACCTGGCGGCGCGGATGCCGCTGTGGCGGGTGCTGCACGGCCCGGAGCTGCCGTTCGACCCGGCGGAGTACGAGGCGATGGAGCGCCTGGTGTACGCGCGGGCCCGCGACCTGCGGGCCGGGCTGAACCACACCCTGGCCGGTGCGGCCGGGAGCGGGGAGACCGGCGAACTGGCCGGGATCTCCGCACCGACGCTGGTGCTGCACGGCACCCGGGACCCGATGTTCCCGCCCGCGCACGCCCGGGCCACCGCCGAGGCGATCCCCGGGGCGCGGCTGGTGCTGGTCGAAGGGCTGGGCCACAGCCTGCCGAGGGCGCTGGACGCCCGGCTGGCGGCGGAGGTGCTGGCGCACGTACGGGCGGTACCGGAGCGGCAGCAGCACGTACGGCCGCCGGAGGCGCCCGCGCACCGCGGGGCCGGCTGACGGGAGGTCAGGCCGCTACGCGCGGCCGCGTTCGCGCCAGACGGCGGCCGAGGCTCCGGCCGTGCCGGCGGCCAGGGTGCCCCAGAGGGCGGCGGGGCCGTGGGCCGCCAGGGCGGTGATCGCGGCGGGGGAGACGGCCAGGCCGAAGCCGGTGGAGAGTTGGAAGCGGGCCAGCGCGCGGCCCAGCAGGGCGGGCGGGGCGAGTGCGGTGACCAGGGCGGTCGAGCTGCCGGCGTAGAGGATCTCGCCGAGGGTGAAGGGCACCGAGACCAGGGCGACCGCCGCCGGCCCGAGGCCGGTGGCGAACAGGAAGCCGAGGTAGCCGAGGGCCAGCACCACGCCGGAGGCGGCCATGACGGTGCCGCGCGACCAGCGGGCGCTCCAGGTGGTCACCGGCACCTGGAGCGTCACGACCAGCACGGTGTTGGCGACGAACACCGCCGCCGCCCAGGTCGGCGAGGCGTGCAGCTGCTCCACCAGCACCAGCGGCACCGCGATCTCCGGCACGTTCAGGCAGAACACGTACAGCACGTTGGCCCCCAGCAGCGCGCCGAGCCGCGGCGCCGGCCCGGCCCCGGGCGCGTCCTGACGCACCGTCGGATCCGCGGCCACCCGCACCGACCAGGCCAGCCCGGCCGCGGCCAGGTACCCGACCCCGGAGGCGACCGCCAGTACCCGGAGCCCGCCCGGCCCGGCGGCCATCGCGCCCGCCGCCAGCAGGGCCCCCACCCCGAGCCCGGCGTTGCGCACCGACCGGGCGCCCGCCAGCGCCGCGTCGCGCAGCCGCCCCTCGCTGACGGTGGCCACCAGCGCGGCGTGCGCGGCCGGCCAGGACTGGTTGCCGACGCCCAACAGCAGCGCCGCCAGGGTGAACGGCCCGGTGCCCGCCCCGGCCGGCGCGGCCAGCAGCACCACCACCCCCGCGACCCGCACCAGCATCGAGGCGGCGACCGCCGTGCTGCGCGCGCCCCGGTCGAGCCAGCGGCCCAGCGGAGGCAGGCAGGCCAGACCCGCCACGATGCCGACCGTCATCGCCAGACCGGCGGTCGTGGCGGACAGGCCCAGCACGGTGATCCCGTACAGGAGCAGGAACGGGCGCAGCAGGCCGGTGCCCAGGGCGTCCACGGCCAGGGCGGCGGCGTAGCGCGGTCCGCCGCCGGCGGCGGTCAGTTGACGGAGGGTGAGGGAGGGGCGGGCGGACGGAGGTGCGGTGGTGGTCATGGCGGACACCGTGCGCCCGGGCCGCGGCGGCGGTCACGTCGGTTGACGATTTCCGTCAACCCGCGGCACCTCCCCGCCCGCGACCAGGGAGGATGACCGAGTGACCCTGCGCATCGACCTCACCGGCACCCCCAGCGGCCGGATCCGCTTCGCCGTCTCCCCGCTGGCCGAACTCACCGCGATGCTGCACGTGCTGGCCGCCCCCGACCACCATCCGCACCTGGCCGGCTGGGCGGCCGGGGTGCGCGGCGCGTTGCGGCCCGAACTCGCCGAGCGGCTGCACGAGGCCGAGTTCCTCTGGCGCTCCTCACGTGCCGACTTCCTCGTCCCGGCCCGGCCCCGGGCCACCCTCGCCGAGGAGCTGGACGAGGTCGACCTGATCGACGACGACCGCTACGCCCACTCCGCCCTGGTCACCACCTGCGGCAGCAACCGGCTGCAGTTCGCGGGCCGCTCGCCGCTGCGCGACCCCGAGGCCCGGGCCGAGGCACTGGGCCGTGCCCAGGCCCGGGGCGCGGCCCAGGAGGCGTTCGCGGAGCGGCTGTTGACCGACCCGGCGGTGGTCCGGGCCCGGGTGCGGGAGACGCTGGAGCGGTGCGGCGAGGCATTCTTCGACGCCGCCTGGCCCGGCACCGTCCCCCGGCTCGCCGAGGACGCCCGGGTCAAGGCCGAACTGCTGCGCCGGCAGGGCCTCGGGGCGGCGATGACCGCCGTCAACGGCGCGATCACCGTGGGAGCCGAGGGCCGTTCGCTGGTCCTGGACAAGCTCCAGGACAGCGCCGCCGAGGCCGGGCCGGCCGGCGTCACCTTCCTCCCCACGCTCTACGGCCACCCCCACCTGGTCGTGGTGTACGCACCGGGATGGCAGCCCGTGGTCCAGTACCCCGCCGCCGCCCGGCCCGAGGAGGGCGGCCCCGTCCCGCTGGAGACCGTCCGCCTGCGACTGGACGCCCTCGCCCACCCGGTACGGCTCCGGCTGGTCCGCACCCTGGCCCGCGGCCCGCACACCACCGGCGAACTGGCCCGCGCCTGGGAGCTGACGGACCCGGAGGTCTCCCGCCACCTCGCGGTGCTGCGCCGCGCGGGCCTGCTCTCCTCCCGCCGCCAAGGGCGCTACGTGCTCTACAGCCTCGACCTGGCGGCCACCACCTCGCTGGGGGCGGACCTGCTGGCGGGGGTGCTGCGCTGACGCCCTGTCAGGACGGGTCGGGTCCTGAGGGCCCCGTCAGGGCCCCTGGCAGGGCGACCGGGTTGCGCCGAATGCCGCACGGGACTTGGTGACCGGGCGGGGGCTGTGGCTGAGTGGGCGTCATGTGGCAGTTCTTCGCCGACAACCCCTGGGTGACGCTCTTCGCCGTGATCGCGCTGGGCTCGCTGCTCGGTCTGGCACGGCTCGGGCCGGTCCGCCTCGGCGCAGCCGGAGTGCTCTTCGCGGGCCTGCTGGTCGGCGCCCTGGACCCGGACATCGGCCGCGCCGTGCCCGCAGGGGTGTCCGTCCTCGGTCTGGCCCTGTACGTCTACACCGTCGGACTGGAGTCCGGCCCGGCGTTCTTCCGCGAGCTGAGGCCGCAACTGGCCGTCATGGCCGGGGCGGTGATCGCCCTGGTCGTCACCGCCGTCGCGGTCGGCCTGCTGGGCAACAAGGTCTTCGGCATCAGCGGCCCGTACCTGGCCGGCGGCTACGCGGGCATCGGCACCACCACCCCCGGTCTGGCGGCCGCGCAGGCGGCCTCTTCGGACCCCGCGCAGCCGGCCGTAGGCTACGCCATCGGCTACCCGTTGGCGGTGGTCGTCACCATCCTGTTCGTCGCGGGCCTCGCCACCGTCCGCAGCTGGCCGGGGCGCCGCGACCCGGGCGAGGACCTGCCGCGCCGCCTGGTCACGGTGACGGTCGCGGTCCGGCACGACCTGCGGTGGGCGGAGGTCCCCGGCGTGGCGCAGGGCCGGCTGCTGGCCAGCGTCGTCCGCCGCCCGGGCGGGACGCCCGAGGTGGCGCACCACCTCGACCGACTGACGCCCGGCGACCTGGTGGTCGTGGTCGGCGGCCCCGACCAGGTCGCGGCCGCCGTCACCGCACTCGGCGAGAAGGCCGGCGAACACCTGCTGGACCGCCGCGACCTGGTCGACTACCGGCGCGTCCTGCTGACCAACCCCGACCTGGCCGGCCGCACGGTGGCCGAGCTCGGCCTGGAGGAGCGCTTCGGCGCGCTCGTCTCCCGGGTACGGCGCGGGGACCAGGAGCTGCTGGCCCGCGCCGATCTGCTGCTCCAACTGGACGACCGGGTACGGGTGGTGATGCCGCGGGAGCGCTCGGCGGAGGTCGGCGCCTTCCTGGGGGACACCGAGGCCAAGGTGAGCGAGGTCAGCGCCGTCAGTCTCGGCATCGGGCTCGCCCTCGGCTTCCTGATCGGCATCCCGAGCCTGACCGTCGGCGCCACCACTCTCTCCCTCGGCCCGGCGGCGGGCCCGCTGGTGATGGCCATGGTCCTGGGCCGGCTCCGCCGCACGGGCCCGCTGGTCTGGACCCTGCCCACCCGGGCCAACCTGACCCTGCGCCAGATCGGCCTGCTGCTCTTCCTGGCGTGCGTGGGCCTGACCTCGGGCTACGCGTTCCGGCGGAACGCGTTCTCGCTGTTCGGGCTGAAGCTGCTGGTGGTGCTGCTGATCGGCGCACTGCTGAGCTACGCGCTGATGGTGCTGGTGGCCCGCCTCCTGGGCCAGAGCCGGCCCCGGACGATGGGCCTGCTGGCCGGCTACGTCGGGAACCCGGCGATCACCGCCTACGCCAACACCCGGGTCTCGGACGCGCGGGTGAACACGGGGTACTCGACGCTGTTCGCGCTGGCGATCCTCGTCAAGATCGTCTGCATCCAGCTCATCGTCGGCCTGTAGGGCGAAGGGGATCGTCCCACGGATGTAGACCCACGGTCGGACGTCAGGGCGGACCGGGCGTGAGAGCGTCCTCGTGTGCCCACGGACCGTCTGTGGGACGAGCTTTGACGAGCTGTCACCTCACGGGGGCGTTTCCGACGTGCGATCTCTCCACTCCACCGACCAGGCGAACACCACCACGCGCCGACGCCTGCTGGCGGGCGCGCCGGCCGCCGGGGCGGCACTGCCGCTCACGGCCGTGGCCGGCCCTGCCCGGGCCGTTCGCGATGCGACGGACGGCCCGGGCGGCGGGCGGGGCGTCAGCGGTCCAGCAGCCAGGCGAGCAGGGCGGGGGTGGCGTCGAAGTGCCCGGCGTGGCCCGCGTCCTGCTGGAGGGTCAGGGCCGCGGTGGGCATCCGGGCGGCGAGCCAGTGGGCATGGGCGGGCGGCACCAGGGTGTCCAGTCCGCCGTGCCAGAGCCGTACCGGGGCGATGACCTCGGCGGGGTCGAAGCCCCACGGGGTGCCGAACAGGGCGCGGACGTCGTCCACCCAGCCGTCCAGCCCCGGCCGGACCGCCTCCGCGAACGCCGGGCCGAGCATCGCACCGACCTCGGGCCGTGCGAGCACCGCCCGCTCGACCTCGGGCATCGGCGGCAGTCCGGCCGTACCGGCCTGGGTCAGGTGGGCCAGCACCGCCTGACGGTCCGTCACGGCGACGTGTGCGCTGCGGGTGTTGCCCTCGTTCATCCCGTCGGTCCAGTCGAGGTCCGCGGCGTCGCGCGGTGCGAGGCTCGCGAGCGTGCCCACCCTGGTCACGCGTTCGGGGTGGCGGGCGGCGAAGGCGAGCGCGTGCGGGCCGCCCCCGGAGACGCCGAACACCGGGAAGCGGTCCAGCCCCAGGTGGTCGCCGATGGCGGCCACGTCGGCCGCGGCGTCGACCACCCGACGCTCCGGCTGCGGGGTGGAGCAGCCGAAACCGGGGCGGTCGTAGGTGATGAGCCGTATGCCCAGCCGTTCGAACAGCGAGTCGTCGGGATGCCGTGCGAGCCGGCTCATCGGGCTGCCGTGCAGGTAGACGACGGGGGTGCCGCCCGGCACGCCCCACTCTTCGACGGCGAGCGTCCGGCCGTCCTCGGTGATCACTTCGTACATGGTGGTCAAGCTAGTTCGCGTCGGCGGGCGAGGGCCAAGGCTTTTCGTCCGGTCAGCCCCGCCGGGAGTTCCCGTCTGAACGCCCGCCGCCGGAGGGGCGCCTGAGCGCGAGCAGCGCGGCGATGCCGACCAGCAGTGCCCCGACGGCACTGATCCACGGCGGTGCCCCGCCGGAGTCGTCGCGCGAGGGAGGGGGCGGCGCGGCGTCGGAGGCCGTGGCCCGGGCGGACGGGGGAGCGGCGGTCTGGGGCGTCGGTCCCGCCGTGACGGTCACCGTGACCGTGGGGACCGGCGTGGCCTCGGCGGTGCCGCCCGGGCGCACCGGGGCGGTGGCCGACGTGCCGCCGGAGAGGGGAGGCACGGTGGCCGTCACCGTGACGGTGGGAGCAACGGGAGTGGGGGCCACGGCGGGTGACGACCCCTGCGAGGCCGTGGGCGCGGCGGCCGTCGTGGGCGCGGGCGGTGCCGGGGCGCGGTCGGTCGAGTCGTGGGCGTAGAGCACCCCGGTCCACAGGAGCAGCTCGACGGTCGCCAGCACGAGGGCACCGAAGGCACCCGGCACCACGAGCCCCCCGTCGGAGCGCTCCAGCCCCGTGAACAGGGCGCCCAGGCAGACCAGCAGGGCGGCGCCGACCAGGAACTCCAGCGCGGTGCGCCCACCCATGGGCCAGGCCACTGCGAGCACGATGCCGTCGAGGACGGCGAAGGCGAGCGCCACGACCCCGGCGAGGATCTCGAACCCCGCGACGTCCGCAGGATCGTCGACCGCCTCCACGAGCCCTGCGAGACCCCACAGGAGGCTGAACGCGGCGACGAACTGAGCGACTACGACGAGCCCGATCTCCACCCACCCCATGAGCCCCGTCGTAGGTTTGAAATTCCTTGAGGAGAGCGGAACTTGATGGTTCGTCACCGTCGCGTCCCGGGTCGAGCGGACTGTGTCGGTGGCGGGTGTGGGTGATCGGGCACCGGGGGGTGGCCTCCGCTGCTAGCCTGCGGCCATGTCCCGCGTTGCCAAGGACGCCGACCAGGTGCTGTGTGCGGTGGCGTCGAGAGTTGCCCGAACCGGTTCGCCGGTGGTGGTGCTCGCCGAGATCAGGCCGGGGTTGGGCCTGTCCGACGAACGGTTCGCGTCCGCCGTGGCGTACTGCCGCGAGCGGAGCCGCTTGGGCCCGGTCGACGCTCACGGCCGTGGCACGGTCGCCCTGATCCGGGCCGGCCGGCTGCGGGCGCTCCGGCTGGAGGACGCCGCGAAGCCGCCCGGGCGGCGGGCCTGGGAGTTCCGGGAGGAGCTGCTGCGGTGGCTGGCCGACCAGGAGCGGGCGGGCGGTGCCGTCCTCGACCGCCTCCGGGTCGAGGGTGGTCCCAAGGGTACGGTCAAGCGGCAGTTCGGCCCGAAGATCGACTGGGCCGTGGTGGAGCTGGCGTACCAGGACCTGGCCGAGCGCGGTCTGGTCACCGTGGGACCCCGTCAGGTGGACCCGGGCGCGGGGACCGTGCGGGTGGGGCTGACGCTGACGGCGAGCGGCCGTGACCTCGCCTTCTCCGACCGTTCCCTGGACGACTTCCTGACCTCCCGTCAACCCCTTGGGGCGAGCAGCATGAGCATCGAGAACGCGGCCTTCTTCAGCGGGCCGGTGACCGGATCGGCGGTGGCCGTCGGCACCCGCAACACCGCGACGGCGACGGGGAACCGGGTCGGCGCGGACGTGGCCGAGCTGGTCGAGGCGCTGCGCGCCCTGCGGCCCCGGCTCGCACTCGATCCGGAGACGGCCGGCGACTTCGACCACGAGGTCGGCGTGCTGGAGCGCGCGGGTGACGACCCGTCCGCGGCCGGGCGGTCCTGGCGGTCGATCCGCCGGATGCTCCCCGCCACCCTGGCGGCCGGGAGCACCCCGGGGGTCCAGCAGGCGCTCGAAGGCGCGATCTCGCTCGGCACCACGCTGTTCGGCGGGTGAGCTCCCCGGGGACCTGGTGCGGCGGGGCCGAGCGGCGGCGGGGCGGTCACGACGGGTGGGTGGCCAGTCCGGTGCGGTGGGCCAGGACGACGGCCTGGACCCGGTCGCGGAGGCCGAGCTTGGCCAGGATGCGCGAGACGTAGGTCTTGACGGTCTCCGGGGTGATGAAGAGCGCCGCCGCGATCTCGGCGTTCGACCGGCCGAGGGCGACCTGCTGGAACACCTCCAGCTCACGCGGGGTCAGGGCCTCGGCGACCGCGTCGCGTTCGGCGTTCGCGGGGCGGAGGTGTTCGGCGAAGTGGCCGATCAGGTGGCGGGTGACGGCGGGGGCGAGCAGGGCGTCGCCCGCGGCCACCGTCCTGACGCCGGCGACGAGTTCGGCCGTGGGGGAGTCCTTGAGCAGGAAGCCGCTCGCCCCGGCCTTGAGCGCCTGGTAGACGTACGCGTCGACGTTGAAGGTCGTGACGACCAGCACCTTCGGCGGCTCCTGGGCGTCGGGGCCGGCCAGCTGCCGGGTGGCCTGGATGCCGTCCAACAGGGGCATGCGGATGTCCATGACCACCACGTCGGGGCGCTGCTCACGGGCGATCCGGACGGCCTCGTGTCCGTTCGCGGCCTCTCCGACGATCTCCATGTCGGGCTGTGCGGAGAAGATGGTGGCGTAGCCGGTCCGGACCAGTGCCTGGTCGTCGCAGACGAGGACGCGGATCGGCCGGGGCGGCGTGCCGTTCACGGAGCCTCCCCGGTCGGGGCCGGGAGCGGGATCGTGGCGCGGACCCTGAACCCGCCTTCGGGCCGCGGCCCGGCCTCCAGGCTGCCGTCGAGCAGCCGGACCCGGGTGCGCAGGCCGTCCAGGCCGCGGCCGCCCGAGCCCGTGCCGGGTGTCCGCCGGGCGGGTCCGCCCGGCGCTGTCTCGGTGGTGACCTCGACCTCGGTGTGCCGCTCGCCGTGCCGCAGCAGGACCCGGGTCGGCACGCCGGCCGCGTGCTTGACCGCGTTGGTGAGCGCCTCCTGGACCACCCGGTAGGCGGCCAGCTCCGACTCGGCGCTCCCGGGGCGGTGTTCGCCGTGCTCGGTGAACTCGACGGGTTGCCCGGTGCGGCGGGTCTGGTCGACGAGGTCGGCCAGCCGGCCGGGGGCGGGTGCGGGGCTCGTGGGCGCGAGGTCCAGGGCGTCGGTCGCGCCGGTCGCTTCCAGTACGCCGAGCAGGTGCCGGAGGTCGGCGAGGGCACGGCGACCGGTGTCGCTGACGGCGGTCAGGGCCTCGCCGAGGCGCTCGGGGGCGGAGGCGGGCAGGTACTGGGCGGCGTCGGCCTGGATCACCATGGCGGTGACGTGGTGGGTCACCACGTCGTGCAACTCCCGGGCGATCCGGGCCCGTTCGTCGGCGGCCGCCACCTCGGCGGCGAGCGTCCGCCGTTCCGCCTCGCGGGCGCGTCGTCCACGCACCCCGCTCCCCAGCAGCCAGAAGGCGGCCAGGGCCGCGTAGAAGGCGAGGTAGTCCGCCGGCCCCTGCGGCGAGCCGAGGTGGTGGAGGACGGCGGCGAGGACGGCGTAGGCGGCGCTCGACGCGGCGGCCAGGTACGGGCGTCGACGGACCTGATGGGCGCCGGCGGAGTACAGGGCCAGGTACAGGCCGGTGCTCGCGAAGGTGGTGGGGAAGCCCAGCGCCTGGTGTGCGGCGAAGGCGCCCGCGATGACGGCCAGGGCACCCGCCGGCCGCCGGCGGCGGGCCGCCAGCGGCAGGGCCTGCGCCAGGACCAGGGCCAGGCTCAGCGCGTTCTCGGGCCGTGGCGGCAGGTCGCCGATCTGGGCGCCGATCCGGGACAGGTTCGGCGCCAGCGCGAGCAGGACCAGGGCCAGGGCCAGGGCGCCGTCCTGGGCGCGGGCGCCGCACGCCCGCCACCGCTCGCGGAGGCCCCGCAACAGCGGTGGCGTCCAGTGCCCCTGAGGGAGTGTCACGTCCGGTTCCTCCAAGTACGGCCGGCGTCAGCCGGCGGTCCGGGCCCGGGTCCTGGGCCGGGGCGCGATCCCGCCGGCCCGGCGGGCCCGGCGCAGCATCGGGGCGGCGAGGGCCGCGCCGAGGAGAACGGGCAGGATCGACGCTTCCAGGCCGAAACCGCCCCCGGTCAGCAGGACGGGGCCGTGGACGTCGACGGTGAACAGGCCCTCCGGGGTGTGGCCGGAGACCGGGATGCCGAGCAGCTGTTCGGCTGCGTTCCAGGTGAAGTGCAACCCGGCGGCGAACCAGATGCTACGACGCCACAGGAACGCGGCCCCCAGCAGGACCCCCGCCTCCACGGCGATCGCCACGGCGCTCCACGGGGTGGCCTCCTCGGCGCCGAGGTGGGCGACGCCGAAGAACAGCGCGGTGACCGCGATCGCGACCCGGCTGCCCCACAGCTCTTCCAGGGCCTGGAGCGCGAGACCGCGGAACAGCAACTCCTCGGTCACCGCGCCGCTGAGCTGGACGGCGAACGCCGTCCACAGGACCGGGGCGAGACCGTGGCCGGCCCAGGAGAAGGAGTAGCCGCCGAAGGCGGTGAGCAGGAGCACGGGGAGCAGGATGAACCCCAGCCCGATGGCGCCGCCGAACAGCAGCTCACGGCCGGCTCCGCGCCGGGCGATCTCGGGGACGGGGCGTCCTGCGACCCGGCGCATCACCCACCGGTAGACGGCCAGCGCGGCGGCCGCGCCGAGCAGCGGCACCGGGCCGGGGCCGTCCGCGGTCGGGGCCGAGACCAGACCGACGCCGATCACGCCGGTCACCATCCAGCCGAGTGGTGAGCGCACCAGCCGGCCGAACCGGCCGGAGGGGGCGTCGAGTTGGGTGGCGGGCTTCGTGTCCATGGGGTCTCCCGTCGTGCTCACCCGGGCGGGCGGGCCGGGAACCACGGTAGGAATCCGCCGACCGCGACGGATCACCCGCGGACGGACACCGCGGGTAGCTCTCCCGGGGGATGCGCGCGCGGTGCCGCGAGTGCCAGTTCCCGGCGCACGATCGAGGGCACCCGTCCGATGTGGCGTTTGACCGTCCGGGTGAGGTGGGCGTGGTCGGAGAACCCCAACTCGGCGGCGAGGGCGCCGAGGTCGTCGACGCCCCGGGCGAGCAGGTCGAGGGCGCGGCGGAGTCGTAACTCGTTGCGGTAGACGGTGACGGGTCGTCCGGTGACGCGGCGGAACACCCGGCTGAGGTGGCCCGGGGACGTGGCCAGCGCCCGCGCCAGGTCGTCGAGGCCCGCGGTGGGCCTTACGGTGAGGAACTCCTGAGCGTCCATCACCAACGAGCGGTGGTGCGCCCAGGAGGCCGGCCGAGACCGGTCGGGTCGGCAGGTCCGGCCCGGCAGGGTCTCCAGCAGCAGGAGGAGGCCCTCCGCCACCGCGAACGCGTCCGCGCCCCGGGCGGCATCGGCGACCAGCCTGCGATGCCGGTAGTCGAAGGCGGTGTCCGGCCGCAGCACCCAGCCCTGAGCGGGGGAGACCGAGCCCAGGTACTCGTCGTACGCCTGCGGCGTCAGCCGGGTGACGGTGGTCTCGACCTCCCCCGCTCCGGCGAACCGCTCCTCGGTGCCCCGGCGGCTGACATAGCCGGTCGTCGCGTCCAGGTACTCCTCCAGGCCTGCCGCGGCACGCCGCCGGTGTCCGCTCCGGTAGAGGCACACGGCGTCGGTCTCCTCGACACCGACCGGCGACCACCGACCGGCCGGCCACCCCCAAGGCTGCCGCACGTCCCACATGGCGATGCCGTCCACCTCGGCGACCAGGACGCGACGGACCGCCGGGCTCAGCTCCACTGCGCCGGGACGAGCGCTCGGCGTCGCCGCACCGCCAGGGACCCCGGGCCGAAGCCGAACCGGGCATGAATGTTCAAGCCGTCGTGGTGTGCCCGCTCGGATGATTGCGGAGCCGGCAGACGCCGGCCCGACGGGATCCCGGGCGGTCGGAATCGGCACAACTCTCGTTCTCCTCTGGGGAAAGGAACAGATCGATGGCACTCAGGACAGTGGCCGGCGCGGTCGTCGCCACGGCCTTCGCGATCGGAACGGCCGTCGTGGTCGCGCCGCCGGCGGCGGCTTCGACCACCCACTGCACCGGCTTCTCCACCCGCACGCTCCAGTCGGGCGAGCTCAGCCCCAACACCTCGCCCTACGTCCCGACGACGGTGACCGGCGGGAGCCCCGCGTGCCGCCTCGACTACGGCGACGGCGTCACGAAGAACGTCAGCGGGAGCAACAACAACTGGGGCGTGGTGGGTCTGCAGCGCACTCTCAACCACTGCTACCAGGAGCACTTCGCGGACTACTCCAACCTCCAGGCGGCGTACGGGTTCTCGCCGCTGCTGGAGGACGGGAAGTTCGGCGCCAACACCAGGAACGCGCTGACCAGGGTGCAGTCCTACATCCACGACTACCTCGGCACGACGTCGGTGCCCAAGGACGGCGTGTACGACGACTCGACCCGGGTCGACCTGCTGTTCTGGAACGGCGGCACGGTGAACGGCGAGCACTGGCTGTCGTGCGACTTCCTCGCCTGACGGCTGCGGCATGAACCTGGGCACCTCTCGGACGATGGGCAGTGGTGAGCGGCGCGCCAATCAGAGCATCTGCTGTGAACCGCGTCAACAGTGAACTCGTCCGTGAGGTGCGTCATGTGCATCAACCGTGGGTGTGCTGACGCCCTTCCTGGAGAAACGGCCGCGCCCCGTCACCCGCGGAAGGATCCGCGGGTGACGGGGCGCGGTGGAGCCGGCGCCGGGCCGGGGGTGTCAGGCGCGCCAGGGGGCGGTGGGCGTCTGGCCGCTGCACGGCCAGACGCAGGCCACGTCGCCGGGCATGTAGAGGCCGCGGTCGTCCTCGTAGTTGTCGCCGCCGGAGAAGTAGACCTCCGGGACCCAGCCCCACTTGCCGTTGTCGGCGAGGGTGCTGGCCCACCAGTTGTTCACCGCACCGCCGAGGTTGACGGTGGTGCCCTGCTTCTCGAACACGAACCAGTTCGAGGAGCCGCCGTAGACCAGGTAGCCGACGACGCCGCTGTTCAGGTCACGGGTCGCGTAGACCGGGACGTTGCCGCGCCACAGCGGGCAGTAGGTGACGGTCTCGGTGGAGGTGTGGCCGTTGTAGGGGTTGGTGAGGTTGCGCTGGGTCGGGCTGTGGCAGGGGCTGCCGTCGTAGGCGGCGGCGCCGGGCGCGGAGACCAGGACGGCGGCCAGGGCGGCCAGGCCGGTGACGGCGGCCGTGAGGCCCTTGCGGATGCGGGTCGTGGACACGGGTGTGGTTCCCCCTCGATCGTGGTTCGGCGGCACCGGACGGACCCGGTGCCGGGCACCACACAACCGCATCGCGGGCCGTGTTTCCGCCGGTCAGCGGCCCATCGAACAATCATCGGACAATCCCCGGACAATCCCTTCGACCCTGCTCGCGGACCGCGACCGGTCAGTGCGCGAACGGGGCGCACGCCCGTGGGTACGAGCTCGCGCCCGCCGCGTACGGCAGGCACGCGCCCCGCTCCGGCGCGTACGCCAGCAGGTGGCCCCGGACCACGTCGGTGTACGGGCGCAGCCGCTCGGGCACCCCGTTGCTCTGCTGCACCACCCAGCTCGCGGTCCGGTACGCGGCCGCCAGGTTCATCACCGGATCGCCCGGGACCCCCTCCAGCTGCGGCGCGAGCGTGCAGAGCATCCGCCCCAGCGCCATGATCGACGTCCGCTCGTCGAACGGCGGCACCGGCACCCGGCGCTGCTGGTCCTCCGGCAGGTAGTAGCGCAGCACCCGGGGCGTCCAACGGGCGATGCCGTACTCGTCGTTGGCCGGGTCGTGCAGGTGCGGATCGAAACCGCTCTCGGTCTTGAGGATCGCCGCGACCAGGGCCGGCGTGACCTGTGGCGCGGCGCAGAGCGTCCCGGCCCGCACGATCAGCCCCCGGTAGCGCTCGGGCACGTCGGTGCCCAGCCGCAGCCAGCGGCGGTGGTCGGTGGTGTCGGAGTCGGGCGACTGCGAGGCGGCGCAGGTCAGGAGCAACACCGCGGCCGCGCCCAGCGCCCCGAGACGGCGCAGCAATGTGGAGATCCGGCGTCCGGTGCGGTCCCCGTCTCCGTCTCCGCACTCGGTTTCGGTCGGGGTCGGTTCGGCCGGGGTCACGGCTGACGCCCCGTCGGGTTCGTCCGCCGCCGCCGTCGCCAGGGCGAGCCGCCGCCGTTCCCACGCCTCGACGTCACCGCCGCAGGCGCCGACGTACGCGGCCAGCACCGCGCTGCTCGGCGCCTTCCGCCCGGCTGCGGCGGCGGCCAGGGTCGAGGCCGCGTAGTGGGTGAGCCGGGCCAGCTCCTGGTAGGAGGGCGAGCCGGCGGCGCGGCGCAGTTCCCTCAGGTCGACGGCGAACCGGGACAGCGGCCCCCCGCCCGGATCCAACGGGGCCTCTCGGCGTCCCATGTCGTACGTCCCCCTAGAACGATCACCGCTTGAACGGGGACCGATTGTCGGATGAACGTCAACGAATTGTCCATTTGACCGGCCGTCAGGCCGGGCGGAGGAAGAGCTCGTCGGTGTAGCACCACGCCCACTGCTCGCCGGGCTCGACGGACCGGGCGATGTGGTGACCGTGCTCGGCGTGCGCGTGCCGGAAGGCGTGCCGGCCGGGGGAGCTGTCGCAGCAGCCGATGTGCCCGCAGTGCAGGCAGGCGCGGAGGTGGACCCAGGTGGTGCCGTTCCGCAGGCAGTCCTCGCAGGCCGGGGCGGTGTCCGCCGGCACCTCGGCCGGGGCCGCCGGGGCCGCCAGGTCGTCCAGGTGGTCGCAGGTCCGCTGGACGACCAGGCCGGGGTCCGGCGCCACGCGCCACCGCTGTTCCGTGCTCATGCCGGCCACGCTACCTCCACGGGGTCGACCGGGGCGTGGCGTAGAGGGCCTCTCCGGCCCGGCCGCCGGCCTGGCGGCCCGCTCGATGCGGGCCAGGTCGGAAACCGCAACCAGCGGCAGTCCGCACCGGCCTGGGCGGCGCGTGATGGTGCGTCAGCCATGGGCCGCGATGGTGCCCGGCTCGGCCGCCCGGGCGGCCCGGTACTCGCGGACGTCGCGACGACGGCAGGGGCGGTGTCCACCTGGTGCCGGCGGCGGTCGTCGCCGTGGTGGCCGAGCCGTGCCGGCGGGTGGGTCGGTTCAGCTCAGCACTTCCAGCTCCGGCCAGTTGTCGCCGGGCCGGTCGAGGAAGCCGGTGGGCCGCCCCGTCAGGTACCGCGCGAAGAAGGCGGTGACGGCGGTGCGCTGGGCGGCCAGGGAGCGCCACGGGTCGATGGTGCCGATGAGTCCGGCGGCGTCCGGGACCGGGAGGCGGCGGACGAGCTGGGGAAGGAGGACCTGGAGGTCGGTGTACGAGCCGTGGGCGGCGTCGCGCAGCCGCAGGGCGTGCCGGGGGCCGGTGGAGGCCGCCCAGCAGGAGGCCCAGCTCGGTTCGGTGCGCAGGGACTTCGTGCCGGAGGCCATCAGCAGGAAGGGCTTGGTGAGCCCACTGTCGGCGACGGGTGCGAGGAGGTTGCCGTCGAGGTCGGCCGCCGCGCGGACGCGGGGGTCGTCGTGGGCGAGCTGGGCGGCGACGGAGCCGCCGAGGGACTGCCCGAGCACGCCGGTCCTGGCGGGGTCGGCGGCTTCGGCGAGCCCGTCCGGGAGCGGGTGGGTGCCGGTGCCGGCGCGGTCCGGGCGGGCCAGCCGGTCGAGCACGCCGAGGACGAAGCGGGCGTCGGCCAGGCGGGCCCGGGAGTGCCCGGCGAGGAGGGCGGCGATCACCTCCGGAGTGAGGTCGTCGGGGAGCGGGAGGGCGCGTTCGACCCGGCCGCCGGGGAACTCGACCTGCTCGGCCTCGTACGTGGAGTCGAGGGCGACGACGAGGTGGCCGTGGCTCGCCAGCTCCTCGACCAGGGTGGTGCCGAGAGCGCGCGAGCCGCCGTCGCCGGAGGAGAACAGCACCACGGGCAACCGGCCGGCGCGGCGGGCGACCGGGGCGCCCGTGCGGGCGTGGGTCCTGATCCCCCGCCAGTCGGCGGCGCCGACGGGGACACCGAGGGCCGGTGCGGAGTGCGCGTCCCAGTCGGCCGCCGCGGCCGGGGCGAGCCAGGGGGCCGTCGGATGCCCGGCACCGGGTCGGGCCGGGTACCAGAGGCCGGCCATGAGTTCCCGGTAGGGCTTGGAGGGGACGAAGGGATCGGGGCGGCTGTCGTCGACCAGGTGCAGCGCGACGGTGCCCACGGGCCAGGGCCCGGTGGGCGCGGGCAGACGCAGAGGGACGGGGGTGCCGGGGGCCGGCTCGGAGCCGGGTCCCCTGCCGGGGGCGGCGGGGCGGCTTCCCGCGGCGGGGGCGGCGGCCACGGTGGCGAGCGCTGCGGCGCCGAGCGTGCCGAGCAGGGCACGGCGGGTGGGGGACATGGGCGAGCTCCTCGGGCGGTGCTGATACGGGGTCACCACCAGGGTTGCGCCGGCCGGGGGAGCGGGGCGCCGTGACGGGGGACGATTCCGCGGGTGCGCTCGGGGCGCCCCGGGGCTCCTCCGCTCCTGCGCGCGGAGGAGGCCCGGGTGTTCCGGGGTGTCCCCCGGTCTCCGCCGGTGGGCGGAGGCCTCGGCGTGCGCGGGGCCCTACGGTGGGGCTCCGGCGAGGAACGCCGGACGACGGGGACGCGAGGACGGACACGATGGCCGAGACCGGCGCGGTACGGACGGGCCTGCCGGGCACCCTCGCCCGGCTGCCGGGGCGGGTGCCGCCCGTGGTGGCGGACGCCGGGCTCGCGGCGGCCCTGTTCCTGGTGACGCTCGGGCCGGGGCGGGTGGCGGGCGGTACGGGCTTCGCGTTGCAGACCGCTCTGGTGCTGCCGCTGGTGTGGCGCAGGCGGGCACCCCGGGCCGCGTTCGGGGCGATCGCAGCCGCGGCGCTCGCGCAGTGGCTGATGGGTGTTCAGCTCCCGGCCGACGCGGCGTTGCTGGTCGCCCTCGGGACGGTGACCGCGCGGGCGCCGTCCCGCTCGGCCTGGGCCGCAGGCGTGGTGGCGGTGGCCGGGGCGGTGCTGGCGGCGGCGCGCTGGGCGCCCGAGGGTCGCGTCCTCGCCTCGGCCGCCGCGATGACGGCGGCGGTTGCCGCGAGTGCGTTGCTCGGGGCCAACGCCCGGATCCGGCGGGCCGCGCGGGCCGAGCGGCTGGCGCAGCTGGAACGCGACCGCGACGAGCGGGAGCACTGGGCGGTGGAGGAGGAACGTGCCAGGATCGCGCGGGAGTTGCACGACAGCGTGACGCACGGCCTGTCGGTGGTGGTGGCGCTGGCCGACGCGCTCGGGCACGCGCGGCCCGCCGAAACCCACGCTGTGACGGCCCGGATCGCGGAGACCGGGCGGCAGGCGCTCACCGACATCCGGCGGGCACTGGACCTGCTCCAGGACGCCGCCCCCGGCGCGGGGCGCGGGGACGACCGGCGGTCGCCACCGGGGATCGGGCAGCTCGCGGCCCTGTGCGAACGCACCGGCGCGGCAGGCCTGGTGGCCCGGTTGCGGGTGGACGGCGACGCCGCCGCGGTGCCGGCCACGGCGCAGCTGACGGTGCACCGGATCGTCCAGGAGTCGCTGGCGAACACACTGCGCCACGCGCCGCAGGGGACCCGCGCCGAGGTGCGGGTGAGCTGCGCGCCGGGCCCTCGGGCCACCACGCGGCCGCCCACTCCGCGTCCCCCGCGTCGACCTCCGCACCGAGCCGGCGCTCCCCG